>NZ_OZ038523.1:1742500-2083640 GCF_964036595.1 Tenacibaculum sp. 190524A05c | reverse complement strand
TAATTCCTTGTAATAAAGGGAGTTTAATTTAAATAAAATGAGAAAAAAAGTACAATTAATAATTTATTTCACTATTGGAATTACTTCGTTTCTTAATGCGCAGTATACCCAAATCCCCGATGCCAATTTTGAAGCTGCTTTAGTAACTTTAGGTTATGATACGGTTTCAGGAGATGGACAAGTTTTAACAGCAAATATTGAAAACCTAACAAGTTTAACCATAGAAAATGAAGGGATTTCTGATTTATCAGGAATTGAAGGATTTACTTCATTAACGAGTCTTAATGCACAAAGAAATAGCCTTTCATCAATTGATCTGTCTAGCAATACTGAGTTAACAGAATTGTTTCTGAGTAATAATGATTTTACAAGTTTAGATATTTCAGCATTAACTAAATTAGAAAATCTAAATCTTTTTAATAACGATCTTACGAGCTTAAATGTATTAAGCAATAGTAGTTTAAGATACTTGAATTGTACGAATAATAATCTTACTTCTTTAGATGTAACGAACTTGTTAAGTATTGAAAATATCAATTGTTATAACAACCGAAACTTTACAACACTAACACTTTCTGGAGCAGTAAACGTTACGAGTATTAATTTAGCATTTACAAGTCTTGGTTCAATTGATCTTTCAGATGCAGCTAAACTTAGCAGTATTTCATTAACTGGTACCGATATTACTACCTTAGATCTAAGTAATAATCCACTTTTAACGAGTCTAGATATTACTTCAGACAATTTAACATCAATTGATTTAAGAAATGGAAATAATCAAAATATTCACACCTGTAATATTGAGAACAACCCAAATTTGAGTTGCGTTTCTGTAGATGAAGTTTCGTTTGCGGTAAACAATTTTAATGCAGATACGAATACTAACTTTACAACGAATTGTAATCAATATGTTTACATCGCTGATTTAAACTTCGAAAATGCTTTATATAATTTAGGATTAGATGATTTTCAAAATGATTATCAAGTCCCTATTCTTTCAATTTCTAGTTTACAATCTTTAGACGTTTCAAATTCAAATATTTCAAGTTTACAAGGTATTGAGAACTTTACAGCGTTAACGACTTTAAATGTTGCTAATAATAATATCCAGTCTCTAGATTTAAGTGCTAATACAGCAATTACTTCTTTGGATGTTTCCAATAATTCTTTAGGAGTTTTAGATACTTCTCAATTGGTAAATTTAACAAGTATTAATGCCAGCAACAATGAGCTATTTTCATTAAATTTTAAAAATGGAAACAATCTAAACGTAACGAGTTTTGATGCTACAGGAAATTCTGACTTGACTTGTGTTTTGGTGGATGATGCAACTTTTGCAACAACCAACTTTACGAATATTGATAATCAAACTTTATTTAGTGATACTAACTGTACCAATTATATTCAAATACCGGACGGTACTTTTGAAGGAGTTTTGTTTGATATGGGATATGACGATGTTGATGGAGACGGGCAAGTTCCAAGAGATGTGGTGTACTCAGTTAAAACATTAGATCTTAATAATAGAGGGATTTCAGACTTAACAGGAATAGAGGGATTTGTACTTTTAGAAGAGATAAATTGTTCTAATAATTCGCTTATAACAGTTGATTTTTCATCTAACAAAAACTTAAAATATTTAGAAGTGAGTAGGAATCAACTAACTTCTTTAAATTTAAGTGCTAATACTGAATTAGTAGAAGTAATCTGTGAGAATAATGATCTTACAAGTATCAATGTTACCAATAGTTCAAAGCTAAAAATACTTCGAATTCCAAGTAATGAATTAGCATCTGTTGATTTAACCGGTAATCCTGTTTTAGAAGATTTACGTTGTTACTATAATAATTTGACAACTTTAAATCTAAATAGTAATGCGGCATTAACACATTTATATACTTATGGTAATGATTTCTCTGCTGGGTTAGATTTAAGTGGAAATATAGAGTTACAAGTATTTGATTTGGGAAACTGTCAACTTTCATCTATTGATTTAAGTTCAAATACTAAATTGACGGAAATTGATTTAGCAAGAAATAACCTTACAACCTTAAACTTATCTTCAAACACAGCTTTAAGAGAAGCAGATTTGTCTACTAATCAAATTAATTCTATTAATTTAACTAGTAATACGGCATTACAAGAATTAGATTTAGAAGAAAATCAGTTAACTACAATTGATCTCTCAGGAAATATAGCCTTACTTGATGTTGATTTAGGAGAGAATTTATTTACAAGTTTACACTTTCCAGATATTCCTACTCTTAAAGATATAAATGCAGAGGAAAACCCAGCACTAACAACAGTAACTTTTGGGAATTTACCATCGTTAGAAGAAATAGTTATCGACGATTGTATTATTACGAGTATAGACGTATCAACATTAGCAAATCTTGACAAAATTGATGTTAGAGATAATAAAATTACATCTTTAGATCTTTCTAATAATTTATTGTTACAATCAATAAATATCAGCAGAAATGAACTGACCTATTTAAACGTTAAAAACGGAAATAATACTAATATAAATACATTTAGTATTTCTGGAAATAGCGGTTTAACCTGCGTATTAGTGGATGATGTTACGTATAGTGATGCAAATTGGACAAGTATTGATGAGTATACAACTTTCAATGAAACTGATTGTACATATGTCTCTATTCCAGATGCTAATTTTGAAACTGCACTAGCAGCATATGATGATATTGCTAATGATGGGCAAGTTCCAAGACTTAATGTAGCAACAGTAACAAGTTTAGATGTACGTGGAGATCAAATTTCAGATTTAACAGGAATTGAAGCTTTTCCAATACTTGAAGAATTAAGAGCAAACAACAATCTTTTAACTTCTGTAGATTTAAGTAAAAACGTTGCATTAGAACAATTATTCATTGGTGAGAATAGTTTTACAACCTTAGATTTATCAGCAAACATAAATTTAGATTACTTATATATCAGTGATTTGAATTTATCTTCTGGAATTGATCTTTCACAAAACACAAATCTTACCAGACTGACAGCAGAGAATTGTAATTTGAGTAGTATAAATCTTTCTAATAATACCGCTTTAACTTATTTGGAGTTAGATGAAAATCCATTAACAAGTTTAGATGTTTCAGCATTAGTAAACTTAGAAGATTTATTTGTGGAAAAAACTACGATGACTACAATAAATCTAACAAATAATACTGCATTAAAGTCGTTTAGTTTTGGAAGTAGTGACTTCACCAGTCTTGATTTTACTGGATTATCAAACCTAAATACCATAAACGGTAGTGCAAATAACAATTTAGCGACATTAACACTAAGTGGAAATTCCGCTTTAGAATTATTTCAAGTAAATACAGGTGCTATTAAGACATTAGATTTTACTGATGCTATCAATCTTACATTTTTGAGTGCTGGATCAAATGAACTTGAAAGTTTAGATCTTAGTAATAATACTAAGCTTACTGTTATTCAGATTTTCGGTAATAACCTAAATAGTTTAGATCTAAGAAATATTGATTTAACACAACTAAGTAATTTAAGTATTGGACAAAATGCAGATCTAAATTGTGTATCAGTTGATGATGTAAATTATGCTACAAATAACTTTACTTCAGATGTAACGTATAGCATTGGATGTGATTCACATATTTATATACCAGATGATAACTTCGAGGCGGAATTTTCAGCTATTGATGATATTCTAAATGATAATCACATTCCTGTAGCGAGTATAGAAACTATTGAAGACTTAGATATTTCAAATAAAAATATTGCGGATTTAACGGGAATAGAAGGTTTTATAGCGTTGAAAACTTTGAATACAAGTGGTAACAGCTTAAAAACAGCAGATTTTTCAAAAAATACAGAGCTTGAAAATCTGAATATGCAAAACAATGCACTTCAGGTTTTAGATCTGTCTAGCTTAACAAAGCTTGTTAGTATTGATGTTAGTACAAATGCATTACTAATTTTGAATATTAAAAATGGAGCAAACACAAGTATAACTTCTTTTGATGCTCGTAACAATGCAGATTTAACTTGTATTACTGTTGATAATGAAACGTATGCAACTGCTAATTTTACAAATATTGATAATCAAACTACATTTAATGCTACACAATGTACTTCCTATATTTCCATTCCAGATTCTGCATTTGAAACCGCTTTAGCTGCGTATGATGATATTAGTAGCGACAATCAAATTCCTTTAGAGAATATTTTTCATTTAAAAGAATTAGATGTGAATAGTCAAAGTATTTCAGATTTAACAGGAATTGAATTTTTCGCATCATTAATCACGTTGAATTGCTCAGTTAATTCATTAACAACATTAGATCTTTCTGGAAATTTAAAATTAGAGACAATTGATTGTGATAAGAATAGCTTCACCACTTTAGACTTTAGTAATAATACGTTCTTAACTACTGTAGATGCGGATGATATGGCAACCTTAACTGCTATAAATTTTACTGGTTGTACACTTTTAAGAGATGTAGAAATTGATAACAATGCTATTAATGCAATTGATTTTACTACCAATGTTAATTTACAGGTTTTTGATTTAGATAATAATAACCTTTCATCAATTGATTTATCGAAAAACACACTGTTAGAAAATGCTGATTTAAGTTATAACAATCTTTCATCAATTGATTTATCGAAAAACACATTAGTTAATGATGTGAATTTAGAGTCTAATAATTTAACAACTGTTGACTTATCAAGTAATACTCTGTTAGAAGATTTTGATATCGATTTGAACCAAGTTACAAGCTTAGATTTTTCAGCAAATACAGCACTTACCAGAATCGATATCGATGACAATCCGTTATTAACGACAGTTATTTTTGGTGAGAACTTAAACAATCTGGCTACTATTTATGCCGATGGAACAGCAATTGAAACTATCGATGTTTCTTCATTGTCCTCTTTATTAACTCTTGATCTAGGAGAAACAAATTTGAAGGCATTAGATATTTCTGAAAATAGTCAACTGAATGATCTTAGAGTAGATAATTCAAATTTATCTGTTTTGAAATTGAATAATGGAAATAATTCAAATTTCTTAAGGATGGCAGCAAATGGAAATCCTGATTTAAATTGTATTCAAGTTGATGATGTAGCGTACTCAACTACAAATTGGACTTCTATTGATGCACAATCATATTTCAGCACAGATTGTGAATCATGTTTAGTTGATGTTAACGTGTTTTTAGAAGGTCCTTTTGATAGGAATACGGGAATTATGAATGATGATTTAAGAATCAATAATCACATTCCGACTACTTCTCCTTATGCAGATGCAATTACTTGCGAGCCAACTGTTTTTGATACAACAGGAAATAGTGCTGTGGTCGATTGGATTGAAATACAATTAAGAAATGCAAATGATGTTTCTGAGATACGATATACCAAATCGGCATTACTATTAAGAGATGGAACTATTGTAGATGTTGATGGTGTTTCAAATCCTACAATAACAGCTTGGAAGGATGAGTTTTATGTTGCTATTGCTCATAGAAATCATGTCACAATTTTATCTAATACCAGTTATGCTTTAGACACTACAGCAACCTTAATAAATTTTAACGATCCAAATAATATTACTGGAGGTACTGCCGCTTTAAGTGATTTAACTAATGGAAATTATGGATTGCTTTTAGGAGATTTTGATGCAAACGGTCAAGTTCAAAATGCAGATTTAAACGGAGCTGTTTTACAAATTGGAATTTCTGGTTACAGCATTTTTGATGTCGATATGAACGGTCAAGTTCAAAACTCAGATATCAATGTAATACTACAAAATATAGGTAAAGGAGAACAATTTTAAGACTTAGGGTAAATAGAAGTACATGAAGAGAAGGTAACACACACACTTTATACTTGTGGGATATACCATTAAATCCTTCTCTCATGTGCTACTTACATCCTATAAGTAATTTAAGAAATACGATAATGAAAATAATATTAAAATCTCATAGAAAACCAAAGATGAGAAGAGTAATACAAAAGTTTGCTTTTCTACCAATTATCCATCATGGAACGCTTTTTTGGCTGTCGAAAGTACAAATTGAAAAATCGTTCAATGGAATTCATATGCAAGTAATAAACATACAAAGAGTATAACATAATCCTATTAAAAATTTAAAAATGAAAAGTATAATTACATTAATACTAAGTTTTATTTCGGCAATTACTTTTGCCCAAAATATTAGCTTCACATTTGTAAATGCTAGAAATACTAATGACGGTACAAATGATTATTATGAAGCAGATATTTACATTTCGTCTGATACTGATTTTATTATAGGCTCAGGACAAATTTATTTTAACTACAATACAGCTGCATTTGGAGATAATGTGCATACCAATGGAAATTTTGAAATGACTCAACCAGATGGTTCAATTTTAGCAACTTCATTCTTTGGAGGAGCAGTTGCAGCTTACCAATCGTTCGTTGTAAATGATAATACTACTTCTAGAGTTTCTACGTCATTTCAACAATTGGCGAGTAGCGGATCTTTTGCTGGAAATAATGTTACGAGTACAGCAGCACATTTATTCAGTATTAAATTTAAATATGCTGATATTAATGAAAGTCCAAATGTAACTTTTGAAGAAGGTTCTGTATTCTTAGATCAGTTTTTTACAGCGTGTGGACCAACAACTTCTGGTTTTAATACGGCTGATTGCACAAATACTCCAGGTTCACAAATTACAGGAGATAGTTTTGATTCTACAGGAGCAGTTGTAATTACTTCTGCAACATGGACAGGAGCAGTAGATCCAGATTGGGCAAGTGCTGGAAACTGGGATATTAATGCACTTCCAGAAACTACTTATGATATTACAATTCCGAATGTAACTGATAAACCTGTTATAGGAATTGGAACAGATGCCCAAATGAAAGATCTTACCATAGATGCTTCTTCATCATTAGTAATTCTTGACATGTCGAGTGCTCAAGTTGATGGAGATTTTACAAACAATGGAACTGTTACAATAAATTCAGGAGAAACAAATAGTGGTTCTTTAATAGTTAAAGGAACAGCTTCTGGTTCGGGAACAGTGACGTATTTAAGAGGAGGATTACTTGCCAATAAATGGCATGTTGTAAGTTCTCCTGTGGTTGGACAAAGCATTAAAGAGTTTGCTGAAAATGCATCTAATAATATAAGGATTAATACAAGTGTAACACCAAATAGATATGCAATTGCATACTATGATGATAGTAATGCAGATGGAGCGAAATGGGTGTATTATACAACAGATGATTTAACTACGAATACCTTAACTTTTGAAAAAGGTAGAGGTTATGCTATTTCTAGAGCTACTGATGGACAAGTAAGTTTCACAGGAACTGTAGAAACGAGTACTGTAACTAAAACTGTTGTAGCTTCAGAATGGAACGCTGTTGGTAATCCGTTTACAGCATTTTTACCATTAAATGAAAATACAGGAGATAATTTCGTAGCAGATAATAATGCAAGTATGGATCCAGCTTTTGTTGCAGCATATGTTTGGGATAATACACAGAATAAGTATGTTGCCAATTCCTTAGTTACTTCAGAAAATTCATTAGCTCCAGGTCAAGGATTTTTTATAAAAGCAGGATCTAGTGCAAGCTCAATAACATTAGATCATAGTCAACTTTTAACTCAACCAACTACTGGAGGGATTTTTGCTAAAGGAACAGCTAACCAAACACCAACTATTAATGTAATAGCTACTGCAAATGAGGTTTCAGTAAAAACAACAATCAAGTATTTTTCAAATACAACAAAAGGATTAGATCCAGGTTATGATGTTGGAAACTTTGGAGCTGCAAATTTTGATGTGTTTACTCATTTATTAGAAGAATCTAATGAAGATTTTACTATTCAATCGTTGCCAAATTCTGATTATGAGAATATGATTATACCTGTTGGATTAAAGCTTGCTGCAAATACTAAAGTTTCATTTACAGTTTCAAGCTTAGGATTACCTTCTGAATTAGAAGTATACATTGAAGATAGAGAAGAAGGTAAGATTGTAAAAATGAATGATGAAAATGATTATGCTATTACTTCATCTTCTGCAATAAATGGAGTGGGTAGATTTTATATTCATACCATTTCTTCAAAATTAAGTACAGATGATATTGATAGTAATTTATCTGAGGTAAATATTTTTAAATCTGGGAAAAAAGAAATTACTGTTTCGGGTTTAACTGCTAATGCTTCTGCAAAAGTATATTCAATATTGGGAGAAGAAATAACAACTTCTAAAGCTAATGTTAACAGCGTTAATAGAATAAACTTGTCAAATGTCTCTGCTGGAATTTACATTGTAAAATTAGCCACAGATTTTGGAACTATAACTAAGAAGGTAATTGTAGAGTAAACACTCAATAAGAAATTTATCATGAAAGAAATACAGTCAAAAAAAGAAGATATAACTAGAAAAGAAGCCCTACAAAAAATTGGGAATTACGGAAAATATACAGCAATAACAGCTTTAGGAACATATTTAATTTTAAATCCGAAAAAAGCTCAAGCAGCTTCACCAGAGGCTCCTGGAGATGGATTTTAGTCGAATCAACTTTTCATAATTGAAAAACCACAGTAAAGTTTACTGTGGTTTTTTATGTTTTATAAAGTAATTGAACTTTTAGATTTTTAATCCGTCAAATAATTCGATTAACTTTTTATCTGAAGGCCTAGGAGCATAAGATTTTACAATTTTCCCTGTTGGATCAATTAAAATGAAACGTGGAATTCCGTTAATTTGATACTCTTGCACAAATTTAGAACCCCAAGCAGCATCTGCCATTAATTGTGTTCCACCTAAACTTTCGTCTTTAATCATCTTTTTCCATAATTCATGATCTTTTTCTTCGTCAATAGAAATACTAACGAATTCTATATTCTTATCATGATACTTTTCTTCTACTTTCTTTAAATGAGGGATTTCATCTTTACAAGGTTTACACCAAGTTGCCCAAACATCAATATATACATATTTACCTTTTAAGTCAGCTAAAGAAGTAGTTCCACCAGCATTGTTTTCGTAGTTCACAAAAACAGGAGAATCTTTACCTTCTGCTAGAGTTAAAATAGCGTTATATTGTTTTGTTAATCTCTCTTTAAGCTTTTCATCAGTAGAAATTTCCATAATTCCTTTGTATAAAGCTTCTGCATTAGGATTCATAACACTTACTTGTCTTACAAAACCATTAAGGATATCATTTTTAATAACATCACTCTTTAATTCTTTCAAATGTGCAATTGCTTCTGTTTCGTATGAAGTACCATTTTTCTTAGCATTCTCTCTAGCAACTTTAGCAAAACCATAACCTACAATTCCTTTATATGAGTTATATAGTTTATAATGTTCTTCATTATTCAAGTCAATTCCTTCGATTGCATTTGGGAATGATTCAGAAACTTTAAAATCTCTATTTTTTGTAAAGTAACCATGTGCAGGTTCGTACTGAGTTAAATGATTAAGATGTTCGTAATTTAAATTTACCTTCTCTTGTTTCGCGAACTTAGCATCTACATTTTCTAAAGATTTTTCTAAGTCCTCTTTTAAGGTATTCATGGTAGATAAATATTTATCTTCATCCATTGAATATAACTGAAACGTTGATCCAGCTTTTTCCTTAGTCATGAATTTTTGAGACAAGTAATTGTTTACATCACTTCCGTTTCCAGAATATTTAATTGTCTCATCAAATTCTTTAGCATCCATGTCTAAAGTCAATTCATAGCCATCTTGAAGATAAATTTCAGATCTTTCTTTTCCGTCATTAAAAGCATAGTAACCATTGGCATTAAAAATAGTATCAGCAAATGCTCCAGTGTCAGATACTTTAATTTGTCTAACAGGTTTGTTAGAACCATCAAGAATGGTTAAACTTTTACTGTTTGGATTTTTAATTGTTCCATTAAATAGGACGTAGTTTACAGGTTCAGCGTTGTTGCACGCAACAAGGCTAACGGCGAATAAGCCTAACATAAGCTTTTTCATAGTGTGATTGGTTTTTAGAGTTTATAATTATTTAATAACGAAAGTTACAGTTTTTTATTTGATATATTCATTAATAAACTCTTAAAAAAGTAAGGATAATCTATTGGTTTTAAATAGTTTTCACACCATCAATAGGTAATGGTCTTATTCATAAATAAGTAGCAACTCGTTTTCTTTTAAATTTTCAAAAAGTACATCAATGAAATTATGAATGTTCTTTGAATTATTGTTTGAATCTTTGATTTCTATTTCTCCTCTCCATAATAATTCTCTTTCCTTTTCAGGACAAATACAGTACAATGAAGTTTCAATAATGTGAATGGTATAATCCTCTTTTTTACCTTTTTGCTTTAGATACTTGTATTGATTTCCAAAGTAATAATCTTCGAAGGTCTGATTACTAGTCATAAATTCATGTAACATTCTAGAAGTATAATATCTCTTTTCTGTTCCTAAAACCTTAGTAATAAGAATAGCATCAAATCCTGCGTTTAACAATGTTTGTTCAATTGTATTGAGTTCTTCTAAAGTCTTTTTTTCTTTGGTAAAAGAATCTTCAAAAAAGTCGATACTCTTAACACTTCTCACTTTTTCTTTATCAAAAGCCTGGGATAATTTCTTTTCAAATTCTTCTCTCAGTTCTAGGTTACCTTCTAAACCAATTATAAACAGTTTATTCGATTCAAAAAATCCAGTTTCTGGGTTTTTATATTGATGCACTAGTCTATTAGAAGAGCAGTTTGTAAGTAAGGTTGCTACTATCAATATGAGTATAATATTCTTCATAATAATTGGTGTTATGAATTAGTTAAAGGTCTTTATTTCGAATCATAATACAAGCATTCATAAAGAAATTATGCTTGTTTATGTTTTTAGTAAAGAAATCGTTGAGTTCTTTTTGTGATGAAATATCACTCTTTAATAATTCTGGATTTACTTCATAAAAACGAAGTGTATCTTTTTCAACTTCATATCCATAAAACAGGTTGTTTCCATCTACGTTCGAGATGATATTGATAATGTTATAATCTTTAATCTTTACTGAATATGCTGCTAATTCTTCATTGGTATCAAAAAGTAGTTTATAAGAATATTCATTTAATGGTTTTATGGTAAGTGTATCACTTTCTTGATTAATAATACAAGGTGTGCTCCAAACACCAATTAAATTTTGATCAACTTTATCTGTGTTGGGTAATCCAAATTTAGATTCCAAAGTACAACTAGTTAGTATAATAGAAATTAGGGCTAACTGTAATAAATATCGAAATACTGTTTTCATAATAAATACTTTTAAGCGATTTCTTTTTTGAATTCAATACTTAGTTTCGCCAATAGCATAAGTTCGGATTTGTTCTTCTCAGCAAAGGAACTCGCTATTTTACCAGATGTTTCTAGAATCAACGCTTTGATTTCAGATGTAAAGAAATAAGAGTGATTTTGGTAATACTCTACAAAATCATTGTAACAATCTTCTGAAGTTGCATTTTTACTATACAACCAATCAAAAACAATTTCTATTTGATAAGCAGTATCAGTACCAAATACATCAAAAGTTTCATCTACTTCCAGCCAATTTTCCTTAACTACTTTTTTTAAGATTTTAATCTCTTCTTTAGCCACAATATTATCTGCCTTAGCAACAGCATAAAATATTTTAGCGATATTTTGATAAAAAGTAATATTTAGGTTTTTAGCCTTCATTTGTAAGTATTTATATACAAAGCTATTGGAAGGATCTTGTTGAGTAAATGATAAAAGTCAGTTTTCAATATTTTAGAAAGGATTATCTTTACTGTAAATAGAATTAGTAATGTTTTCAAAAGAAGATAAAGTAGTTTTTGATACCCTTTTTGAAGCTGTTTCTGAAGCGGTAATTGTAGTAGATGAGTTTCAAAAAATCACAGTAGTTAACTCTTCCGCCTTACAGACTTTTGGATATAAAGAAGAAGAAATTCTGAATCAACATCTAGAAATTCTGATTCCTCAAAAATATAAGGGAAACCATGGTGCACATTTCAAAAGTTTTATGGGATCTCGTGAGAAAAGACAAATGGGTAGAGGGAGAGATTTGTATGCTGTTCATAAAGAAGGTAATATTTTTCCAATTGAAGTAGGGTTAAATCCGTTAGAAATACAAGGTCAAAAATATATTATGGCTTTAGTAATTGATATTTCTTTGAGGAAACATCAAGAGTTAGAGATTCTTGAATTAAATACTAAGCTTGAAAATAAGGTTAAAGAAAGAACTCGAAACTTGAAAACGACGGTTGATGAATTAGAGAAGATAAATAAGGAACTAGACGAAGAAAACAAAAAGAGAATTGAAGCAGAACAGAAAGCGAAAGTAGCATTAAAGAAAGAGAGAGAATTAAATGAGTTAAAAACAAAGTTTTTATCGCTAGTTTCTCACGAGTTTAAAACTCCTTTAAGCGGTATTTTAACTTCAAGTATGTTACTGGCAAAGTATAAACTAACGGAACAACAGGAAAAGAGAGAAAAACATCTTTCTATAATTAACAATAAAGTTCACTATTTAAATAATATCTTAAACGATTTCTTATCAATTGAAAAACTTGAAAAAGGTGAAGTAAACTATAATTTATCTAGTTTTAGTTTACAAAATGTAATATCTGAAACGATCAGTAATTTAGATTTACTACTAAAACGTGGACAAGAAATTATTGTAAAGAGTGATATAATTGAAGATGAAATTTACCAAGATATAAAGATTATAGAACTGACGATTTCGAACTTATTAAGTAATGCCATTAAATATTCACCAGAAGACACAAAAATTACAATTGCTACTTCACAAGAGAATAGAAATACATTAATTAAAGTAATTGATGAAGGTTTTGGAATTCCAGAAAAAGATCAGAAGAATATCTTTCAACGTTATTTTAGAGCAGAGAATGTATTGCTAAATGAAGGGACAGGAATCGGGTTAAACATTGTAAAAAGTCATTTAGAAAATTTAGGTGGAACAATTACATTTGTTAGTGAAGAGCATAAAGGATCAACATTTACCATACAAATACCAAACAAAGCAGTAATATGAAAACAATTTTACTCATAGAAGATGATGTAACATTAAGAGAAAACACAGAAGAATTATTAGAACTTTCAGGGTATTATAATGTAGTTACTGCAGCAAATGGTAAACTAGGTTTAGAGAAAGCAAAAGAAACCAAACCGGATATAATCGTTTGTGATATTATGATGCCAGAATTGGATGGATATGGTGTTTTAGAAGCTTTGTCTCAGAATGAAGAAACTCAATTTATCCCATTTATTTTCTTATCTGCAAAAACAGAAAGAGGAGATATTCGTAAAGGAATGAATTTAGGAGCAGATGATTATATCACTAAACCCTTTACAGAGGAAGAATTGTTAGAAGCAATTGAAAGTAGGTTGGCAAAATCTTCTATTTTACAGGAACGTCGAGAGCAAAATGTTGAAGAAGAAGTTGAGGGAGAACTAAGAAATTTAAATGATTTAAAAAACTTCTTTGATGATAACGGAACAATTTTTCAATATAAAGAAGATGATATTGTTTACGAAGAAGGAGACAATTCTAACTATATTTTTTTAGTAACTAAAGGAGCCGTAAAATGTTCTAAACTCAACGAACAAGGAAAGAATTTAACAACTTCGCTATATAAAGAAGATGATTTGTTTGGGTATACTTCTTTTTCTCAGAATCAGGCATATCAAGAAACTGCTGTGGCTATTAGTGTAACTGAATTAGTGGGAATCAAAAAATCTGAACTGACAAATGTGCTACACAAAAACCATAAGGTAGTTTTAGAATTGGTAGATTTATTAACGGATAATCTGAAAGACGTAAAAGAACAGTTGATAGATATGGCATATAACTCTGTTCACAAAAAAACTGCAGCTACGTTATTAAAGTTTGCTGAGAAAATAAATCGAAAGCCAGAAGATCCAATAAAAATTTCTCGTTACGATTTAGCTAGTGTTGCGGGTATTGCTACAGAAACGCTAATTCGAAGTATCTCCAAATTAAAAAAGCAAGGACTTATTTCAATAGAAGGAAGAAACATTAAAATCTTAGATGTTGAAGCCTTGAAATTAGTTGAGTAATGATTTATATCATTTCGTAACTTCCATCGTATAAATACTTTTATCTCAGTAAAATAAAGCTGATTAAAAGTATTTATTATGAAAAACATTCTTTTTTTAACGGACTTTTCAGAATCTTCGATGCATGCAATGCATTACGGATGTTCATTATTTTCTCAGAAAGAGCATAATTATTTCATATTACATGTTAGCAAGGCGGGAAATTTATCTCTGTCGAAATTAGCAAGTTCTGATAGTATTTATGATACAGTAATTGGTGATGATAAAGAGAAACTTAAAATCATCAAAAACACTTTAGAAAATCAATATAATACCACTTTTAAAGCTAGTATCCGATTCAATAATTTTATTGATGCTGTTCAAGAATATGTATCAAAATATAACATCGATACTATTGTAACAGGATTTGACGGTGCGAATAGTTTAAGAGAAAAAATATTTGGAAGTAATACTTTAAAGCTAATTCGTTCTATTCGAACTGAAACAATAATTGTTCCGCAGGAAGCAGTATTGTCAAAACCTAAAGAAGTTCTATGTTTATTAGATGATAAGGATAGTTTAGAGATTATACTTTCTCCTTCTATATTACAAGATAAAATATTGAAAGTGGTAAGAGTGGTTAATAATAATGATTACACCACTGCAAGTAAAGATCAGTTCATTTTAAAAAATCATGATCAAGTTAATTACCAGTTGATATCAAATATTCCGTTGAATTATGTAAAATCTTACGTTTTACAAACAAATCCAATTGATTTAACGGTTTTGTTGATTGAAGAAACTTCAGTTTTAGATCGTTTGTTTATTGATAATTCCACCACAAAAATCAATAAAAGTTTATTTAAACCAATTTTAATTCTACATCAATAAAATACTGAAAAAAACACCAAAACTGATTTATATCATTACATAAAAAATATTCTAGAAATACCTTTGTTATGAACCAAAAAGATAAGAGTTATGGCAAATATTAATATTCAATTTATTCGAATGAATACTAGTGAAAATCTAGAAATGTTCATTTTAAAGAAATTAGAAAAGGTGACAAAGTTTTATCAAAATCTAATTGATATTAATGTGTACATCAAATACGAAAATAGTTCAGAGAATAAAGGAAGAATTTGTGAAGTTGAAATGAAGAAGCCAGGCTTGCATTTATTTGCTTCTGCCAATGAAAACGATTATCAAATCGCAGTAACAAATGCTATAGATCAAGTTAAAAGACAACTTGATAAACATAAAGCGGCTTAACCTCAATACTAAATTTAAAGCTTACTAAAATGAAGAATATTTTAATACCAACCGATTTTTCGAAGAATGCAACTGATGCAGCAAAGTATACATTGAATTTATTTGAGAATGAAAAATGTAAGTTTTATCATCTACATTCTGTAGATATAGAAGTGTCTAGATTGAATAATCTCACTCATAAATTTACCCAATCGATCAGGGAAGAAGCATTGATTAAACTGAATAAGTTAAAATCATATTTTACCATTACAGATACGAAATTCAAAAACCGTCAGAAGACCATTTTAAGTTTCGATAGCCTGGTAGATTCTGTAAAACTAAATACCAAAAAACACAAGATAGATTTGGTGGTTATGGGTACTAAAGGAATGACAGGTTTACGTAAAATGTTTTTCGGTAGTAATGCTGTAAATGTCTTAAATCAAACAGAAGAATGTGCAACTTTAATTGTTCCAGATGAAATGGAGTTTAAAACTATTAATAAAATAGGGTTTCCAACGGATTTAAAATCAATTTCTCCAAAGGTTATTGAAGATGTTAAGTTCTTAGCAAAACTTCATAATGCAACGATTTTGATAATGCATATACTTGATGATGATACGCTCACAGATATTCAACAAGAAAACCTTGATAAACTGAAGAAAGAATTTGAAGGAATTGATTATTACTTCCATGTAATGCCTTTATATGATAAAGTTGCAGAAGAAATATTAGACTTTATTGAAGATGCTGAAATTGATCTTTTAGCAATTACCAAAAATGAACATAGTTTCATAGAGAAAATCTTTAGAGAACCTGTAATTCAAAAACTAGGTCATAAGATTACAATACCATTAATGGTAGTACCACAAGCAAATTAATTTTAAAATAGTTGAAGATGAAAACAGGAATTTGGTTAGATAAGCGAAATGCGTTTATCGTGAAAATAGAACAAGAGGTAGAAAATTTAATAGTTGTAAAATCTGAAGTTAACGACTTTAAAGTTTGGGGTGGATCAGGAACGCGTTTTAAAGGAGGACCACAAGATGTAGTGCAAGACAGTAAATACATGAAGAAAGAAAAACATCAGTTGAAAAATTATTTCAATTCAATAGTTGATCAAATTGAAGAAACAGATGAATTGTTAATTATTGGTCCGGCTGAAGTACCACAATATTTTCATAAACATATAGAAATTTCGAATAAAGATCTCTTTGATAAAATCGTTGCTTTTAAAAAAGAAGACAGTATGACTGAGAATCAAATTAAAGCATATGTTAGAGATTTTTTCATAAATGAAATGAAGATCTAATTATAGTAAAGGGATATTATATAATTAGTTTTTAATAGTTGATCGTTAGTAGCAATAGTTGTGTTAAAAGGGTTTAAACAATTTGATTAAGCCCTTTTTTTCATTCTGAATTTATTTCAGAATAAAAAGGAGAATTAGAGATATTACTTCTCCCGTCCTGATGCTTCAGGATCGAGGTCAAGCTGTTTAAAGAAGCATTAAGAACAACTATTATTTATAGAAAGCTTGTCATTTAGATTTATTTCAAAGGACATAGAATTCGTAGTCGAGTGTCAATCCATTGAAATATTGATCAGGAATAAATGCTGTTTGACGACGATACTTCGGAGGAGTTCATTTATTTCCAATATGAAATGAGATTAGACCGATGAGAATTTAAGTCTTGAATTTTTGGTTCGTTTTGTTTCAAGACAAAATGAACAGAATGAAGTAAAGTTGAAAAATATATGAATCAGAATAAAGCCTGATAAATATCATAGTTTATCATTCCTACAATTCAAACCTTTGCTGTGGTTAAACGAATAAGATGAAAACAACTTGTTACCATTGCGGAGACGAATGTCAGCCGAATACAACAATTACTTTTGACGAGAAAAGTTTCTGTTGTAACGGTTGTAAAACGGTGTACGAGATATTCTCATCAAACGATTTAACCTGTTATTATGACTTGCAAAATAGCCCAGGTGCAACTCCAGAAGATATCAAAGGCAAGTACGATTATTTAGAGAATGAAGATATTATTGAAAAGCTACTAGAATTCAATGATGCAACCATTCAAGTAGTGAATTTATACATTCCACATATTCACTGTAGTTCTTGTATTTGGATTCTGGAAAACATGCAAAAACTACATCTTGGAATTAAGAGTTCTCAAGTTAATTTTCCTAAAAAGAGTGTGAGAATATCCTTTGCTAAAGATGAAATTTCTCTAAAGCAAACGGTGGAATTATTAAGTTCTATTGGTTATGAACCATATATTTCGTTAGAGGATTATAGCACAGAAAATAAGAAAGTTGATCGTAGTATAATTTACAAATTAGGAGTAGCGGGATTTGCTTTCGGAAACGTAATGTTAATGTCGTTTCCAGAATATTTTGAAGTAAACGAGTTTTGGCTGGAGCAATACAAACACATGTTTCGCTGGTTGATGTTCGCTTTTTCATTACCAGTGGTTTTTTACGCAGCACAAGACTATTTTATCTCGGCTTATAAAGGGATTCGTTCAAAACTATTAAATATCGATATTCCAATTGCTTTGGGAATCATCGTATTGTTTGTTCGTAGTTCAGCGGAAATTATTTTAGATATAGGAAGTGGTTTCTTCGATAGCTTAACAGGGTTAGTTTTCTTTTTATTATTAGGGAAATTCTTTCAACAAAAAACCTACAGCTATTTATCATTTGAACGTGATTACAAATCGTATTTCCCAATTGCAGTAACCAAAATTGTAGGGAATAATCAGGAAGAAAATATTCAAATTTTCGATATTCAAAAAGGAGATCGATTGTTAATTCGTAATCAGGAAATCATTCCGGTAGATAGCATTTTAATAAGTAAACAAACTGAGATTGACTACAGTTTTGTGACAGGTGAAGCTGTTCCAATAGCGAAACAATCTGGTGATAAATTATTTGCAGGGGGAAAACAAGTGGCAGGTGCTATTGAAATTGAAGCCATGCATGCGGTAGAACAAAGTTACTTAACTCAATTATGGAGTAACGACGTATTTAAAAAAGACAAGCTTTCATCTTACACAAGCATCACCAATAAAATCAGTAAGCACTTTACAGTAATTGTATTATCAATTGCTGTGTTAGCAAGTTTATTTTGGTTTGTTACTGATGCTTCAAAAGTATTGAATGTATTTACTGCTGTATTAATCATTGCTTGTCCTTGTGCAATTGCATTGGCTGCTCCATTTACATTGGGGAATATGTTGCACATTTTCGGAAAGCAAAAATTCTATTTGAAGAATGCTTCAGTGATAGAACGTCTGGCAGATGTCAATGCATTGGTTTTTGATAAAACAGGAACTTTAACTACCAATATGGATACAGAAATTCGTTATGAAGGAGTTCAGTTGAATAATGAAGAGAAAGTTCAATTGAAGTCTACACTAAGAACTTCGAATCATCCATTGAGTAGAACGATATATAATTCTTTTGCTACAGTTGAAACAATAGCTCCAAAAATGGTGAAAGAACATGTGGGAGAAGGAATTGAAGCAGTGGTAGATGATACCTTGGTAAAAGTAGGTTCAGCTCCTTTTGTAAAGAATGAAGGGAATCATAATGCGGATACTTCTGTTCATATTAGTATGCAAAACGATTACAAAGGAAAGTTTACTTTAAAGAATAGCTATCGTAAAGATGTGGACACGGTATTCAAAGCGTTTTCTAATTATGACCTTTCGGTAGTTTCTGGTGATAATGATGGTGAACAAAAACGATTGGAAGCACTGTTACCAAACGACGCTAAGTTAGTATTCAATCAAAAACCAGAAGACAAATTAAAATCCATTGCTTCTCTACAAGAAGAAAATAAAAAAGTGGCTATGATTGGTGACGGATTGAATGATGCAGGAGCACTACAACAAAGTGATGTAGGTGTTGCCATTTCGGAAGATATCAACGTGTTTTCACCGGCATGCGATGCCATTTTAGACGCGAAGAAGTTTCAACAATTGCCAGCATTTGTAAAAGCATCAAAGCAAGCGATTCAAATTATTCATTATTGTTTTATTATTTCTATATTTTACAATCTTATCGGATTGTATTTTGCCGTAACCGGACAGTTATCTCCTGTTATTGCGGCAATTTTAATGCCGTTAAGTTCAATTAGTATTGTGGTATTTACTACCATTGCAACGAATTTTGTAGGAAGAAAAATCAAATAATGAATATGGAAATACATAAATATATCGATCACACTTTGTTAAAAGCTACAGCAACATCAGCACAAATAAAAACACTGTGTGCAGAAGCAAAACAACACAATTTTTATGCAGTTTGTGTTAATGGTTCGAATGTGGAATTAGCAGTAAAAGAATTGACTGAAACAAATGTGAAAGTAGCTGCGGTTATTGGTTTTCCTTTGGGAGCAATGACAACAGAAGCTAAAGTTTTTGAAGCGAAAGATTGTATTAAAAACGGAGCATCAGAAATTGACATGGTTATTAATGTTGGAAAGTTATTAGAGGGAGATTTTGATTATGTAGAAAACGAAATCCGTTTAATCAAAGAAGGAATAGGAGAGAACCTATTGAAAGTCATTTTTGAGAACTGTTATTTAAACAAAGAGCAAATCCAAAAGGTGAGTGAATTAGCATTGAATGCTGGAGCTGATTTCATTAAAACATCTACTGGATTCGGAACTGGCGGAGCAACTTTTGAAGATGTTCAATTGATGAAAGACATAGTAAAGGATAAAGTACAAATTAAAGCAGCTGGAGGTATAAGAGATATAACAACCGCAAAGAAATATATTGAAATGGGAGTAACTCGACTAGGAACGTCTTCGGGTGTTGCATTGGTTACTTCAGGAACTACAAATACAGATTCTTATTAGAATTTAATGTTGATTTTTTGGTTTCATACCGTTTCAATGAAATAATCATTTTTAGTAAAAAATAGCAAGAGTAGTATGAAATCACTAATTCAAAAATATAATATTCCAGGTCCACGTTATACCAGTTATCCTACTGTTCCGTATTGGGATGCAGATACCTTTTCAAAAGAAAAGTGGATAGAAAGTTTTAAATTATCTTTTCAAGAAAGCAATGAAAAGGAAGGAATTAGTCTGTATATTCATTTACCGTTTTGTGAGAGTTTGTGTACATTTTGTGCTTGTCATAAACAGATTACCAAACGTCACGAAGTAGAAGAACCATACATCAATACGTTGTTAAAAGAATGGGAGTTGTACAAAACTCACATGAATGAAACTCCAGTAATTAAAGAAATTCATTTAGGTGGTGGAACTCCAACATTTTTTGCAAGTAGTCAATTGCAGAAATTGATGAACGGATTATTAGAAGGAAGTATCAAACATGCAGATTTTGAATTTAGTTTTGAAGGACATCCGAACAATACAACCAAAGAACAATTACAAGCGTTGTACGATGTCGGATTTACTCGTGTGAGTTATGGAGTACAAGATTATAATCCTCAAGTTCAAAAAGCCATTCACAGAATTCAGTCATACGAGCAAGTACAATTAGTTACGGAATGGGCAAGAGAAATTGGATATACTTCGGTAAGTCATGATTTAATTTTTGGATTGCCATTTCAAACGCGTGAAAGTATTACCGATACTATTTTAAAAACGAAAGAATTATTACCAGATCGTATTTCCTTTTACAGTTACGCACATGTGCCTTGGGTAAAAGGAGTTGGGCAACGCGGATTTAGTGAAGAGCATTTACCGAAAGATAATGAGAAACGTGCACTATACGAATTGGGAAAACAATTACTAACAGATATTGGTTATCACGAAATCGGAATGGATCATTTTGCATTGCCATCCGATCCTTTATATAAAGCTACAGAAGAGCAAACCTTGCACCGAAACTTCATGGGATATACATCGAGCAAAACACAACTAATGATTGGTTTGGGAATGTCATCGATTAGTGATTCTTGGTACGGATTTGCACAAAATGTAAAAACGGTAAAGGAATATCAATCGTTGGTAGAACAAAGAGAAATTCCAGTATTCCGTGGACATATATTAACAGAAGAAGATTTAGTAATTCGTAAGCATATTTTAAACATCATGTGTCATTTTCAAACAGATTGGAAACAAGAAAACCAGATGTTTACAGAGTTGCCACAATCTTTAACATTATTAGAAGAAATCGCTGTGGATGAGTTAATAGATATCAACAACAACTCCATCCAAGTTCGAAAAGAAGCACGACCATTTATAAGAAACATCTGCATGGCTTTTGATATGCGATTACAACGAAAACAACCAGAAACAAAGTTGTTTTCTATGACGATATAGAAGCAATTATGAGTTTTTAATTACGAATTGTCACATCGAGTAAAATTATGAGAAATGAAATGTATCATGATTTTTTATCTAGATGTAGTTTGTAACTCAAAACTCGTTCTCGGTACAAAATTGTTTTCCACTGCATTCCAATCAATTCCACTCGAACTGACAATGGAACTCTTTTGTCAAATCGAGTGAAAAGATGAGTAATGAAATGCATAATGATTTAGTATCGAGATGTAATTACTCATTCAAAACCGTTCTTGATACAATTTAGAAATCTAATCGGTTTTCTAAATCACTCGAACTGGCATATGAAAACTTCTAACAACAATTTCTCAACCCATAATTAACAAATTCCTAAGTGAAAACTTCCCAAACATGACCGATGTCATAGTATAAAGAAGAATGCTAGAATACATTTGGTCCGTAATTAAGATTCAACAACATGGGAGTGATATATGTAATGCTTACCGCCAGTGTAATTGTAGCGATTGTGTTTTTTATCGCCTTCATTGTAAGTGTGAAAAGAGGACAGTATGACGATACCTACACACCTTCCGTAAGAATGTTGTTCGACGACGAGTTAATCACAGAGGAAACTAACAAAGAATAGATATATAATTCAATTAATTATGGAGATGCAACAATTTTATTACGATAACAAAATCGTGAAAAAATTTATCTACGCAACCTTACTATGGGGAATAGTCGGGTTTTCAGTAGGATTACTTTTAGCGTTCATGTTTTTATTTCCCAATATTACCGACGGAATTTCCTGGTTAAGTTTTGGTCGCTTGCGTCCGTTACACACCAACGCGGTAATTTTTGCATTTGTAGGAAATGCTATTTATGCGGGAGTGTATTACTCGTTACAACGCTTGTTAAAAACAAGAATGGCCAGCGACTTGCTGAGTAACATTAATTTCTGGGGATGGCAGTTGATTATTGTTGCAGCCGCTATTACATTACCTTTAGGATATACCACTTCTAAAGAATACGCAGAGTTAGAATGGCCCATTGATATTGCCATAGCTTTGGTATGGGTGGTATTTGGTGTAAACATGATTTGGACGATTTTAAAACGTCGTCAACGTCACTTATATGTGGCGATTTGGTTTTACCTAGCAACCTTTGTTACGGTAGCAGTATTACATATTTTTAATAGTTTAGAGTTGCCTGTAAGCGGATTAAAAAGTTACTCTGTGTATGCAGGAGTTCAAGATGCATTAGTACAATGGTGGTACGGACATAATGCGGTAGCATTTTTCTTAACAACACCGTTTTTAGGGTTGATGTATTATTTTGTTCCGAAAGCTGCGAATAGACCTGTATACTCGTATCGTTTATCGATTATTCACTTTTGGTCGTTAATTTTCATTTACATCTGGGCAGGTCCACACCACTTATTATATACAGCTTTACCAAACTGGGCGCAAAACTTAGGTGTGGTATTCTCAATTATGTTAATCGCACCATCATGGGGAGGAATGATCAATGGATTATTAACACTTCGTGGAACTTGGGATAAAGTACGTCAAGATCCTGTATTGAAATTCATGGTAGTAGCCATTACAGGATATGGTATGGCAACCTTTGAAGGTCCAATGTTATCCTTAAAAAATGTAAATGCGATTGCTCACTTTACGGATTGGATTATTGCACACGTGCATGTAGGAGCGTTAGCTTGGAATGGGTTTATGACATTCGGTATGATTTATTGGTTAGTGCCGAAGTTATTCAAGACAAAATTATTCTCTAGAAAGTTAGCCAATTTCCACTTCTGGATAGGAACTTTAGGTATTGTAATTTATACACTACCAATGTATGTAGCAGGATTTGTACAAGCATTTATGTGGAAACAATTCAATCCTGATGGAACATTAACGTATGGAAACTTCTTAGAAACAGTTCAAGAAATTGTTCCAATGTATTGGATTCGTGCCATCGGAGGAAGTTTATACATTGTTGGAGCGATTGTAATGTTATACAACATCGTAAAAACAGTAAAAAGAGGAGAAGAAGTAACCGATGATTTAGCAGAAGCAGCTCCGTTAACAAAAGTTTCAAAATACAGAACAAAAGGAGAAACTTGGCACACTTGGTTAGAGCGTAAGCCAATCAAATTAACCATCTACGCAACAATAGCGATTCTTATTGGAGGGTTGATTCAGATTGTTCCAACCTTAATGGTCAAGTCTAACATTCCATATATCGAGGAAGTAAAACCATATAGTGCTTTAGAATTAGAAGGTAGAGATATTTATATCTCAAACGGATGTGTATCGTGTCACTCACAAATGATTCGTCCGTTTAGAAGTGAGGTAGAGCGTTATGGTGAATATTCAAAAGCAGGAGAATTTGTATACGATCATCCATTCTTATGGGGAAGTAAACGTACCGGTCCAGATTTACATCGTATTGGAGGAAAGTATAATGATAACTGGCACTTTAATCATATGTACGATCCACAGAGTACATCACCAGGATCTATCATGCCAGCTTACCAATGGATTATCAAGAATAAGTTAGATAAATCGCAAACAGAAGCAAAAATGCGTGCCATGGTAAAACTAGGTGTTCCTTATACGGATGAAGATATTACTAATGCGCAAAAGAGTATGGATGAGCAAGGAATGCAAATTCAACAGAACTTATACAACGATCCTGATTTTGTTCAGAATTACGAAGAAAGTAAAAAGTATGCTGAGCAAAATGGATTGCCTTTCGTGGAAATGAAAGATAGAGAGATTGTAGCATTGATTGCCTATATCCAAAGATTAGGTGTAGATATTAGAGTAAAAGACGTTAAGGATAAACTTTCAAAAAAATAAGGCGATGTTAAAATTTGTAAAGAACCATTTAGAGAGTATCATAGGAATAGAGATTTATCCAATCATTTCCTTAACCATATTTTTCACCTTTTTCGTGTTGTTATTCTGGTGGGTAGCAACGGCAAAAAAAGAGTATATCAGTAAAGTAAGCAATTTACCATTAGACAATTAAACCGTTAATCATGAAAAGAATTTTTCAATCGATACTATATATAGTATTTGTTTTTGTAAGCTTTTGGGCAATTATAAAAGCGGTACTAGCTTATGAAAATCCGTTTAGCTTATATGAAAACCCGTTAGTATGGATTCTCATAACCTTCTTAGGTTTAGTAATTCTAGCTAAGGAATATTTCAGTTTTACCATTCAGAAAATAGCTGAAGATTTAAAAATGGAAAAAGAAGGAATTGTCCCAGAGGAAGTTGATGAATGGGCTTGGTTAAAAAAGCAATATAAACGTTGGACGAAATCTCGTGAACTTGAAGAAGAAGGAGAAATTATTTTAGATCATAACTATGATGGAATTAAAGAGTTGGATAATGTATTACCACCATGGTGGGTATATTTATTCTATGCTACAATCGTATTTGGCGTAGTGTATTTAATTCGATTTCATATTGCTGGTGGAGATACGCAAGAAATGGAATATGAAAAAGCCATGGCTAAGGCAAAATATGAAATGGAACAATACAAACAGAAAACTCCGAATGCTTTCGATATAGAGAAAGTTGCACTATCAACAGATTCTGCCGATTTAAGAAGAGGAAAGGCTGTATTTAATTTGAATTGTGCGTCTTGTCATGTTCGTGATGGAGGAGGTAAAATTGGTCCAAACTTAACCGATGAATATTGGATTTTAGGAGGTGGATTCAACAATGTTTTCAATACCATTTATAAAGGAGGAAGAGATGGAAAAGGAATGGTTGCATGGAAAGGTGTTTTAAAACCTGAAGATATTCAGAAGGTAGCGAGTTATGTAATTTCTTTAGGAGGAACAACTCCAGCTAAACCAAAGAAACCAGAAGGAGAGATATGGACGGAAGAATAAATATCTGGAACAATAAATAGAATAATAGGTAACTGTAATAATTAGTTTTTAATAGGTAATAGATGGAAACACCCGAGGGAGAACATTTTAGAGATAGTATTGGGACTATAGATAAAGAAGGTAAACGTGCTTGGGTGTTTCCTAAAAAACCAAAAGGAAAATTCTACAAGTATAGAGGTTATGTGAGCTATGCATTGTTGTTATTTCTTTTCATTTCACCATTTATAAAAGTAAAAGGAAATCAATTTTTGCTATTCAACGTTTTAGAGCGAAAATTTGTAGTTTTTGGTTATCCATTTTGGCCACAAGATTTTCATTTGGTAGTCATATCAATGATAATTGGTGTTGTCTTTATAACCCTTTTTACAGTAGTGTTTGGCCGCGTGTTTTGCGGATGGATTTGTCCTCAAACAATTTTCTTGGAAATGGTTTTTCGAAAAATTGAATATTGGATTGAAGGTGATCGAGGAAAGCAAATTCGTTTATCGAAACAACCATGGAATGCAGAGAAAATTAGAAAGCGTTTGTTAAAGTGGTTTGTGTTTTTTGTAATCTCATTTTTAATTGCCAATGTGTTCTTAGCCTACATTATAGGTAGTGATGAATTGTTATTATACATTCAAAATGGCCCATTGAATCATTTGTCAACCTTTATTGCTCTACTGATTTTTACAGGAGTATTCTACTTTGTTTTTGCTTGGTTTAGAGAACAAGTATGCATTATTGCTTGTCCTTATGGTCGATTACAAGGAGTATTATTAGATAATCAATCAGTGGTTGTTGCGTACGATTATAAAAGAGGAGAAAAAGAAAAAGGAAGAGCAAAATTCAATAAGAAAGAAGACAGGGCAGCTTCAGGAAAAGGAGATTGTATTGATTGTAAACAATGTGTACATGTTTGTCCAACCGGAATTGATATTCGAAATGGAACTCAATTAGAATGTATTAATTGCACAGCCTGTATTGATGAATGTGATACTATGATGGAAAACGTAGGCTATCCAAAAGGATTGATTCGTTTTGCAAGTATTGATAATATTGAGAAGAAAACTCCTTTTAAGTTTACCGCTCGTATGAAAGGATATGCAGCAGTCCTTACAATTCTGTTTGGAGTATTAATAGGAATGTTATTCTTAAGAAATGATGTTGAAGCTAAAATATTCAGATTACCTGGTCAACTTTATGAACGAAAAGACAATGGTATTATTAGTAATGTCTATTCATATAAAATAGTGAATAAAACCACGGAAGAGATTGGAGATATTACCTATAAATTACTATCACATGAAGGAAAAATAGAGATCGTAACACATCAATCATTCGTAGTTCCAAAACAAGGAATGGCAGAAGGATCGTTATTTATAGAACTGCATCAATCTCAATTAACAAAGGATAAAGTAAAACTAAAAGTAGGAGTTTATAGTAATGATAAACTTATTGAAACTACAACCACAAATTTCCTCGGACCGAGAAAATTTTGGTAAATAAAAAGAAGTAAAAGATGAGAATTAATTGGAGTACTGGAATCGTAATTGCAATTATTGCATTTATAACATTCATTATGTTTATGGTGGTTACGATGATTAGTAATAATGAGTATAATCATGATTTAGTAACGGAAAATTACTATCAGAAAGAATTAAAATATCAATATCATATTGATGCTTCAAAAAACTTAAATAAGTTAGAGCATCCTCTAGTAATTCAGAAAGTACCTGATGGACTAGAAGTAAATTTTCCAAAGGATTTAATTCCAACGAAAATCAAAGGAAAAATCTTTTTGTATCGTCCGTCAAATAAAGCCTTGGATAGTGAAATAGAAATCAATTTGAACCAACACAGATTTGTTATTTCTGAAAAAGCTTTAGTGAACGGTCGTTGGGATGTGGTAATTGATTTTACTTACAATAATCAAAACTATTTCCACAAAAAGGAAATAATTTATTAATGCTCTACACTGCATTCATATTAGGATTGTTAGGAAGCTTACATTGTTTAGGTATGTGTGGTCCAATTGCTTTTATGTTACCATTAGACAGAACTAATCAAGTAAAGCAGTTCTTTCAATTAATGAGTTATCATAGTGGACGATTACTTACCTATGGATTATTGGGAGTTCTTTTTGGATTATTAGGACGAGGATTTGAATTATTCGTTTTTCAACAACATCTGTCAATATTTACGGGGGCTTTAATGATTATAATTATACTGTTCCCAAAGTTGGTATATCAACTAAAAGCAACCAAAGCTTTAAACACATACATTTCAAAAATAAAGTCTACTCTCGGTAAAGAGTTAAAACAAAAAAGGAATGATACATTTTTCGCAATAGGCTTTTTGAATGGCTTTTTACCATGTGGATTAGTTTATATGGCCTTAATAGGAGCTGTTGCAACACACTCAACTTTTCAAGGAAGTTTATACATGATTGTATTCGGTTTAGGAACAATCCCATTAATGAGCTCTATCGTGTACATTGGTAAGTTCACAAATCTTCGATTGAACCGATACTTTAAAAAAGTCATTCCAATGGTAGTTATTGCCATTGGTGTGTTATTTATTTTAAGAGGTTTAGGATTGAATATTCCATATATTTCTCCAGCCGCTTCTGTCAGTAATTTAGTTGAACAAACTCCATTGTGTAACTAATAATTTAATTCTTCTAGCTGATAAATATCATAGTTTAAACTGTATTCTCGAGGTACTTTTATAGTGTAATCTTTTAAAGCTTAGTCAAATGAAAAAAATTATTGTACCCGTAGATTTTACTTTACATTCTGAGAATGCATTAAGAACTGCAGCTTTTTTTGCAAATACTTATAAAGCAGAAATTGTAGTTGTTCATATGTTAGAAACTTCTAATTCGGTTATTTCTGTATCGAATTCATATATCAACGAACAGATTGTTTTTGAGTTGAAACTAACAGAGAAAAAGTTCAAAGAATTTTTAGATAAACCGTATTTAAAAGATGTAACAGTTACTCCAATAATAAAGCATCATAAAAGTTTTTCTGATTTGCATAAAGTAGCGGAAGATGAGCAAGCAGATTTAATTCTATTATCATCTAAAGGAGCAACAGGTTTAAAGGAGATTTTTTACGGATCTAATACAGAAGTTGTCGTTAGAAATTCAACAATTCCTGTGTTGGTTATTAAAGGACTACCAGTTGCAGATACATTTAAAAAGGCAATTTTTGCTTGTGATTTTTCTGATGATTTTATAGAACCATTTAAGAAAGCTAAAGCAATGGCCGATTTATTTAATTGCGAGTTACAGTTGTTATACGTTAATACTCCTGGAGCTAAGTTTAGAACTACGAGAGAGAAGAAAGATAGAATTGCACGATTTTTAGAGAAAGTAGGTGAAACAGGAAATTTAACCGTTGCTGAAGTTTCTGATTTTAGTATAGAAGAAGGAATTTTAGAATTCGCAAAAACAAATGAAAGTGATTTAATCGTAATGCCTACGCATGGAAAACACGGAATCGAACACTTTTTAGAAGGAAGTATAGCAGAAGATGTTGTGAATCATGCTGCGTTACCTGTCTTAACAGTTAAAATGTAATAAACTTCAATTTTAAATATTTAAGGATAATCTTATGAGAAAAAGAGAACCAATTTCAAAAATCATGAGTGATAACGTAATCACTTTAAATTCTAATGACGATTTAACTACTGCTGAAGAACTTTTTAAAACACATCAAATTCGTCATATTCCGATAGTACAAGGTCAAAAAGTTATAGGAATGTTGAGCCATACTGATTTAATGCGAGTGAGTTATGCGGAAACTGTAGAGGAGTTTGAAACTGAAGTTGATGTAGTGTTAAATAGTGTCTTTACAATTGAACAAGTGATGACAAAAAATGTTGTGACTATTGAAAAAAACAATACGATAAGAGAAGTTGCAGAAATCTTAGCAGCTAGAGAGTTTCATGCGTTGCCTGTTGTTGAAGAAGGAGAATTAATTGGAATTGTAACAACAACTGATTTGATTCAATTTTTGTTGAAGCAGTATTAGATTTGAAGATTAATAATTTGAAAATTAAAAGATTTTTAAAATTCTGTTAAATAGTTGTTTAATATTTCTGTAATTAGTTTTGTTTATGTATTTTTATGTAAAGTTAAACAAAAAACAGGTTATTATGGATATTGTAGCAGAAGCACTAGCATTTGAGCAAGCAAAAATGAAAAATATGTCCACTAGTGATAGAGTTGTAGCTTCAAGAGAAGCGAAGAGACTTGTTTTAGCTTTGAACGAGATTTATAAAAAAACGAAAGATTCAAAGCTGATGGACATAATGAAGAGAATTACCGTTAAAAAACGTAGGATAGAATCAAGATTAAAAGGAAAACCACTTTTATAAAAAGAAGATAGTTTTCAAATTGATTTAGTTTGGTTATGGCATGTTCGGAGTATTAAAATATTCCGAACATGTTTTTTATATACACTTTTGGCACGCTAATTGTGTTATACAAAACGCTAGCAGACGTGTTAGCTTCTTTTTCATAGCAATTTTCCCACTCAGCTTTTCAGTTGAGTGGGTTTCTTTTTTTAATGACTTCCGTTTAGAAACTCAAATTCATATTTTAGAAATCCACAATGCATTTTACGCGACATTCACAATATCTTTGAGAATTAACTGAATTGTAAAAACTCCGTTTTTTAATGTAGCTTTGGTATATGAGGATTATGCTATCTTTTTTTATCATATTTTGTGTTGAATTTCTTTCAGCGCAGGAACCCATTTCTATTCATCTAACGGAGAAGGAAGGGCTTCCAGATAAAGAGTTTTATAGTATAGTTGAAGATGATAAGGGATTTGTTTGGTTGGCAGGAAATAAAGGACTGTTTAGATATGATGGTTATGAATTTAAATTATACACACATCCTGAACAAGTTGGTTTATCTGTTTTTACTCCAATATTAGATAAGGATAAGATAATTTGGTACACGAATTTATCGGGACAGCTTTTTTGTATTAAAAACGATAAGGTAATATTATTTAAAAAATTGAAAGATTTCTTTAATGGAAATTTGCCAAGAATTCAAGCACATAATAATTTGTTATATCTCTCGGTTTCTTCAAGGCTCTTGGTTCTTGATAAAATAAGTGGAGAAATACTATACACAAATGTCAGTTCAAACTACTATTATAGCTATATAATTGTTATAAATAATGTCGCATATTTTTTTAATGATGAAGGGTATTTATGTAAGTTGACTAGTGATTTTAAGGTAGAAATTACTAATAAAAAAATTGATTATAACAGTACAAGACTTAAAAGAGCACACTTATCTAGAATTAAAGATGTTTTAGTTTTAAACACGTTAAGTCGTAGTGGATCAGTAAATAAAATCATTATAAATTCTGATGTAGAGAATAATTTCGGATACAGTATAAGAAATTCAGATCCTGGATTTATAACTCAGGAAATAAGAGTTATCGATGATGTCTATTATGTATTGTCTAATGAAGGAGTTTATGTTTATGAACTAGAGGATAGTAACTTAGTTTTAAAGCGAAAGATTCTAGAAGGAACTTCAACAACAGATATAATTAAAGATAAGAATGGCAACTTTTGGGTGTCTTCAAATTACGACGGAATTCATGTGTATCCAAACCTAGATTTCAAGTCAAATTTTAATTGTTCCCAACCGAATGGAATTAAAAAGATGATTAGAGGAAAATACAATGAGTTAATTTTGGTTGGAAGTAAAGGGGATTTTTATATGTTTGATGCCCAAAACAATAAAAACCAAAGATTTATTTATGATAGAAAAGATGATGTCAAATTCATTATGTATGATTCTATAAGAAATAGATACTTTCTTCAGGCATCTAGAGGTAGTGAGTCATTTCAAAGAACAAATAATAAACTTAGTTTTTTTAAAAAATATATCAATTTAAATGCTAAGGATTATTCTTTTATAGGGAATGATTCTGTGATCATAACCACCGGAAGCCGTTCTGCTGTATTTGATTTGAGTGAATATGAGTTTAGATGGAATAGAAAGAAAGCACTAGATCAAAACCGTGGATATAGCTGTTTAAGTAGTAAAAGATTAAAACAACATTACATAAGTTCTGTTAAAGGAGTATTTGTTTTTAATCAAGATTTTTCTGAAAAGAAAGAAATAAAACATAATGGAAATTCATTATTTGTTCGAGACATTATAACTACCAATGATAATACATTATGGTGCTTGTCTTTTAAGAACGGGTTTTACAAAGTAATTGATAATAAGGTTGTAAAACATTATACAACTGATGATGGATTATTATCTAATACCAACAGTTTCTTCAGATCTAATAAAAATTCGATTTGGATTGCTGGAGAGAAGGGTATTCAAGAGTTCAATTTCAAAGACGAAACCTTTAGGAACTTAACCAAGAAAAACGGAATACCATCTTATGATTTTGTTGGGTTAGAATTTATAAAAAATAGACTCTATGTTAGTACTCCAAATGAATTATTCTCTTTTGATGTGAATACTGTTTTTAATAGTATCGATAAGTCTAAACCAGAACCATATTTTACAACTATTAGTGTTGATAATATAGAAAGAGAAATAACATCTTCTTATAGTATTCCGACAGGTAGTGAAAAAATTGAAATCAGATTCAATACCACAGGTTTTTTATCCAGTGAAAATATCTCATATGAGTATAGATTACTAACGAACTCAGATGATGATGGTGATTGGCAAGAAGAATCTTCGAAAACCAATACCGTTATTTTTAATAAGCTGGCACAAGGAAGTTATACCTTTCAATTACGAGCCAAAAAAGGAGATAAATACTCAGAGATTAAAACAATCGATTTAAAAGTAAAAGGTGTTTTTTATGAGCAATGGTGGTTTTTTCTTTTGCTAACAGTACTATTCGGATTTTTGATTTGGATGTATTTCAACCGAAAGAATAAGGAGCTTCAAGAAAGACAAAAATTAATTATAGATAAACAAACTAAAGAGTTAGAAAATATATTCTTAAAGTTAGAGAGTTTAAGAAGTCAAATGAATCCACACTTCATCTTTAACGCATTAAATTCAATACAAGATTATATTCTTAATAACGAGAAGAAATTAGCGAGGACCTATTTAGTAAAATTCTCGAGGTTAATCAGAATGTATTTAGAACACAGTCAGTCAAATACAATTTCATTAGATGAAGAGTTATCCGCTTTAAATTTTTATTTAGAATTAGAAAAAGATCGATTTGAAGAATCTTTTACGTATTCTGTTCAAGTGGATCAAAGCATGAATCAAGAGTTGATAGAAATTCCAACTTTCTTGATTCAACCTTATGTTGAAAATGCTATTAAGCACGGATTATTACATAAAAAGGAAAATAGAGAATTAGACATTACGTTCTCTTTCGATTACGATAAAAGTACTCTGCATTGCGTTATTGAAGATAATGGAGTAGGAAGAGCAGTATCTACTGAAATAAATAATAGAAAAGCGTTTAAACCAAAGTCATTCTCATCAGAAGCAAATGCAAAAAGAATTGACTTGCTTAATAAAACGAGAGAATTTCCAATAAAACTAGAAATTAAAGATAAGTACAACGATATTTTAGAGCCAAGAGGAACAATTGTAACTATTGATATTCCTGTTTAAGTAGCACTAAAGTATTCCTAAAAAATTCCCATATGAAAGCAGTTATTATAGACGATGAATTAAAAGCGAGAAGTGTACTACAAACACTTATAAAAGAAGAATGCCCAAAGATTAAGGAAACAAAAGAGGCAAATGATTTGCTTTCGGGTGTTGAGCTTATAAAAGAATTTCAACCAGAAATTGTATTTCTTGATATTGAAATGCCAGAATATTCTGGTTTAGAAATCTTAGATTTTTTAAATGAAGATCAAATTAACTTTCAAATCATTTTTACAACAGCATATAATCATTACGCTATAGAAGCTTTTAAACTAAATGCAGTTGATTATTTATTGAAACCTATAGATGGAGATGAGCTTAAAGAAGCGATTGATAAAGCTGAAAAACTTATTGGGAATAAAGACATTCATAAAAAGTTAAATGAGCTAAAAGTAAGCTTAAGCGAATCTAATTTTAAAAAGATCGGTTTACCAAATAGTAACGGAATTAAGTTTGTCGATTTTAACGAAATTATAATGCTAGAAGCAGATGGAATGTATACAAAAGTTTCAACGGTTTCAGAAGAAGTTTTGGTAAGCAAACCTTTAAAGTTTTTCGTAAGTACCTTACAAAAAATTAACACGTTTTATCGTCCTCATCGTTCGTATTTAGTGAATTTAAAATACCTCCGTGAGTATGTAAAAAAGGATGGAGGTTACATTGTTATGGAAAACAACAAATCTGTTTCTATTTCAAAAGATAAAAAAGAAGAATTCTTAACTATAGTACAAAACATTTAGCCTTATAAAACTTGTATTTAGAAGTTAAGGATTGATTTTTAGAAGTTGTAATTAAAGTATTTTGGTTTTTTTATGGATATTGATATACCGTAAAAAGCACAATATGAGAAAACTACTACTTCTATTTACTTTTATATGTTTTAATTTTTCCTTCAGTCAAAACAAGTTAATTGATAGTTTAAGAACAGAAATTGCTAATTATAAAACTGAAGATACTCTTAAAGTTCAAAAATTACTCTCATTTGCAAAAAGAATTCAAAGGGCAAATTATAAAGAAGCTGAAGAAAAACTTCAAGAAGCATTGTTGCTTTCTAAACAATTAAAATCTAAAAAATTAGAATCGTCTAGTTTAACAGGTTTAGCAAGACTTTATTTACAGCGTGGTAAGCTAACAGAAGCTATGGAATTTGGAATTAATTCTAAAAAAATAGCCGATTCTTTGCAAAATAGTACGCTAATTCAAGAAGCGAATGTTCAGTTGCTTACTGCCTATTCTAACAATAAAAATTATGAGCAAGCAAAGTCTTTAGCGGAAGAGAATTATAATTTATCAAAATCAAAACCGAGTAGTAGAAGTCACTTCCGAAATCTGTATTATTATGCAGAAGCGGAACGAATGAGTAAAAATTTTAATGGAGCTGAAAAGCGGTTTAAAGAAGGGATTGAAATTACACAAAAAGTAAAAAATAAAGGAGGAGAATATGCTTTTAAATCTTCCCTTGCTTCATTGTATAAAGACCATAGAAAATTTGATAAAGCTAAATTGGTTATTGATGATATCATCAACTTTTATGAAACCAATAACAAAGCAAGATTAGCTGGACCTTACTTTTCAAAAGCGACAATGTACTCTATGCAGTTTAAACATCAAGAAGCAGAACCTTGGTATTTAAAATCTTTAAGAATTTATGAAGATCAAGGAAATCTGTTTTGGAAAAAGAGAATCGCTCAGATTTTATATGTCAATTACAGTATTCAGCAGAAAAATAAACTGGCCGATTCTATCAATAAGATTTATATAGCAGCTAGAGATAGTATTGATAGTAAAGAAAAGAAACAAATCATTGAAGACGTTCGAATCAAATATGAAACAGATAAAATTGAACAGGAAAAGAATTATGCGGAATTAGAGAGTTCAAAAAACAGAAACTTATTCATCGGTTCGGTAATCATTGGAGTATTAATATTGATTGCTTCTTTGTTTTATTTAAGTAGAATGAAAGCAAAGAAAAAAGCCGAAGTAATTGCATTAGAATTAAAAGAAACTCAAAAGAGATTAGCGGTAGAGAAGCAGTATAGAGATTCGGAATTAAAAGCGTTAAAGGCACAAATGAATCCGCATTTTATTTTTAATGCATTAAACTCAATTCAAGAATACATTGTATTGAATCAAAAGTCTTTAGCTAGTGATTATCTCGGGAAATTTGCCGACCTAATTAGGAATTATTTGAATTACAGTGATACTGGATTAATTTCTATACCAGAGGAAGTTCATAATCTAAATCTGTATTTAGAATTAGAAAAACTTCGATTTGAAGATGAATTAGATTATTATTTTCATGTTGATGGAAAAGTGAATTCCGAGCTCATTAAAATTCCAACAATGTTAATTCAACCTTATATCGAAAATGCATTAAAACACGGACTGTTACATAAAAAGAATCATAGAAAATTAAATGTTAGTATTTCTCATGTTTCAGATGCAGTGGTACAATGTATTGTTGAAGATAATGGAATTGGAAGAAAGAAATCAGAAGAAATAAAAAGCAGACTAAAACCAAATCATAAATCCTTCGCTTTAAATGCAAATACTCAAAGGTTAGATTTATTGAATTATGGGAAAGAGCGAAAAATAGGTGTTGAGATAATTGATTTATTAGAGAGTGAAGAACCTAAAGGAACGAGAGTGATTTTAACCATACCAATCATAAAATCTTAAGATGAAAGCACTAATAATTGATGACGAAAAAAGAGCAAGAAATGTTCTTCGCATCCTAATCGAGGAAAACTGTCCTAAGATTACTGAAATTTCAGAAGCTGATAATTTGCTATCTGGAGTTCAATTAATAAAGGAAGAAGAACCGAGAATTGTATTCTTAGATATAGAAATGCCAGAGCATTCAGGATTAGAATTATTAAATTTTATAGAGAAAGATTCCTATAATTTTGAGATTATTTTCACAACAGCATATAGCGAATATGCAGTTCAAGCATTTCAGTTATCAGCTATTGATTATTTATTAAAACCGGTAAGACCAAATCAAGTAAAAGAAGCAATTGAACGCGTTTTGAATTTTGTGGGAGATTCACAAATCAATATAAGATTACAAGAACTAAAATCCAGCTTAGAAAAGTCTAATTTCAAAAAGATAGGATTACCCAACGCCAACGGAATTAAATTTGTAGAAGTAGATAAAATCATAATGTTTGAAGCTGATGGAATGTATACTCGAGTTTCAACAATGGGAGGAAACGTATTTGTAAGTAAACCACTTAAATTTTTTGTAGAAGCTTTAAATAATATAAAAGTGTTTTATCGCCCACATAGATCTTTTTTGGTGAACTTAAAATATCTAAGAGAGTATGTTAAAAAAGATGGAGGTTATATTGTGATGGAAAACAACAAGGCAGTTTCTATTTCAAAAGATAAAAGAGATGAGTTTCTTACAATTGTTCAAAGTATTTAGTTTAAGTTTTTGATTATCAATAAACTACAAAGTCGCGTTTAGCGACTTTTTTTATGCTTATTATCTTAAAATGAAAAGGATAAGAAGTTATCATTTCAGAAATTGAAACGCCACTTTCAGAAAATTGAGCTCCTAATTATCATATAGTTATCCCAACTTTGGAGTATCAAAAACTATAAAATCATAATATCATGAAAAATTTAAATAAAAAGAGTTTAGTGTTTTTCGCACTTGCAATTTTTACAGTTTTAGGAACTTCTGAGGTTAATGCGCAATTTTTTAAAAAAGTTAAAAAATCATTATCAAAAAAGTCAAGTTCTAAAAAGTCAAAATCTAGTTCATCAAGTTCTAAGAGCGAAGCAAATTATGTTTCAAAGAATAAAATGAGTTCTAGATTTGCAAGCGGATTTACAAATTTAGAAGTACGCACAAAAACAGAAAAGAGAAGTGGAAAAGAATACACGGCTTATTATTTCGGAGCAGAGAATAAATTGGCTTTTGTATTACACCCAAGATTTGCTAAAGACGATTATCATAGAGGTGTTGACGGAGTATACAGCAGCAATTTTGTAAAAGAAGGTGAAGAAGTTTTTCATATTGATGAATTAAAAGACGTTACAGATCAAAACGGAACAAAGCATTCGTTTACGCCAGTTCCATCACCATCAAAGAGAGTAATTAAAACTCCAGATAATGTATACTTAATTTACGCTTTCGATGGAGGGAAAAAAATTGGAGGTAAGTATCCATATTTTGCATCTTCAAAATCTAATATCAAAGGTCCTTTCGTAATTGCCGCGCCAAGTGCCGAGAAGTTTGACGAATGGAGCGGTGAAAAGGCGAAAAATTATGTGAAAGACTTTGAAAAGAGAGTGAAAATTGGATGTTTTAAATTCATGCCGAAAGAAGGAAAATTACATACTCCTGAATTAGCTAAACTTTGTGAACAAGCAATTTATAAGAAGTTAAAGCAATACAGAAATAACGCAAACTTAGAAATTAGAAAGCTAGTTGTATACTCAGATGAGTGGAAAGAAAAAATGGATAGAGTTACTGATGAGGTAACAGACAGACAATTGATTGCTTATTATTTATATGTAAATGGAGATGATACAGATATTCATGCAGCTAAGATCAATCAAAAGAGTACAGATAGTGGTTTTTCAAAAGAATTAGTAATCGAAAAAAACTATTCAGATAAATTCTCGAAGGATATCCCAGTAAGTTTAGTAAACAAATATTTTAAGAAATAAATCATACTATTATGTAGTATTAGTATTTTGATTACTTCGGGGATTAAACCTTGCAAACGTTATGTTCGCAAGGTTTTTTTATTTGTTTTTATATGTGCTTTTTTAAAGTGTAAAATCATAAAAAAGAAGAAGATACAATTCAGCAACTCAAAACCTACTTTCAGAAGTTGTACTCATAAAATTCCATGAAAATGGAACAATTTTGTGTCATTAAGGAACATAAAATTACAGTCATGAGATTAAAATTACTTTACCTTTTATTTTTTGTAACAACCGTTGGGTTTGCTCAGTGGAGTCAAGTAGGAAATCTACAGTTTTCTTCTTTTACCAGTGATGCAGATTTCACATTTGATTCAAATGGAACACCATATGTTGTATATCAAGATCCTACTTTTAGTGGGCTAGGAGCTCCGCTTGTAAAAAAGTTAGATGGTGCTGGTTGGGTTAATGTAGGAACAACATCAGCTTGGGGATTATTGGATGCTTCGTTAGTGTCAATAGCAATTAACCCAGTAGATAATCAACCTTGGGTTGCTTGGAGAGATAATAACGTAATTAAAGTATATAGATTTGACGGAACTAGTTGGGTTTTTGATAGTCAGCCACCATTATGGTCACCAAGAGGAACTGCACCTTTAGAGTTTGTTTTTAACTCAAATAATGAACCTGTACTTTATTATCATAGAACGGTAAGTAGTACGTTACAAACGTATGTATATATTGTAAAACAAAATGGATCTTGGTCTGGAACAGCAATTGCTCCAAACTTATCGAATGATCATATAGTTACAACAAGTAGAAATGGTGAAACTATTATGAATACTCAGGTTATTGCTAACAATAATACTTCACAAGTTCAGGCTAATAATGCTACTGGAGGTTCGTTATTTACAGTTTCTGGAAGTAATTTGGTTGGAAACCGTTTCAATAAACTTTCAATGGTTAATAACTATTGGGTAGGTAATAATATTATAAGTGCAACTTCAGGAATCTTCTTTGGTCAGTCTACGAATTTAGGATTACCACAGCCATTAAATACTGGAGGAAATACAGGAGATTATTTAAAACTGGTTGACAGAGCACAAGGAAACTTTATGTATTTAATGTTTTCAGATGCGTCTAATCAATTACAAATTCAACGATATAAAACGTCTTCTTCTCAATGGAGTAGTTTACCAACATTACCTATTTCTACAGCAGCAGCTGGATTTATAGTAGATATTGAAGTAAATCAGGCAGATAATAGTCTTTATGTAATGTATCAAGATGGAGGGAAATTATCAATGCAAAAATTCACAGAAACTCCAGCATTAACAAAATACTATGTAAACGCAAATGTTTCAGGAGGAAATGGTTCTGGAGATTCTTGGGCAAATGCCATGACTAATTTATCTGAAGCGTTAAGCGAAGCAGATTCAAATACAACTGAAATTTGGGTAGCAGCAGGAACTTATGTGCCAGGTAGTGCAAGAACAAATTCTTTTAATGTAGGTATTGATGGAATAAAAATTTACGGAGGATTCGATGGAACGGAAACAATGTTATCTGAAAGAGATGTAAAGAGTAATCCAACTATTTTATCTGGAGATGTAGATGGAGATGATCAAGCAGCAATTGGTTTTTCTTCATCATTTAGATCAGATAACAATTATCACGTGATGCAAATTTTAAATGCAGATAATGTAATTATTGATGGATTTAAAATTAACAATGGGCATGCTAATGGAAGCGACACAAATTCATATGCAGGTGGAGTTTTTATTCAAAGTGAAACTGAAGACTTAATTTTTAGAAATTGTGAGTTTAACCAAAATCTTGGAATTAATGGTGGAGCTATTAGAACATATTTAAATGTGAATACGGGAATGACATTTGAAAACTGTAAGTTTTATAATAACTACAGTAGATATGGTAGTGGTTTATACTTCTTAGTGAATAACAATAGAACGGTTACTTTAGATATTACGAACTGTTTGTTTGAACAAAATATTTCTGTTGATCAAAGTACAAGTGCAAGAGGATTTACAGGAAGTGCGCTTTGGGCTCGTGCAAATGGTACAAGTTCTACGTTAACAACTACAATTAACAACTGTACTTTCGCGAATAACTTAGATAGAGGAACTACTGCAAGTTCTCAATATGGAACTTTAGCCTTAAGTAGAAGAACTGATGGAAATAGTACACATACTGCTACAATTAATAACTCGATTTTCTATTTTAACGATCAAGGAGTTTCAGGAGTAACAGGAGTTTCTATAAATCCAGGTCATACTTCATTACCAAATCAAACATTTGTAAACAACTCAATTAGTGAGGATAACTTTTCTAATTTATTGTTCTTGACAAATACGAGTAATGCGGATCCATTATTCTCTGATGTTAACAATAACGACTTTACCTTACAAACGGGATCGCCTGCTATAGATGCTGGAGATAATACTAAAATTCCATCTGGAATTACTAAGGATTTAGCAGGAAATGATAGAATTTTGAATACGACTGTAGATATGGGAGCATTTGAATATGATCCTAGTGCTAATACTCAATATACTTTAACTATTAACGCTACAAACGGATCTGTTTCGACAAATCCAAACCCAACTAATGGAACGTATACGAATGGAACTACAGTAACATTAACTGCAACTCCAGATGCTGGTTATCAGTTCGATGGATGGAGTGGAGCAGCAACTGGAACTACAAATTCAGTTAACGTGACTATGGATGCTGATAAAACAGTAACGGCAATGTTTAGTAAGATTCAAAGAACGCTTACAATTAATGCTACCAATGGATCTGTTTCAACCAATCCAAATCCAACAAACGGAACTTACGATGACGGAACTTCAGTAACATTAACTGCAACTCCAGATGCGGGTTATGAATTTGTAGGATGGAGTGGAGATGCTGCTGGAATGACAAACCCAATAAACATTACAATGGATGCAGATAAAACTGTAACTGCTGTATTCCAAATTATTAAGAGAACATTGTCGCTTAATTCAACTAATGGAACGATAACAGCGAATCCAAATCCAGTAAATGGAAATTATGACGATGGAACAGTAGTAACGTTAACAGCAGTACCAGATGCAGGTTATGAGTTTGTAGAATGGACAGGAGATCTTTCTGGAACTACAAATCCGATTAATATTACTATGGATGCGGATAAAGGTGTTACAGCTGTATTCAGACAGATTCAAAGAACATTAACTATAAACGCTACAAACGGAATTGTTACAACCAACCCAAATCCTACTAATGGAATTTATAGAGATGGAACTGCGGTAACATTAACGGCAACTCCAAACGCAGGTTATGAATTTATTGGATGGAGTGGAGACGTATCAGGAACTACAAACCCATTGAATATAACAATGGATGCTGACAAGACGGTTACAGCGATGTTCGCTATTGTTCAATTTAGATTAATATTAGCTTCAACTAATGGTAATATTTCAGTAGATACTGCACCAGATTCAGTAGATCCTTCAACAGGTGTTGGTTCTTATAACGTAGGTACTGTAGTGGAGCTTACTGCAACACCAATTTCAGGATACAAGTTTGATGGTTGGAGTGGTGATGTTACTGGAACTACAAACCCTATTAGTGTTACAATGAATGCAGATTTATCTGTAACAGCTATCTTCTCTGTAAGTACATTAGGTATAAATGAAGAGAAGTTTAAAGTTCCTTTTAAATTATATCCAAATCCAGTGAATGATGTATTGCATATCGATTCTCAGGAGGATGTAAAAGAGGTGAAAATTTACAATAGTCTTGGTAGAGAAGTAAAAGTTTCTACATCTGTATCTGACGCTATAAATGTTTCAAATCTTGCTAACGGAATTTATTTCATGATGATAGAAACTGAAACAGGAAAAGGAGTAAGAAGATTTATAAAGAGATAAGTTTATAATACATGAAAAGGAGTAAAGATAATTACCGGTTTGAAATGACCCTAATAATTATGTATGGAATCATTTTTTACCTAATAGCTTTGCTGTAAACATAAAAGCTCTTCTAACTTAGAAGAGCTTTTTTTATTTAAAGTTTTGCGGTTTACAAGTAAAAGATAACAGTTCATTAAATTTCTATTCATCAACTTCTAATTAATCGTAAATTTGAGATATAATAGTAATGTATTGAAAAAGTCTTTATTCCATATTTACTTTCTTTTACTTTTCTTGGGTATTCATGCCCAAGATCCAATTTCTATCCATATTACTGATAAGGATGGCTTTCCTGATAATGAGATTTATGATTTACTGCAAGATAAAAAAGGAGATATTTGGATAGCAGCAAATAAAGGATTGTTCAAATTTGATGGAAAAAACTTTACTCAATTAACGCATCCGAAAAAGCAAGGACGATCATTCTTTAATTTAACCTTAGACCCTTATGGCCGTGTTTGGTGTAATAATTTAGCAGGACAGTTTTTTTATGTTGAAGAAAATAAATTAGAGTTATTTGGAAACTATCAAAACATTATCAAAGGCGCGTATACGGATTTTGTTTTTTTGAATGATCAGCTTGTATTTAGAATTTATTTAGGAGAAGGAGCCCAAAAAGTTTGTGCAATAGATATAAAGACAAAGGAAAAAAGAGATTTACCTTTAACAGTTACTGGTACTTCTATGGGGTTTGTATTTAATGATATTCTATATTACACTTCTAAGGGATTTAAGTTGAAATCATATGATTTTGAAAATGAGGAAGCTAAATTAATTAGTGATCGAACGATTCATAATATTACTTTTTCAAATTTTTATAAACTTAAAGAAGGTTTTTGTCTTATAAAAAGCAATGCTGAACATAGAAATAATAGTTTTTATGAGTACGATAATGAGTTGCTACCAGTTGAAATTCCAAGAGCTTTAAATACCCATAGAATCGAAGGATTATTCGAAAGAGATAATAACTATTATTTCTCAACTTCCAATGGCATGTATATATGCACTAAAAAGAATAATTCATTAAAAATTAAGGATCATTACCTCAAAGGAATATTTGTAACAAAAGCATTGATAGATGTTAATAATAATTTATGGATATCAACATTAAATAATAGTATTTATATAATACCTAATGAGCAATTAAAAAAGATTTCCAATGTGAATAATATCTCTGTTTTAGAAAAGATAAATGATTCATCATGTTACATCGGAACCAGATCAGGTAAACTTTTAGAGTATTATAAAACATCTAATATTTTTAAAACAAACCTGGTTTCTAATAATTCATTTATAAGGAGTATATCATTCAATAAAAAGGCAGGAAAAACATTATATGCATCAGATAAGAGTTTTTTCACCTTCGATGCTTTTAACCGAAAGGATAGCATCAATATAATTAATACATCTGGAATTAAAAATACTGATGTAATTAACGATTCTACATATGTTGTTAGCTCATCTAGCGGTGTTTATATTGTGAAAGGGAAAAGTCAAATAGCAAGAATTACTTTTAAAAGAGCTTATACATCTTTGTTTTCAAAATCTAATAATCAACTTTATGTTAGTGATGTTGATGGTTTGAATTTATATTCGAATGATTTAAAGGCTAAAAAGGAAATTAAGATTAATCAAAATCCTATTTATACTTTTAAAATGACTGAATCTACAAATGAAATTGTATGGGTTTCTACTTATGATAAAGGTATTTATGGAATTAAAAATGGTATTGTAATAAAGAAATTGAATGAAGAAAATGGCCTTGCTTCAAATTTTGTGAATACAATTAATACTGACGGAAATGATTTATGGATTGCTACAGAAAAAGGAGTTCAACTGTACAATTCCAATACTGATTCATTTAAAATTTTAACAAAGCAAGACGGAATAAACTCTTATGCCATTAAGCATATAGAAGTTTTAGGAAATGATGTACTGTTATCTTCAAATTTGGGATTATTCAGTTTTGACAAAACGAAAATTTTCAAAGAGCGCAAACTTCAGAAACCGTATATCAAATCGGTTCAAATTCAAGAGAAAGACACTTTGATTCTTGCCAATTATAAATTACCCCAAGAATCAAGTAATGTTCGATTTAATTTTAATATCAAAGGTTTTCATTCCAATCAATCTATAATCTATCAATACATTTTAAAAGGAGTTGATAAAGATTGGATAACACTAACAAGAGGTTCGGATTATGTGAAGTTTAATAGTTTACCTGAAGGTGATTTCGAATTAAGATTTAGAATTATTGACGAGGTAAATGGAGAAGTTTCTGAAGGCGATAGCATTAATATTAAAGTAACTTTACCTTTTTATAAAACTGAATTGTTTTGGTTGTTTTCATCCGTGGTATCTATAATGATTGTGATCTTTTACTTTAGGAAAAGAACAAGAAGATTAAAAGAAACACAAAAAATACAATTGGAGAAAGCAGAGATCAATCGTGATTTGACCTTTTCTCAATTAGAGAATTTACGATCTCAAATGAATCCGCATTTCATTTTTAATGCATTAAATTCAATTCAGGATTATATAATAATCAATGAGAAAAAGCTTGCAAGAGATTACCTAGTTAGATTTGCCAAACTTATTCGTTTGTATTTGGATCAAAGTAGGAAGAACGAAATATCGTTAGAAGATGAATTGAGTACTCTAAATTTATATTTGGAACTCGAAAAGGAAAGATTTGAAGGTGATTTTGATTATGAAATTAGTGTTGATGAAGAATTAATAGAAAAGGATATTTATGTTCCGTCATTATTAATTCAACCTTATGTAGAAAATGCTCTAAAACATGGTTTGCTACACAAAACGGATGATAAAAAACTGGAAATTTCGTTTGTAAAAAATAGTGATACAAAAGCATTACAGTGTACCATTGTTGACAATGGAATAGGAAGAGAGTCTGCAGCGAAAATAAACGAAAAAAGACATAAAAGCCATGTTTCTTTTGCTACATCGGCTAATCAAAAAAGAGTTACTCTTTTAAATTCAGCTATGAATAAAAACATCCAAGTAAAAATAGTAGATCTTTATGATGAAGAGCGAAAAGGAATTGGTACTGTAGTAACTATAAACTTGCCCCTATGAAAGTAATAATAATCGATGATGAAAATAGATCTAGACGAGTATTAAGATCTATTTTAGAAGACAGTTGTAAGGAAATTCATACAATTTTAGAAGCTTCAAACCTTATTGAAGGAGTTAAGCTTATTAAAGATGAAAAACCATTGATTGTATTTCTTGATGTTGAAATGCCGAAACATTCAGGGTTAGAAATTCTCGATTTTTTCGAAAATGAACCTATCAACTTTCAAATAATTTTCACAACGGCTTATGAACAATATGCCGTTGAAGCATTTAAATTATCAGCTATTGATTATGTATTAAAACCAATTGATGAGAGAGAAATTGTCAAGGCATTTGAGCGAGCAAAACAGGTAAATAGCGATAATCAAATTAAAAATAAATTAGAAAATTTAGAAAAAGCTCTACATCAATTGTCACTAAATAAAATTGCATTAGAAGTTCCAAAGGGAATCATTTTCGTTTCTCATGAAGATATTATTTACTTCGAGGCTGATGGTGTTTATACAAAGGTCCATTTAGAAAATGGAAAAACCGAATTAATTTGTAGAACCTTAAAACATTTTACCGAGCAATTAGTGAACCAACCTTTATTCTATAAACCGCATCGATCGTATCTGATAAACTTAAAATTTATGAAAGAATTGGTGAAGAAAGATGGTTTTCATATTGTGATGAAAAACCTTAATACTATTCCAATTGCTAGAGATCGTAAAGACGAATTTATTCAAATGGTGAATAGAGTATTTAACTAATTGCAATTCACTTAAAAAACCTAACAGTTCACTAAATAAAAACAAGATCAGCTGTTTAAAATAACACCTTTGTTTTCATAATGTAAAAATGAAATTTATTATGAAAATAAAATTATGCTTATTGTTTTTATTTACATGTGTTCTGGTAAACGCACAAATTTTTGTAGATAAAGATGCCACAGGAAGTAATGATGGTTCTTCTTGGGGAAATGCTTATACCAATTTACAAGATGCACTGGCAAATGATTCCAGCGGTGATGAAATTTGGATAGCAGAAGGAAATTATTCTCCCGGGACAAATAGAACGGACAGTTTCATTTTAAACCAAACTAATGTCAAACTTTATGGTGGATTTAACGGTACAGAAACTCTTTTGTCTGATCGAAATGTATTGTTATACAAAACAATCTTAGATGGTGATGTTAATGGAGACGATACTGGTGTTGGTTATACTGGAGTTAACAGAGATGAGAATACTCTAAATATTGTAAAGATTCAGGCGAATAATTGTACTCTTGATGGAATTACGATTGCTAATGGTCATGCAAATGATTCTTCAACAAGCGATAATCAAGAAGGAAGTGCCATTTTAATAGATGCTCAAAATGTATCTATAAAAAATTCAAGTATTGAGAAGAATGTTGTTCAACGTTTTGGAGTTATTCAAATGATTGATCAAAGTGGTTTTTTGAATATTCAAAATACAACATTTAAAGATAATTATGGTAACGGAGGTGTTACTCTATATACAAGAGCAAGTGGAGATACTTTAAATATTACTATTACTAATAGTTTATTTGTAAATAACACTTTAGAATCTGCTTCTCCTTCAGGAGGAGGTAGTACGGGTATTATATGGTTTAGACAGGATCTTAATTTTTCACAAAATGTAACAATTACGAACTGTACATTAGTGAATAATAAAAATGAAACTAGAGGAACTGCTAATGTAAGTGTTCCAGCAACTTTAATTAATGCATCTAGGTCGTCTTCGAATACAAGATCTTCTTCTGTAAACGTGTATAATTCTATTTTTTGGGGAAATAGGAACTCTATAAATGGAACTATGACTTCAGTTGGGAATGATACTTCTCAGACAGGAACTAATGATTTTGTAGTTGAAACATCTGTTGGTGAAGATAATTTCAATAATTTCCCTACGCTCGATTTTATTTTTAATATTAACGCTAGTACAGCGAACATTTCCAATGCTAATCCAGTCTTTACAAGTAGTACAGATTTTACTCTTCAATCTTCTTCACCATTTGTAAATAACGGGGATTCTTCTAAAATGCCGAGTGGAATTACTACAGACCTTCTAGGCAATGAAAGAATTCAATCTTTAAGTATAGATTATGGCTGTTATGAATCTTCGCATACTACAGCAAATTTAAATGTGATTTTTGTTGATAAGGATGCAACAGGAAATAATGATGGAAGTTCTTGGACGAATGCATATACCGACCTACAAGATGCACTAGCTAACGATGCGAGTAACACTGTAGTTTGGATAGCAGAAGGAATGTATTCTCCTGGATCAATTAGAACAGATAGTTTTGTACTTGATCAATCGAATGTTAAACTATATGGCGGATTTAATGGAACAGAAAGCCAGTTATCGGATAGGGATTTTACACAATACAAAACTATTTTGGATGGAGATGTTAACGGTGATGATTCTGGTGTAGGTTATACAGGCGTAAATCGTACTGATAATACAATTCATATTGTAAAAATTCAAGCTGATAATTGTATTCTCGATGGACTTACAATAGCTAACGGTCACGCCGATAAATCATCAGCAAATGAATCTCAAGAAGGAAGTGCAATATTAATACAAGCGACTAATGTAACGGTTAAAAACTGTAGCATTGAGAAAAATGTAGTAAGTCGTTTTGGTGTTGTTCAAATGATCGATCAAAATGGTTTTTTAAATATTGAGAACACGATATTCAAAAATAACTATGGAAACGGAGGGGTTACGTTGTATACCAGAGCAAGTAATGATATTTTGGATATAAAAATTACGAACTGTTTATTTGAAAATAATACTCTAGAATCAATTAATCCTACAGGTCAAGGTAATTCTGGAATTATTTGGTTTAGACAAGACCTTAATTTTTCTCAAAGAGTAACAATTACCAATTGTACTTTTGCGTATAATAAAAATAACACCAATTCAAGTAGTGATGCAACATTAATAAATGCGTCGAGAATTTCAAGTGTAGGTCAGCTCAATTCTTTACATGTATATAATTCTATCATTTGGGAAAATAGAAATGCGGCTAATAATGTAATGATCTCTATGCTAAATGATACCAATCAATTGGATTTTCAAGAGTATAAAGTTGGAAATTCGGTAGGACAAGATGGTTTTGGTAATATTTCAAATACTACAGGAATAGGTACTAGTAATCCTTTATTCACTAATGCTTTGAACGGTGATTTTACACTGAAATCAAACTCGCCGGTTATAGACACTGGAGACAATTCAAAAATTCCTTCGGGAATATTTACACTTGATTTACAAGGTAACGAACGTATTTTTAATACAACCGTAGATATGGGAGCTTATGAGTTTAATCCTAGTACGGTAGACCAATTTACGTTAACATTAAATACTACGAATGGTTCTGTTTCAACAAATCCGAATCCAGTTGGTGGAACATATGATGATGGAACATCAGTTACAATAACAGCTACTCCTGATGCTGGTTACCAGTTTGATGGTTGGAGTGGAGATGCATCTGGTACAACCAATCCATTGAGCATAACTATGGATGCGGATAAAACGATTACAGCAATGTTTTCACCAATACAACGAACATTAACAATAAATGCTACAAATGGTTCTGTTTCAACAAATCCAAATCCAGTTGGTGGAACATACGATGATGGAACATCGGTTACATTAACAGCTACTCCTGACTCTGGTTACCAGTTTGATGGTTGGAGTGGAGATTCATCTGGTACAACAAATCCTTTAAGTATAACTATGGATGGGGATAAAACAGTTACAGCAATATTTTCTCCTATCCAAAGGAATCTTACCATAAATGCTACTAACGGTTCAGTTTCAACAAATCCAAATCCAGTTGGTGGAACATACGACGATGGAACATCGGTTACATTAACTGCAACTCCTGATGCTGGTTACCAGTTTGATGGTTGGAGTGGAGATGCATCTGGTACAACCAATCCATTGAGCATAACTATGGATGCGGATAAAACGATTACAGCAATGTTTTCACCAATCCAAAGAACACTTACCTTAAATGCTACGAATGGTTCAGTTTCAACAAATCCAAATCCAGTTGGTGGAACATACGATGATGGAACATCGGTTATATTAACGGCTACTCCTGATGCTGGTTACCAGTTTGATGGATGGAGTGGAGATGCATCTGGTACAACTAATCCATTAAGTATTACTATGGATGCTGATAAAACGGTAACAGCAATGTTTTCACCAATTCAAAGAACATTAACTATAAATGCAACTAACGGAGGTGTTACAGTAAGTCCAAATCCTGTTAATGGAACATATGACGATGGTACTATAGTTACACTTACTGCAATACCAGATTCAGGTTATCAATTCGATTCGTGGAGTGGAGATGCAACTGGTACGACAACTCAAGTTACAATTACTATGGATGCTGATAAAACAGTTACAGCGAGTTTTTCTACAACTTTAGGAGTGAATGAAGAACAGTTTAAAGTTCCATTTAAGTTGTATCCAAATCCTGTTAATACTTTATTACACATCGAATCTCAAGAAAGCATTAAAAAGGTAAAAGTTTATAATAGTCTTGGTCGAGAAGTAATTATTTCTTCAACTACGTCTGATATAATTGATGTTACAAATCTTGCTAATGGAATCTATTTTATGATTATTGAAACAGAGAATGGTAAAGGAGTAAGAAGGTTTATAAAAAGATAACTCATAATGAAAAAGAGTAAAGATAATTACCGGTTTGAAATGACACTAATTTTAATGTATAGCATCATTTTTTACCTAATAGCTTTGCTTTAGAAATTGAAACTCCTCTATAAAAGGGGAGTTTTTTTATATACAAGATTATTTATTACTTCAAATTCTGGCTATTGAGAAAATCTTAATATAGTTGGTAGGGGAAGAGGTTAGGTTAACTGTTATTATAGATGTAATAACTAATGCTCAAAACTTTAGCAAAAGGCATAACTTATAAGTGAAGGTAGTTAAATGTTCATTTTAAGTGTAGAATCATATCAAACGAGATGTTATACTATGAATAAAAGTAAAGATAATTACACGTTCGAAATTACATTGGTAATTATGTATAGTTTTATAATAAGCCTTATAGCTTTTGCTATAATCTAAAAAAGAAGCCCTTCTATGCTTTTAGAAGGGCTCATTTCTTATTCGGTAGTTCGAGAAGAACGTGGGGGGAATGTGAACTAAAGATAATATTAACTTATGTTAATAAAAAGCTAAATAAGATTTGACTTTAGTTAAAATTTGTCTTTTTTAGATATAATTTTTAAAAAGAGACACATCTATATAAGATATTTAAAGAGTTATCGTTAATCATTTGGCGTATATGATGTTCAGCTCGTTTAAATAAGGGAGGAGTAATTTTTTTGTACGAAATCTTAGACGGAAAGTTCTATTTATTGAATTTTTTGTTTTTTTTTGAATTTAAACCTAAGTTTTCTGCAAACATTTCACCTTCTTTAACATTTAATATTAATGAGTTGCGAGGGAAAAAGTATATATTTGCCAGCTTAATGTACATGTTTCAATGAAGGGATTGATTAAATTTAGTTTTTTGGTTTTGGCGGCTGTGGGGATACAGGCTCAAGAAACCTTACCAATATATCAAGATTACTTATCTGATAATGTTTATTTAATCCATCCAGCGGCTGCTGGTATTGGAGATTGTGGTAAAATTAGATTAACTGCAAGAACCCAGTGGTTAGGTGTAGATAATGCACCAGAATTACAAACATTAAGTTTTCACGCAAAAACAGGTCCCGATTCAAAAGCAGCTTACGGAGCAATTGTTTTTAATGATAAAAACGGTTTTCATTCTCAACAAGCATTCCAAGGAACTTATGCTTACCATTTAGAGTTAGATAGAGGAAATACCTTTAACCAATTATCGTTCGGTTTGTCAATGTCTGCAGTTCAAAATCAAGTTGATCAAAGTACATTTTCAGGAGATCCTACGGTAAGACAATTAATTGAAAGTGAATTATATGTTAATGCGGATTTCGGTTTAGGATATCACTACAAAGGATTGTCTAGTTATTTAACCATTAAGAATATATTTTTATCTGCTAAAGATAATCTAAGAAACGAATTTGATGCTTTAAATCTTAGAAATTACATTTTAGGAGCAGGTTACTTTTTTGGAGATGAAACTAAGATTCAATACGAGCCTTCATTTATGTTCCAGTTTAAAGAACAAACTCAAGAGAAGATTTTGGATCTTAACGTAAAAGTTTACAAAAATTTTAAAAAGACCAGATTATGGTTAGCGGCTTCATTTAGAAGTTCTTTTGGAGGAAATACTTTTGGTAATTCTCAGCATATATCTCCAATATTTGGAGTTAACTTTAATCGTTTTATGGTTTCTTATACCTACACTAAACAATTTGGAGATATATTATTTTCAGATGCAGGATTTCATCAAATCTCTTTAGGATTAAATGTGTTGTGTAGAAAGAAGAGATTAGCTGCTTGTCCAAATATCAACGGACAATTATTCTAAAAGAAATTTACTTAAAAGTGTTTTTGAATAATATTTACATTGGTGTATCCTTTTAGGATGTGCTGTAGAACGGTTTTGTCTTTATTGATATAAAAAACATTTTCTTTACTATTGGGATGTTGAGATAGTAAATTTAATTGCTGAAGAATATTCTTTGTTTGTCTTGCAACAGCTTCGCCAGAATCAATGATTTTTAAGCTTTCTCCAACTATTTTTTTTATTTTAGGTATCAAGTAAGGATAATGTGTGCAACCTAAAACTAAACAGTCTACATGTTCTTTAAGCATAGGTTGTAAATATCGTTGTAATAATTCATCCATTTCTGGAGAATTTATCTGATTACTTTCAATTAGCTCAACTAATCCTTCACCAATTTGTTCAATAATTTGGACTTCTTGATCAATTTTAGAAGAGGTTTTTTCGAACAATTCGCTATTTAAAGTTCCCTTCGTAGCAAGTATTCCAATTTTCTTTGATTCGGTAAGAATGGAAGCAGGTTTTATAGCAGGTTCTATACCAATAAAAGGTACATCGTATGAGCTACGCAAATATTTAATTGAATTAGTAGTAGCAGTATTACAAGCAACAACTATAATTTTACAATTTTGTTCTAGTAAAAACTCAGTATTTTTTATAGAAAGTTCAAGGATTTTTTGACGAGATTTTTGGCCGTAAGGAGCATTAAAACTATCGGATAGATAAATAGTTTGCTCGTTAGGTAATAATGAATGAATTTCTTTCCAAATGGAAGTTCCTCCAATTCCGGAATCAAAAATGCCTATAGGTTGTTTTTCTGATGAATTCATTACTAATACAAAAATAAAAATCCTGCTTACATGAAGCAGGATTTTATAATAATATTATTAGGTTATAATTAGAATCCTAATTTAGCTTTTACGGCAGCAAGAATATCTTCTCCTTTGTCGTAAACTAATAAACCTTTACCTGGAGAAGCATCAAGAACGTAAATGAATCCTTTCTCAGCAGCTACAGCTTTAATTGCATCTTCTGCTTTCTTTAAAATTGGTGTAGTTTTCTCTTGGTATCTCTTAGCCATTTCTTGATTCATAGTTTGCTCAGCTTGAGCAATCTTTTGACGATCTAACTGAACTTCTTGAGCTCTTTTTACGTTAACCTCTTGTGTTTGTGTTTTACCTTCAGCTTCGTATTTTTTAATTTTAGCGTCAAGTTTCTTAAACATTCCTTCGATATCGCTTCTATATGTAGTTCTTAATTTATCAAGCTCAGCTTTTAATGCTTTTGTTTCTGGCATCTCAGCTAATAATTTGTCGGTATTAATATGTGCCACTTTTTGAGCATTCGCCACACCACCTAATCCAATCGTAAAAATCGCAACTAATAATAACGTCTTTAAATGTTTCATGTTTGTTATAATTTTAATTTTATGTTCCTTTTTTCGTGTTATTTACCTGTTTTATTATCTCCGTCAGTCTTCTTATCTTCTTCCTGCTTCTTTTTGTCTTCTTCTTCTTTCTTTTTCGCCGCCTCTTTTGCTTTTTTCAAAGCTTCTTTCTTTTCTCTAAGTAATCTTCTTTTTTCTTCTCTTGCCTTTAAACGAGCTTGTCTTTTTTCTTCAATCTCCTTTAATTTCTTTTCTCTATCAGATAACTTCTTTTGTTTTAAAGCTTCTTTTTTAGCTTGTCTTTGCTTCGCTTCTTCAGATAATTCATTATTACTTAATAATTCTTTCTTAGCAGCTATTTTATCACGCTTAGACTTCTTTTTCTGATCAATATTTATAAGCTTCAAAACTAGGCCGCTAATATCGTGTTTTTTATTAGAATACAACATTATTAACTCACTAGATTTATCAAAAACAAAATCGTACTTTTTACGAGATGCAATCGTCTGTACAGCATTGTATACTTGATCTTGAATCGGCTGAATTAGCTTCTTTCTCATAATATACATATCACCATCCGTGCCAAAGTATAAAGACTCTAATTTTCTAAGTGCATCTTGCTTTACAGAAATGTCTTCTTCACGCTCTGCGATTAGCTCTGGAGTTAATATGGCTTTTTCATTAGCTAAGTCAGTTTTTAAAACTTCAATAGCTCTTGCTTCTTTATCAAGATTAGCTCTCCATTTTGCGACTTTATCATTCAAAGCATTTTGAGCTTCTATATATTGGGGTATATTTTGTAAAATATAATCCATATCAATAAAAGCAAGTCTTTGATATTTTTGCGCAGCAACGCTACTTACAATAAGTAAAAGAACGAATGTTAAAATGTTTTTTTTCATCTTTATAATGTGTTTAGAAAAAACCGTGCCAAAAGCAATACACATCACAAATGTAAGTTTTTAGAACTGTCTTCCAATAATAAAATGCGTTTGCCATCCAGATTTTTCTGTAAATCCTGGTAAAGGATCGAATCCGTGGGCAAAATCAATACCTAATAATCCGAACGCTGGCATAAATATACGAACACCTAGTCCAGCAGAACGCTTCAATTCAAACGGATTAAATGTACTAAAATTGTCATAAGCATTACCAGCTTCTAAAAATCCTAGTGTATAAATGGAAGCAGATGGTTTATCTGTGATTGAATAACGTAATTCTAATTGGAATTTATTGTAGATGGATCCTCCTTCAACAGAAGAAATTCTGTTGTTTTCATAACCTCTTAAACCTACAATTTCTCTACCGTCTAATTGTCCTTGAGCAATTCCATCTCCACCAACAAAATAACGTTCAACCGGAGTTAATCCTAAATCGTCATTATAAGTTCCTAAATAACCCATTTCAAAATTAGACATTAAAACTAATTTCTTAGCTAATGAAGTATACCATTTACCTTTTGCAGATATTTTATAGTATTCTAGCCAATTGTAACGATCAGCTAAAAAGTCTTGACGCTCATCATCTGTTAAATTAGCTGGTTCTGTTAAGTCTTTTCCGTTTACTAAAGAGTAAGGGAAAGTTGCTTTCGCTCTCAATGTAAATTGTGAACCGTAAGTAGGGAAAATTAAACTTGGACCTGCAGAGTTTCTACTTAATGTAACAGTATATGCAAGGTTGTTTAAATCTCCATTGTTCAGAATAGAGTTAGAGTTACCCACTCGATAAGGGAAATCATCTAAAGCAATTCTTTGATAACTTATATTTTGTGATAATTGGAAGAAATCATCTGGCCATTGTAATCTTTTACCTAACCCGATAGATGCTCCGAAAATACCTAAACTTTGTCCTCTATCAACAGTGTTTGTTCTGAAATCAAAACGATATTGATTCGAGAAATAAACAGAGAATGATAAAGATTGTGGTTTTTTACCTCCTAACCAAGGTTCTGTAAATGATAAACTATAGGTATTGTTTGTTCTACTCGCTTGTAAACGTAAAGATAAGCTTTGTCCGTCTCCCATAGGAAGTGGAGTATAAGCATCTTTATTGAAAATGTTTCTGATAGAGAAGTTGTTAAATGAAAGTCCTAAAGTTCCAATAAACGATCCTCCACCGAATCCTCCTTGAAGTTCAATTTGACTACCTCCTTTTTCTACTACAGAAAATTCAATATCAGCAGTTTTATTTTGATAGTCTGGTTTTACATCAGGAACAACATTTGTATCAAAGAAACCTAACTGACCAATTTCACGAATCGAACGGATAATATTTTGTCTACTAAATAAATCACCTGGTTTAACTCTTAATTCTCTATAAATTACATGATCATTAGTTTTGTCATTACCAACAACAGTTACTTTTCTAATTCTTGCAGGTTCATCTTCTCTAATTCTAATTTCAACTGTAATAGAGTCATTCTTTACCTTAGTTTCTACTGCATTTACAGAAGAGAATAAGTATCCATTGTTATGATATAATGTTTGGATATCCTGAGAATCAGGAGTACCATCACCAGATATTCTTTCTTTTAAAACTTTTCCGTTGTATACATCTCCTTTTTCAATCTTTAAAAATTGATTTAAGAAATCGTCAGTATATCTTTTATTTCCAACAAATACAATATCAGCAAAACGATATTGTCTTCCTTCTTCTAATTCAATTTGGATATTAATTGTATTGTCTTCGTTCCAAGTAAGTTGGTGATTCAAGATTCGTGCATCTCTATACCCTAACTCGCTATAGCGTTCTAAAATACTTTCTAAATCCGTTTTAAAATCATCTTCAATATATTTAGAAGATTTCCAAAAACGACCCAAGAACTTTCTCTTAGTGTTTTTCATTAATCCTCTTAACTTTCCTTGAGATAATGCTTTGTTTCCTACAAAGTCAATATTCTTAATCTTAATACGATCTCCTTTATCAATATGAATAAACATACTTACGGTATTCGTATCTGTAGTGTCTCTTTTGGTATTTAAAGATACCTTAGTTTTTAAGAATCCTTTGTCGGTATATTTTTTTGTAATGTAGTTTCGCGTAGTTACAATTAAGTTATCGGTAACCTGTACACCTCTTTTTAATTCAGTTTCTTTCTGAATTTCTTTAGTTTTAGATTTACTAACTCCTGTTATTGTTACTGTATTTAACTTTGGAAGTTCAACAACATCAAATTGTAAATAAACTGTAGTTCCATCAATTTTTGATAAGTATACGTCAACAGCACTAAACTGCTTACTCTCGTATAATTTTTTAATTGCACTAGTTAATTTGTCTCCAGGTAGTTTGATAGGTTGTCCTTCTACTAATCCTGTATAAACTTTTACTGTAGATTCTGTAAATTTTTGTAATCCTGTAACTGTAAAGCCACCTAAAATATATTCTTTACCTTTTTCGTAATCAATTTTAGTAGTAACCTTTGTACTAGGATTAATAGTATCTTTTGGTGTGTCCTGAGCTGTTGTAATCGCGGTACCAGCGAAAACTAAAAATACTAATAATAACTTTCTATACATCTGTTCCAATCTGTTCACTTGTCTTTCCAAATCTACGTTCTCTGTTTTGATAGTTTATTATTGCGTCGAAAAGGTGTTCTTTTCTAAAGTCTGGCCATAATACATCCGTAAAGTAGAGTTCTGCATATGCCATTTGCCACAATAAGAAATTGCTGATTCTTTGTTCCCCACTAGTTCGAATCATTAAATCAACGTCGGGCAAATTAAATGTATATAAATGATTATTTATAATTTTTTCATCAATTTTTTTTACATCAATTTCGTTATTAACAACTTTTTTAGATATGTTTTTGATAGCATTAACAATTTCCTCACGGCTACCATAACTTAAAGCAAATGTTAGTGTTATAGTGCTGTTGTTTCGAGTTTCATGAATAACTTCTTGAAGCACTCTTTGTGCTTTTTTAGGTAATTTTTCTGTAGCTCCGATGCTATTTACCTTAATTCCGTTTTTATGAAAATCAGGTAATTCTTTGCGAAGAGAGTTTATTAATAAACTCATTAATGCATCAACTTCTAGTTTTGGTCTATTCCAGTTTTCTGTAGAAAAGGCGTAAAGAGTAATAAATTTTGTTCCAATATCGGCAGAAGCTTCAACCGCTTGTCTAACTGCTGTTAAGGCATTTCTATGACCAAAAACACGCTGCATGCCTTGTTTTTTAGCCCACCTACCATTACCATCCATAATAATGGCGATATGTCTAGGAACGTTATTTAAGTTTATACCTCGTAGTTTTTCATCCATAAATCATTCATTATCTGCATAACAAGCCGGTCTTCCAAAAGTATATACTAATGAAAACCCGGTAAAAGTATAAAAATCATTACCATTACCACCAAAATTTAGTGAAGTAATTTTATCCGTAGTGTAATCAATATCGTCAACAAAAGTAAGGCGAACGGCAGACTCAAATGCAAAAGCTAAATGATCGGAAATTCTACCTTTAATTCCTATTCCTAAAGGAACGGCCAGTGAAAATTCGTTTGTAAATTGTACATTTCCACCTACTATAGATTCTGGAACTTTATAGTTGAAAGCAGCAACTTGTGCTAATATATATGGTGTAAATGTTTGTCCTAATGAACGAACGTTATATTCGAAAAAATTAAATTCTAATCCTCCTGCGAATTCGTGTAAGGTATTATTAAAACTAAAGTTTCTTTGTTCTCTGAATAAATTATCAGCGTCATTATCATCTCCACTGATAGGAAGAGCTGTATAGTTAGCTCTTAATGCTATTCTTGGATTAAGGTTGTATTTATAAACAATTCCTCCTGCAAATTTGTTAGGTAGTACATAATGAGTACGTCCTATGTCTCCTATAAAGTTTGATCCACCAAGGAAAATCCCTGCTTCATGGATTTGTGCAAAAGAAACAGTTGTTATAAATGTAAATAATATTAATATAAACCTCTTCATTGTAAGAAATAGCGTGCAAATATATGGAATTGAATTTGCTTTAAAAAGTTAATAATCTGTCTTTTTGATTAACTTTCTTTTTAGAGAATTATTGTGGTGAATTATGGTTTTAAGAGGATGCTTGATTTCGGATATCTTCTCCCCACAATAATTTTTTTCGTAATGTTTTTAAATATGATTGATCTTCTAGTTGTATAGTTTTGATTGTAAAAGGTGCTTTTTCAATATATACCTTAGTTTCTTGAGGTACAGTGGTTATCCTTGAATCTAAAGAGATAAGAAAATCTTTTTCTCTCGCGCTTATCTCTAATTGAATAGAGGTGTCTTCTGGAATAACTATTGGTCTTGCATTTAAATTATGAGGCGCAATTGGTGTAATTATTAAACTTGTAGAGTCGGGTAAAATTACAGGACCATTGCAGCTTAATGAATATCCTGTAGACCCAGTAGGAGTGGCGATAATTAAACCATCTGCCCAATAATTGGTTAAATATTCTTCATTTAAATAGGTTTTAATACCAATCATAGAAGTTGTGTTTCTTCTGGCGATAGTTATTTCATTCAACGCGAAATTTACTTCCGAAAACGTATTCGTTTCTGGAATTGTTTTTAGCTGTAAAAGTGTTCTTTCTTGAATGGAATATTTCCCTTCCATCAATAAAGCAATTGCTTCTTTGATTTCTTTCTTTTGGACTGTTGCTAAAAAACCTAATCTACCTGAATTTATGCCTAAAATAGGAATGTTTAAATCACGAACATAAGTTACTGCTCTAAGAATCGTTCCATCACCACCAACAGAAAATAATGCGTCAAAAGAATCTGAAAGATCATCGAAACTTGCAAAAACAGGATATTTCTTGTTTAAAATATCATGTTCTGAAAGCAGGTTGTAAAAATCCTTTTCAATAAAAATTACGGTATTATATTTTTCTAAAACCTTGATTAAAGTTTTAATCTCTTTCTCACTAGAAACAGAATAAGATTGCGCATATATAGCTACTTTTTTCAATGGATAATGGTTTTTAATTCAAAGAATTACATGTCAAGATATTTCTTGAAATAATTCGCTCTGTCTTTTAATTCTTCTAGGTACATGTCGTCTTCTAACTGAGAGATTACACTGTAATCATATCTTCTAAAAGTTTGAATAATTTCATTCATTTCTTCTGAAGAAATTTTTAAAGTTACCTCAACATCATCAACAGTTTCTCTAGAAACGTATAAACCTAATAGTTTCGCTTTGTTACTTTCAACTATTTGAGAGATTTGACTCATAGAAAAGTCCGCTTTTGACTTCGAAACAATAAGCGTAATATTGTCATTATGCATAAAAGGGCTATCAGCAAAAACATCCAAAATATCTCTTAAATCATAATAACCAATATAATTTTGTTGCTCTTCTAATACAGGAATAATGTTACAATCGTTCTCTGCGAACAATGAAATTAATTCTAGTAATGATGATTTTTTATGAGCATGAAAATGCTGAATTAAATGAATGTATTCCTGTAAAGATGCATTTGTATTTTCAATAGTTTGAATATCATCTTCCGCAAAGCATCCAACTAATTTATTGTCTTTTACAACTGGAATATGTGTAATAGGTAAATGTTCACATAAATTAAGCGCGTCACTTACAGTGTTCTCAGGGGAAAGCGCTTTAATTTCCTTTAAAATGTAGTCATTAATATTCATTGTTACGAATATAGTTTAAAAACTTTTAATAGGTTATTTTTGTAACCTTAAAATACCGAGATGACAAAATTAAGTGTAAATATTAATAAAATAGCTACGCTAAGAAATTCAAGAGGTGGAAATGTGCCTAATTTAGTACAAGTAGCAAAAGATGTTCAAGATTTTGGAGCAAATGGAATTACAATTCATCCAAGGCCAGATGAACGTCATATTCGTTATCAAGATGCTTACGATTTAAAACCTGTAGTTACCACAGAATACAATATTGAAGGGAATCCAATTCAAAAGTTTACTGATTTGGTGTTAGATATCAAGCCAACTCAAGTAACGTTAGTACCAGATGGTGAAGATGTACTTACTTCAAATGCAGGATGGAATACAATTAAACATCAATCTTATTTAAAAGAAGTAGTAGCTGAGTTTAAAAATGCAGGGATCCGTACTTCGATTTTTATTGAAACTGATTTAAAATTGATCGAAGGAGCTGCAAAAACAGGAGTAGATAGAATTGAATTGTATACTGAGGATTTCGCTAAGGAATTTGAGAAAGGAAACAAAGAAGCTGTTAAACCTTATATAGAAGCTGCAGTTTTAGCTCATGAATTAGGATTAGGTATAAATGCAGGTCATGATTTAAACTTAGATAACATTGAGTTTTTTAAAAATAATATTCCGAATCTAGCTGAAGTATCAATTGGTCATGCTTTAATCTCTGAAAGTATTTATTTAGGAATTGAAAATGTTGTGAATATGTATTTACATCGACTACAATAATTATGGAGAATATTTTACATTCTAAAATAGTTGGAGAAGGAAAACCATTACTAATATTACATGGTTTTTTTGGTATGGGTGACAACTGGAAAAGCTTGGCTAATAAATTTGCTGAAGAAAATTTTGAGGTTCACTTAGTTGATCAAAGGAATCATGGTAGAAGTTTTCATTCAGAAGAGTTTAATTATGATCTTTTAGTTGAGGATTTATACAAGTACATTCAATATCATAACTTAGATAAGATAGATTTACTTGGGCATTCAATGGGAGGGAAGACTGTAATGTTATTCGCTACTAAATATCCAGAAGTAATCGATAAATTAATGGTTGCTGATATAGCTCCTAAAGTTTATCCGCCACATCATCAAGATATAATAAGAGCATTAAACTCAATTGATTTTTCAATTCATAGTACTCGTAAATTAATCGATGCAAAATTATCAGAGCTAATTCCTCAAATGGGTGTTCGTCAGTTTTTACTTAAGAATACGTATTGGATAGAAAAAGGACAATTAGCATTTCGTTTTAATTTAAAATCACTTACTGAGAATTATGAAGAGATTATAAAATCCTTGCCTGTTGGAAGTGTTTTTAATGGAAATACATTGTTCCTAAGAGGAGGGAATTCTCAATATATCTTAGATGAAGATGCTCCATTATTGAATGCGCACTTTCCGAAATATAGTCTGGAAACAATTACCAATGCCGGGCACTGGTTACATGCAGAAAATCCTAAGGATTTTTATGAAGCAGTAATCAATTTTATAAAATAAAGAAAAGCATCTTGTAATTTTACAAGATGCTTTCTGGGTAAGGGAATGCCTCATTAATCTATCCTCTTCTGTCTTCTCTTCTTTCTCTACGGTCCTCGATTATCTCTTTTTTATCTTCGATAATCTCTAGTTTTGTTGCCGCAATATCAGCTTCCATAGTTTTAGCAAACTCATTTAATAATTTTGAATTTGTCATTAATTTGTGTTTTCCTGGAGCCTTTTTTGCCAAGAAATTATAAGCCTTAATAGTTTTCATAATTTCTTTTTGACGTTCTGTTCTTTTAATCTGTGCTTTTAAATCACGCACATCATCATTCTTGTCTCTTCTATCATCTCTTTTATCACGTACATCATCTCTATGAGCCCTCGATCTTTTGTTTCTATGTCTTGAAGCTTCTCGTCTTGATCTAGCTAACTCTCTTCGGCTTTGTTTTAATTCTTTCTGATCTTGTTCTATTTTGCGCTTACTTTGTTTAATCTCTCTTTTCATATCAGATAAGATATCAGCTTTTAGAACCTTTATTTGTTTTGTATCGTGAGCAATAAATGCTTCTTCAAAAGCAATAATCTTCTTCTTAAATGTATGAAGTTGGGCAATATCTTTTTTTAATTGTTTATTGTTAACAACCATTGCTTTTCTATTGTCAATTGCCTCTTTCGTGTTTCCTAATGATTGTGCTTTTACAGTACTAATTGATAATACTAAACCTGCGAATAAAAGTGTTTTTAATGTCCTCATAATCTCATTGTTTTTTATCTAAGACTATGTTTTTTGTAAAAGGTTTAAAAATGTAAAAAAATAAACTTGATGAGATACGAAAATGCCTTTTTTTGTGTTTCCAGATGAAATTAAATTAACCCACTAACCAAATAAAATATGATTAATAGTTTAGACAAACTAATTGACGATGCTGTAGAAAGAGGAATTCTACAGAAATCAACAAATGGAGATAGATTAGACTCTGCCGAAATTCTTGTTGATAGAGATAAGTTTGTGAATTTTGGATCCTGTAGTTATCTCGGTTTAGAGTATCACCCCGAACTTAAAAATGCAGTAAAAGCTACCGTTGATAATTATGGTACACAATTCTCCACATCAAGAACGTATTTATCTATTGGACTTTATGATGAATTGGAACATGAATTATCTACAATTTTCGAAAAACCTGTAATCGCAACAGCAAGTACAACTTTAGGTCATTTAGCCGCACTACCTGTTATAGTTGAGCCAAATGATGTTGTGATACTGGATTTACAAGTGCATTCGAGTGTACAAATGGCTACTCAGATTTTAAAAGCAAATAAAACCCCCGTTTATCTTGTTCCTCATAATGATATGGATGCTCTTGAAAGTAAAATCAAATCACTAAGTGACAAAGCTAATAAGATTTGGTATATGGCTGATGGAGTCTATTCTATGTATGGAGATTATGCGCCATTAGTTCAACTAGAGAAACTTTTAAATAAGTATAAAAAGTTTCATTTGTATATTGATGATGCACACGGAATGGGATGGACTGGAGTAAAAGGAGCAGGTTATGTTAGAAGCAAAATGAAGCATCATGAAAAAATGGTGTTAGCTACTTCGTTAAACAAATCTTTTGCAGCTTCTGGTGGAATCTTAGTTTTTCCTAACAAAGAGATGTATCGAAAGGTTAAAAACTGTGGAACTACTTTAATATTTTCTGGTCCAATACAACCACCAATGTTGGGGGCAGGAATTGCCTCAGCCAAACTTCATCAATCTGATGAATTCGAGGATATTCAAATGGCATTAAAAGAAAAAGTTGCTTACACGAATAGAAGGTTAAAAGAACTAGATCTACCTCAATATATGATTACGGATTCTCCTTTGTTTTTTATTCCAGTAGGATTACCTAAAATAATCTTGAACATTATAAGAAGAATGAAAGAACGTGGTTTTTTTCTTAATAGTGCAGGTTATCCTGCAACTCCAATTAAAAGAGGAGGAATTCGATTTATGATTACGAATAACTTAAGTGTTTCTCAAATAGAATCAATGTTGGTTGCATTAAAAGAAGAATATTTACTTGGTTTGCTAGATGAAGGAAGTTCACCGAATTATGTTGCTAAACAATTTAGATTGGACCCTTTCTTAGGTGATTACGATACATCTTTAACTACGAAAAACGAAAATTCATTTTTAAAGGAGGAGAGATTCAACAGTATTTCAGAAATCGATAATGAGCAATGGGATAGATTATTTTCTAAAAATGGAATGAATAGTTCTAAGAACCTATTGGCCTTAGAAAATGTTTTTTCTGATAATTTACATAAAGAGGATAATTGGGATTTTAAATATCAGATTATTAAAGATTCAAAAGGTAGTATTGTCTTAGCTTCAGTATTTTCTGTTAGTTTGATGATGGAGGACTTGTTAGAAGATAAAAGCTTATCTGAAAAAATCAGGCAGCTGCGAACGGAAAATAAATATTACTTAACGTCTAGAACATTGCTTACAGGAACACCTTTTACTAAAGGAAGAAGTATATATATCAACTATAAGCATTCTGATTGGAAGTTTGCAGTTCAACAATATGTAGAAAATCTACAGCAAGTTGCTGAACAAGAAAAGGTGTCTAAAATTATTCTTCGAGATTTTACAGATGATGAAAACAAAAAATTGGAGTCCTATTTAATGGAACTTGGTTTTCTGAATTTGGAGTTTCCAAATAATTGTTCTGTTAAAGATTTGAACTGGAATTCATTTCAAAATTTTATGGGACAAATGAATCAAAAATACAGATACTCTCTACGAAAAGAAATCTTAAAATATGAAGATGATTTTGTGATTGATTATAATAAACCTAAAACTGATGAAGAATTATTGAAAGTCTATAATCTTTATAAAGAGGTTCATAGTCAATCTGCTGAAATATCTGTGTTTGAATTGCCATTTAAACTTTTTGAGAGTTTTCAAAAAAGAGATGATTATGATTTCATAAATATATATGCTAAAGAAGACTCTGAAACTCTACTTGGTGTTATGATTAGTGTTGTTATTGCTGGAGTGTATTACGCTCAATTAGTCGGTTTAGATTATAATTATGCAAGAGAGAAAAGTATTTATAAGCAACTTTTGTATCAAACTGTTTTACGTTCCAAAATGCTTGGGTGTAAAAGCTTAGATCTTGCATATACTGCAGAAATGGAAAAGAAGAAAGTCGGAGCAACTATTGAAAAAGTAAATGGTTTTGTTATGGCTTTAGAACACGATAGTTATATGGAGATGCAATTATTAAAGTAAATAAAAAGCGACACTAATTGGTGTCGCTTTTTATTTAAAATATTTTTTGAGAGATTATTGCTCTTTCTTCTGTTCTGCTAATATTTTCTTTTGGTAACGTCCTTGAACAATATCGGTAATTACTAAAACTACAATTACAAAGTAGAACGTAGTTTTACTCATTGGCTCAATAGGGTTTCCAAATAATTTGATGTGCGCTAAATGTCCTCCTTCAGTTACTAACATTATTCCTACAACTAAAAGAATAAATAAACCAAGAACTTCGTACATTCTATTTTTTGCTAAGAAAGCAGAAATTCTATCGGCTAAAAATAACATCAATAAACCACTAATTACAATAGCAATTGCCATTACAATAAAAGCAGTAGTTGAACTATCGATTTCACTAGTTAAACCAATTGCTGCTAAAATAGAATCAAAAGAGAAAACCAAATTCATGATTACAATACTTACAATTGCAGCATTAGCAGATTTAGTTCTTTTTCCATTTCCTTCCACATCATGATCTAAATCTTTAATAGAAATCATATGCCAAATTTCTTTGATGGCTGTATAGATAATAAAACCACCTCCAGCTAATACAATTAAACTATGTCCATTAAAAGCAAACTTCACAACGTTATCGACGCCACCAGTTAACCAAGAAAATGGCTCTTGGAAAAAATCAATAATAGAAACTAAAATGAAAAGTAAAACTATACGTAAACCAATTGCAATTAAGATTCCTGTTTTACGAACTCGTTTTTGTTCTGATTCTGGTGCTTTTTTAGATTCTAAAGAAATGTATAATAAGTTATCGAATCCTAAAACGGCTTGCAGCATTACAAGCATTAATAAGGTAAAAATAATTCCAAGCATTGGTGAATATGTTTAATTTTTTGTGCGCTAATTTATAGGAAATAAAATAAAGTGTCAAAGCGCAGAGGTATTCTGTTTCCAAATCGTTATTCACCTATTTCTTTAACTAACCAAGAATTAGTTCCCCATTTTTTATAAAGTTGTGAGTACTTTATTATAGGTAGCTCATTTTCTGGCACCAATTTTTCTTCTAGCCCGCGAACAAAATCAAAAATATCATTAGTTAGTTCTATGTGAGTTTTAGGATGTCCGTCAGGATCATAATAATAGATTTTATCCTTGTTTTCTCCTGTTATTCCTAATAAAATCCCACCAATAGTACAATATCCTATAGTTAAGAAATGAATATCATCATTTTGTTCAATTTCTTTAGAAATAAGTATGGATTTTTCAATGGAATTAAATCCTGTAAAATCAATTTTTGGTTTTGGTGTGTAACTATAATAGGTTAAATATCTTTCATCATTGTAATCTGGATGAATGTAAGTTTCATAACTTATAAAACTATTTTTAAGTAAGAAGTTTTTAGCGAATAATTTATATATAGGAGGTAATTCAAGTTTGTGATTTTTCTCCAAGTTAATAAAATTGACTTGGTCAGAAAAGCTTCGTGATTGTAATAGCTCAAATCCCTTTTTCATGAATGCTCTATAGGTTAATTTTTCTTTATGTTTTGATGGTGTTTCTTAAAATTGTAAGCCATTCCATAATTATCTTGTGAAAATCGCTAGTAGGAAGGATAAGTTCGGGATGCCCTAAATCACTTCCCATTAACTTTGTCTTTAGTTTTTCAACATAGGCTAAACCTATAACATCAGCACCAATATCATTAAAGTCCAATACTTCATTGATTATTAACATAAGTTCTGGTAATAAATCTTCCTCTATGTCTTTAATTTTATTCCAAAATAATAGAAAATGAACTAAAATTTGTTTGCTACTATCTTCAGAAGTAACGATATTGTTCTTAATAGCAAGATTATACTTTTTGAAGATACTTTTCATTAGCAGTTCAAGTATTGTTATGAAAAATTTATTTAATGTAAATTAAATTGAAATAAAGTTATTTTGGATTTTTGATTATTTGTTTTCGCTCATTTCTTTTATTCTAAGATTTAAGTATTTTACAAATCTAAATGCTACATAGAACAGAAGAATAATAAAAACAAAAGAGATCAATTGACCAATTATTAATCCGAAACTGTAATCATTATAGGTTTCCATACTTTTTTTCGTAAAAATAAACCTTTCTCTAAATTAAATGCCATTTTATACATGAATTTCAAATACTTTATGCCAAAAGTTCTTGTTTTTGAGTTTGGTATAGTTGTGGATTATTTAAATGTAAAAAGAAGAAAATGAAATTAATAGTTAAATTATTACTAACGGCCTTAGCTGTTTTAGTATTGTCAAATTTATTAAGTGGAATCGTTGTAGATAATTATATGACAGCGGTTATCATTGCAGTAGTTATTGCAGTACTTAATTTATTTGTACGTCCAATTTTAGTCATACTCACATTACCGGTAACAATTCTAACATTAGGATTATTTCTATTTGTAATTAATGCAATAATCATTCTAATGGCAGGGAAATTAGTTTCAGGATTTTATGTGAACGGATTTTTTACTGCACTTTTATTTAGCGTTTTATTGTCAATATTTAGGTCGGTTTTGTTCGGTATGCTGAAAGAAGAAAAAAAGAATAGATAAGTTTTATATAAGTATCTTTATTTCAAATGTATAAAATGCTTGTTAGACTAATTTAAAAATAGTAATTTTGCACCCAATTTTTTAAGAAGATAATAGTCAAATGAATATTACAAAAGAAAACATAGACGCATTAAATGCCATTGTAAAAGTTGATATTGTTGCTGAAGATTATAAAGATAAAGTAACAGAGGTTTTAAACGATTACCGTAAAAAAGCTAATATTCCTGGATTCAGAAAAGGAAATGTTCCTATGGGAATGGTAAGAAAGCAGTACGGTAAAGCAGTAATGATTGATGAAGTAAACAAGCTTTTACAAGAAAGTTTAAACAACTTCTTAGTAGAAGAAAAATTAGACATCTTAGGAAATCCATTACCAGTTGTTAAGGATGATTTTTCTTGGGATACTGAAAAGTTTTCTTTTGAGTTCGAATTAGGATTAGCTCCAGAATTTGACGTTGATGTAAAAGGTAAGAACAAGATTACTGAATACAAAATCGTTGCTACAGATGAGTTAATTGATAAAGAAGTTGAGAATATTCAGAACCGTTACGGAAAGTTAATCACTTTAGAAGAAGGTGAAGAGCATGCTAATGTAACAGGTACTTTTGTTAATGAAGAAAATGAAATTAACAAAAAGTCTACTTTCTTAGTAAATGATTTAAAAGGAAAGAAAAACGAAAAGAAATTTATCGGAGCTAAAGTTGGAGACGTTATCGAATTAGATACTAAGAAACTTTTCGAAGAAGATTTCAAATTATCTCAAGTTTTAGGTGTTACTAAAGAAGTAGCTGATGAGTTAGATACTAAAGTAACATTTACTATTGAAGAGATCAATAGAACTGAGCCTGCAGATTTAGATCAAGAGTTATTTGGAAAGATTTTCCCTGACGGAAGTGTTACTACTGTAACTGAGTTAAAAGAGAAAATCAAGCAAGATGCTGAAGGTCAATTCCAACAACAAGCTGATCAACAATTATTAAATGCAGTAACTGAGCATTTTGTTGAAAACACAAAGTTTGATTTACCTGCTGATTTCTTACAAAAGTGGTTACAAACTGCTGGAGAAAAAGAATTAACAGTTGAGGAAGCTAAAGAAGAGTATACTAAGTCTGAAAAAGGATTACGTTACCAATTAATCGAAGGAAAGATTATGAAGGATAACGAAATCAAGTTAGAGTACCCAGAGTTATTAGAGTATACAAAAGGATTTATCAAAGCTCAAATGGCTCAATTTGGTAACATGAATCCAGAAGAAGAGGAGTTAAACAACATCGCAGGAAGAGTATTATCTAACAAAGATGAAGCACAACGTTTACAAACTCAATTAATTTCTCAGAAATTATTAACGTTCTTCAAAGAAAACATGAAGTTTAAGAGTAAAGAATTAAGTTACGAAGACTTTATCAAAGAAGTTTACAAATAGTCTTTACTTTAAGAAATATTGAAAAAGCCGATGCATTGCATCGGCTTTTTTTGTCTAATTTATTGCCCAAGGTTGAAGTATAAAGCTAATATAGCAATGGTGTCAAACCAACCGTGTATAGCTACATTTAACCATAAATCATATTTCTTTTTATAAAAAATATAGGATAATATCATACCAATTATACCAGTTAATAATTGTCCAGTTATACCTTGATAAGAATGCATAAGCCCAAAGAGAATTCCGAATAATAGAATATTGATAGTCATGCTAATTTTTCCATCTCCAAAAAACTTCGCAAACTGTTTCATAAAATAACCTCTCCATACGATTTCCTCTCCAAACGCTGCAGAAATCCAAACAAATAACAATAGAAATATTAATGAAACAGGATTTCCTTTCACAGCATCAAAATCAGAATAGTCAATAGGTTGGTTTGTTATGTAAGTTAACAAAGGAAGCAACACATAATAGTAAATTAAGAAAAGGCCAAAAGCTATTAAAGGAGCATGAATCAATATGTTTTTTTTGTTGAAGTTAGAACTAGAAAATCCTAATTGTTTTAAAAAATTAGATTTAAATTCAACATAGCTTACTAAAAGAACAAAAAGCATTGGTACAATCATTACCAAATATGAAACTGATAATGAAGAATACCAGAACAAGAAAATTAAAAGAATAGTAATAATTGGTAAAATCTTAGTTTTAAAAGTGGTCATTTGTAATTCGTTTAAGTATTAATTCGATTACAAAGCAATAAGATTAGATAGTGTTAAACTACTGTTTTTACTGATGTTTTACTGAATGGTAGTAAAATAAATACTGAATAGTAGCTGTTATTTTTCAGATGGATTAAACCAATTTAAAAATTCTTGTTTTTTATAACGACTTACAACTAATTGTAAGTGATCTGAATCTGTTTTTTTAGGTTGCAATGAAACCTGAAGTTTACCATTTTCGATAGTAGTAACTTCATTTATGGATGAGAGATGTAAAATAAATTGTCGGTTAGCTCTGAAAAATACATTTTGGATTAACTTCTCTTCAAGCTCTTGTAAGGTAAATTCAGTTGCAATAGATTCTCCATTTATTTTCATAATGTAAACAACTTTTTCTTCGCTAAAGAAATAGGCAATTTCTTGATAAGAAACCTTGACCGTTTTTCCATTTCTTTGAACAGTTAATGATAGATTTGAAAAGTTTGATTTATGAAGTTTATAAATTTTCTCTCCATACATTAAGGTCATTGCAATTACACATAATAATAATGTTACAAGTAACCCTATTAAGAAATAATAGAATTCAAAATTGTTATGTGTGAGCCAAATAAGCAAACAATAAACAACAAGATAAGCAATAGATATAATGCCTAAAGTGGATAAAACATATCTTATAATTACAGTTGTAGATACGGATTTGGAAAAGTAATGTGTAGTGTAGTATTTAAAATTTTGATGGGCAATCCAGCTAATTATAATCCCTAATCCAACGGAAATTAATGTGGACTCCCATGGAAAATCGTAAGAAGAATTTGGAGAAAATAATTCATGATTGGTCAAGTGACTCGTAATAATAGAAAGTAATATCAGTACAGTTAAATTTCTAATTATAACTGCATGTTTTCTATAAAAACTTTTAAAAGACTCAATAACTTCCATAGTTGCTTTAAAGAAATACTAAACATGTATTACAACTCGAAAGATAGGAAAAGAATTAAGTTTTAACTGATTTATACTACTGATAAATTACATCGAATTGATATACAGGATCTTCGTTTTCAAATTCAAAAATCCTTGAATAATCCATAACATTATGAATTCCTTCTAATTCACATAAATAGGCCACTACGGCATTTAAACCATTAAAAAGATTGTCTTTGTTTGTAGAGTTTTTAGGTTTAGGATTGTAATGACAAAGTGGAACAGTAAATCCACAAGCTTCTAGAAAGGTTTTTTCAATTTGTAATAATTCTATAGGAGTGTAACCATTAAATCTGCGTCCTAACCTTTGGTGAACACGTCCAACATAACTTAAATCCGTAGAACCATGGTCATCAGATAAATGTTTCCAACTATCATGATTATCTAAAATATTACCTACTGCACAAGCTGAGCAACATTCTGGATTTAATTGGTTATTATGAAAGGCGTTGTATAGTTTTATTAGGGCTTGTTCTAAACGTTTCGGAGTATTCATATCATCATCAATTATCACTTTAAATATACAAAATATTGGTTGTACCTTTGCGGAAATTAAGTTAAATGACAACTTTCGAAGATTTAGATTTATCGAACCCATTGAGGAACTCAATTCTCGATTTAGGATTCGAACATCCAACACCAATTCAAGAAGAAGCATTTCCTGTAGTTAGATCAGGAAAAGATATTGTAGGGATTGCACAAACAGGTACAGGTAAAACCTTTGCGTATGTATTACCTATTCTTAGAGATTTAAAATTTTCAAAGCAATTAAATCCAAGAGTATTAATCTTAGTGCCTACAAGAGAATTAGTAATTCAGGTTGTTGATGAAATCGAAAAGTTGGCAAAATATATGACCTTACGTGTACTTGGTGTATATGGTGGAGTTAACTTAAATAGGCATAAGCAGGCAGTTGCCGAAGGATGTGACATTATAGTCGCAACTCCCGGAAGATTGTACGATTTAGCGTTAAGTAGAGTTTTAAAATTGAAGTCAATCCAAAAGTTGGTTATTGATGAAGTAGATGTAATGCTTGATTTAGGTTTTAGATTTCAGCTGTTAAACATCTTTGATTTACTCCCAGAAAGGAGACAAAATATTATGTTTTCTGCTACAATGACGGAAGATGTCGAAGCTTTAATTGAGGATTTCTTTACGGCTCCTAGAAAAATAGCAATTGCTGTAAGTGGAACACCTTTAGATAATATTGAGCAAACAACATATGATGTTCCAAATTTTTATACAAAAATGAATCTTCTGAACTTTTTATTGTTCGATAAATCAGAATATGAAAAAGTATTAATTTTTGCTCCGAACAAAAGAAATGCTGATAGGATTTTTAACTTGTTAGAAGAAGAGTTTCCTGGACAAAACTGTGTAATTCATTCAAATAAAACACAGAATTATCGTATGAAGTCTATTGAAAACTTCAACGAGGGAAAACACAGAATACTTATTGCAACAGACGTTATTGCTCGTGGTTTAGATTTACAAGAAATTTCGCACGTAATTAATTTTAATCCTACTCAGTATCCTGAAAACTATATGCACAGAATTGGTCGTACAGGTAGGGCAGAGCACAAAGGAAAATCGATTTTATTAGTTACAGAGAGGGAAAAAGAAGCTAAGCAAAGAATTGAGGAATTAATGAATTATGAAATTCCTTTAGTTACAATACCTGAGCCTGTAGAGATTTCTAGTCAATTAACCGAAGAGGAGAGACCAAGAGAAGATAAATCCCAGTCTAATAATAGAACTTCACAAGAGTATGTTCCTGGACCAGCTTTTCATGAAAAGAAAGAAAAGAATAAGAAGGTGAATTTAGGTGGAAGTTATAGACGAGAAATTGCAAAAAAATATAAAAAGCCTAAAACAAGAGGAGATAAAAATTACAACAAACGAAACAAAAGAAAATAATGAGAGTTCTTACCGATCAGGAATTACATAATTTGGCGATGAACATTGTTGGAAAGAAATTGCAAGAAATGGGGTATGAATTTGTTGCAATTAATAGTGAATTGAAAAAACATCCACAGTTCGTATTGTTTAAAAAAGGAGAACCTACAATTTTTGTTTTAGTGAAGGCTTCTAATAATCTTCAAAATCCAAATTCTTATGATACAGTTTGGATGGAAACTTTTAAAGAACACGCAAAAAAACAGAACGCAAAAGTCTGGTTTGCAGGTGTTGGGCTTGCTAATGCGGAGAGCGTAGATTTGCCTGTTTTGAAGGATCAACCTTATTATGTAGCGTTCGAAAACTTCTTAAAATTGACTAATTAGTATTAATTTCCATGTAAATTATGTGGATTTTGCATCCAACCATGCTGTTTTTTATGCTTTTGATACAAAAAGGGGTAAAATCCTGTGAAAATCAGACGTTTGTGTCGTATATTTGTATTGGGATTATTTTAAATTATTAACATCATGGGGAAATTATTACTTAAAAGGGTAAATAGTTTTTTTAGAAGTTTATTTACTACTTTAGCTGAATTCGGTAGCGGAGCGAGCTACGCAATCAGACACTAAAAAACAAAAACTATTTTACAGAATACACCTACTATCATATACATAGTAGGTGTTTTTTTTGTTACTTAGTTTTATGAAACAGTTATTAGATGAAATAAGTTCTTGTGTTATCTGTAAAGATTTTATCCAACCACGTCCTGTAGTAAAGGCTACAGAATCTTCTAAAATTATTATTGTTGGACAAGCTCCAGGTACAAAAGTTCACGCTTCTGGTATTCCATGGGATGACGCAAGTGGCAAACAGCTAAGAAAATGGTTGTCTGTTTCAGATGAGGAGTTTTACAATCCAGAACTTTTCGGAATAATTCCAATGGGTTTTTGTTATCCAGGAAAGGGAAAATCTGGAGATTTACCACCAAGAAAAGAATGTGCTCCTAAATGGCATCAACCTTTATTTGACAAATTAGAGCAAGTTGAACTCGTTCTCTTGATTGGGCAGTACGCTCAGAAATATTATTTAAAAGAGAAAGCAAAAAGAACACTTACAGATACTGTCAATCATTATGAAGAGTATCTTCCAATGTTTTTTACCTTACCACATCCTTCGCCACGGAATAGATTTTGGTTGTCAAAAAACCCATGGTTTGAGGAACATGTTATTCCAAAGTTACAGCAAAGAATAAAGAGTATTTTAAAGTGATCTTTAAAACTCTGTTTTCAATATTTCTAACAACATAAACTTATCCATCACATAAGAGATTAGCTTATCCTTTAGCTCATCTTTATTCGTGTCTTTTAAAAAGTCTTCATCTAGGCAAAGTTCATTATACAGTTGTTTGATACTAGTTGGTTGTTCAAAGTATAATAAGATAGCCAACCAGTCCTTTATTTCTTCCCTTTGAAGCGTTCCATTTTGTGGTAATGGATATTCAATATAGTAACGACCGTTATCTTCGGAAATATTAACCTTCGGGTTCAATTGAAATTCAGAATTGAATATATCTTCTATGGTTTTAGTCTCTAACCAACTATAGATTTTAAATAAGTGATCCATTCGCTCCGTTGGAAAATCGCAATCAAAATTATCGTCTGGAAATGCTGACTTCAAGTTATCGTTGAGTTGGGTATAAAAATCAGGGAAATGATATTGTAATCTAGCTTCTAATTGTTCACAAGCAAACTCTGATTTTTTAGCGTATCCAATGCAGTGAACATATTTAGAATCAAAAGGTACGGTATGAAAATTAATTACTTTTGAAAAATCGGAGTCAACATCTTGTAAATAGTAATGTATTGGGATATTGTTTTTCTCTGCCAAAGCAAATCCTAATTGTTGCTCGAAAATTGTATTGAAAATACCAACATCTATCTTTTCGAAAAGATGAACATTTTCGTCAATAAAAGACAAAACTTTCTCTTTTAATAGTCTGAAGAATTCGTGATTCTGACCTCCAATAATTCCAGCATTAAAAGCATGGATGTTTTGATTTTTATATAATGAGTTAATCAATTCAGTAGGAATCCAATCAAAGTTGATTAGAATATCATTAAAAGCATCTTGATAGGCCGGAAAGTTAACTTCAATATTTTGAGTAAATAATTGAGAAGACAACATCTCTTCTGGAAACTTTTCCCAAATAAACACATCAGAATCAGCATGGAGAAAAGGTTCTGTTTGTTCTGCATAAGAAACAATTTTCCCAAGTGCCCAAAGCTTCGGGTTATAGGAATTGATTTTGTCTAAAGTAATATGTGTTTTAGAATATGGAAGATTCAATTGATCAATTAGTAATTCCTTTCCTTTAGTATCCGTGTATAACTCAACATCGTTGTAAAATTGTTTAAATGTTAAGCAACTCAATGCCTGACTGTAAAAGGAATATTTTTGTTTTAACCAGCCTCCTTTAAATCGAGAGTTAGGATCGTTTGATTGATTCATGCTTGGTTTTGACCAAAAGCTTTGAATAACTTTCATATGTATATTTTGAATGTGAGATGTGAGAACATGAGACTCCTAGATTGTTAAGAGTCTCATGAGTTTTTAGTTATTTAATATGACGGTTTATTGCCAGCAAAATAAAGATGGGTTTGGTTTGTAAACATAAAGTCTTCTACCAGAACTTGTAGTTGGACAACCTTGTTTATAAGCCCATCCGTCTGTGTTGCCAATTCCACCACAAATTATAAATGAACAACTTCCTGTAAAAGATCCATCATAACCACCAACTATTGTTTTAGTCTCTTTTTTACTAAGTACAGTTGCTTTGATCTGTTTTAAAATGTCTTCTTTCATTACGTGATTGATTAAAATTATACCTACTCGTAAGCTTTTCGGTTTCCGCTAAATTTGAAATACCAGTTTATAGACATAATTTCTTAGGTCTGAATTGCGCAATCTATTGTGATTGATTTATTATTAAATCAATGTAATAGCATAAAAAGAAGAGAGTAAAAAGATGCTTTCAAGCAACTGGGAGGTCAATTTTCATTCAAAATCTTTCATAACTCTTTTAGAATTTTATTGAAGAGAATGCTCAATAAGAATTCTTAGCTTTCTTAAATGTAGAGCAAAAAAGTATGAAGAAAATAATGCGAAAAGTTAAAATGAATTACGCATACGATTTCGTGTTAATAACTTTAGGTTTTAGAAGTTAGATAGAAATAAAAAAAGCTCACGAAACCGTTTCGTGAGCTCTTAATATTAAAATATTTTGACTAAAATTAATGTGCTTCTAACCAATTTGTTCCTAATCCAATTTCTACATCTAAAGGAACAGAAAGTTTAAATGCATTTTCCATTTCTTCTTTAATAATTGGTTTAATGGTTTCTAATTCATCATTATGAGCGTCAAAAACCAATTCATCATGCACTTGTAATAACATTTTTGATTTGAATTGTTCTTTTTCAAAACGTTTTTGAATGTTAATCATGGCCAGTTTTATAACATCTGCAGCACTACCTTGTATTGGAGCGTTTACAGCATTTCTTTCCGCCGCACCTCTAACAATAGCATTTCTTGAATTTATATCTTTTAGATAACGCTTTCTACCTAATATAGTTTCAACATAACCATGCTCTCTCGCGAAATCTACTTGTTGCGCAATAAAGTTCTTTAATTTCGGATAGGTTTCATAATACGCATTAATCAACTCTTTTGCTTCTGATCTAGATAAATTTGTTTGATTGCTTAATCCAAATGCAGAAACACCATAGATAATTCCGAAGTTTACTGTTTTCGCATTACTACGTTGTTCACGAGTAACTTCATCTAAAGCCACATTAAAAACTTTTGCCGCAGTGGAGGCATGAATATCTTCTCCATCTTGGAAAGCTTTAATCATTGTTTCCTCCTCACTTAACGCAGCAATAATACGTAATTCAATCTGAGAATAATCCGCAGCTAATAAAGTATAATCTTTATCTCTTGGAATAAAGGCTTTACGAACTTCTTGTCCTCTCTTTGTACGAATAGGAATGTTCTGTAAGTTAGGGTTATTTGAACTTAATCGTCCTGTTGCAGCAACAGCTTGAGCATACACAGTATGAACACGTTGTGTTTTAGGATTCAATTCATTTGGTAAGGCATCAACGTAAGTACTCAATAGTTTTTTACATTGACGATATTCTAAAATGTCAGAAACAATTTGATGCTCTTTTAGAGATGATAACACATCTTCAGCTGTTGAATACTGACCAGTTTTCGTCTTCTTAGGTTTGTCTACTAATTTTAGTTTTTCAAATAAAATTGGACCTAATTGTTTCGGAGAAGCAATATTGAATTCTTCATCAGCTTGCTCATATATTTTCTGTTCTAAAGAAGAAATATCCGAAGAAAGTTCTTTGGAGAAATTATTTAAAAATTCAGTATTTAAATTAATCCCTTCAATCTCCATATTTGTTAATACAGATACTAATGGAATTTCAACATTTTCAAATAATTCGGTAAGTTTTCCTGCTGCTAATTCTTTTTCAAAATGATTCTTTAGTTGTAAAGTAATATCAGCATCTTCAACTGCGTATTCTGTTTGCTTATCTAAATCAACTGTTCTCATTGAAAGTTGATTCTTTCCTTTTTTACCAATTAATTCAGTGATAGAAACTGGCTGGTAATTTAAATACGTTTCAGAAAGTATATCCATATTATGACGCATATCTGGATTGATCAAATAATGAGCAATCATCGTATCAAATAATTTACCTTTTACAGGCATATTATAATTAGATAATACTTTGATATCGTATTTTATATTATGGCCAATTTTTTCAATGTTTTCAGCTTCGAAAAACGGTCTGAATGTTTCTAAAATCTGTTGTGTTTCCTCTTGATCTTCTGGGAAAGAAACATAATATCCTTTTCCTTCTTCCCAAGAAAAAGCAATTCCAATTAGTTCAACTTCTAAAGATTTTAAACCAGTAGTTTCCGTATCAAAACAAACTGATGATTGAAGCATAAGTTTATCTAGCAACAATTTTCTAGAAACAGGTGTATTTACCAGTTGATAGAAATGCGAAGTGTTTGTAACAGTTTTAAAACCATTAATGCTTTCTGTCGCTGCATTTCCAGCGCCTGGAGTAGCGAACAAATCAAATTGTCCAGATGTGCTTTGAGCTTGTTGTGGTTTAGGATCAGAAGTTGATGCAGAACTTTCTTGAGAAAATGTTTTTAAGAAATTATCTGTTAATCGTCTAAATTCTAATTCTGCAAAAATTGCTTTCGTTTTTTCAATATCAGGTTGCTCAAAAATAAGCTTGTCTTGTTCCAGTTCAACAGGAACATCAAGCATAATTGTAGCTAACTTTTTAGAAAGTAAACCTAATTCTTGATTAGCTTCAACCTTCTCTTTCATTTTTCCTTTTAGCTCATGAATGTTTTCAAATAAACCTTCCATAGAACCATATGCTGCTAAGAACTTTTTAGCTGTTTTTTCACCAACACCTGGTAATCCTGGAATGTTATCTACTGAATCTCCCATCATTCCTAAGAAGTCAATTACTTGCTCAGGTCGTTCAACTTCGAATTTTTTCTGAACTTCTTCAACTCCCCATTTTTCGTATCCATTGCCCATTCTTGGAGGACGATACATAAAAATACTATCAGAAACCAGTTGAGCATAATCCTTATCTGGAGTTACCATATACGTTTCTAATCCTTCTTTTTCTGCTTTCTTTGCTAAAGTTCCAATAATATCATCAGCTTCAAATCCTTCTTTAACAATCGCAGGAATATTCATTGCTTCTAAGATTTGTTCAATGTAAGGAACAGCAATCCTAATAGCTTCAGGAGTTTCTTGTCTATTTGCTTTGTATTCAGGAAACATTTCAACTCTATCTACACTACCACCTCTATCAAAACAAACCGCTAAATAATCTGGTTTTTCTTTTTTTATAACATCTAACAAAGAATTGGTAAATCCTAAAATGGCTGAAGTGTCCATTCCTTTAGAATTAATTCTTGGATTTTTTATGAAAGCATAATATCCTCTAAAGATTAATGCATACGCATCTAATAAAAAAAGTCTTTTTTTGGTAGTCATATGTGTATTCGAATTGAAGAATGTAAAACTACAAAATAATACTGCCGTTCGAAAAAAAAGAGTAAAAATTGAAACAAACTTTTGTAATTTACGTCAGACAGTTAACCATAAAATCTAAACTAATGAAACTAATTTGGAAAATTATAATTTCGGTTGTAATACTTGGGATTCTAGCTTTTGGAGTTGCTAGTATTTGGGCATTTAATAAAATGTCAAAAATTGACGAATTAGTCCTTAGTGAGAATGATAGTCTAATCGAAAAAGTAGAGAAAACAGATAAATGGTTAGCCAAACTTCAAAAAGATAATAAATTTAATGGTGCAGTATTGTTGATTAAAAATGATAGTGTATTGCTTAAAAAGACATATGGTTTTACAGATTATACAAGAAAGGAAAAATTAACACCTCAGTCATCGTTTAGATTGGCATCTGTTTCAAAACAATTTACTGGAGTAGGTATTATGTTGTTGAAAGAAAAAGGTAAATTGAATTTTGATGATGCTATAACAAAGTATTTACCTGCTTTACCATATGAAAAAGTAACAATTAGAAATTTATTGACTCATACATCAGGAATTCCAGACGCTTATATGGATTTTCCTAAAAAATATAAGAAAGAAATAGGAAGTGCCTTAACCATTCCTATGATGGTTGAATTATTAGCTAAAGAAAATTTACCTTTAGAAAATAACCCGAATGAAGTTCATTCTTATAACAATACAGGATATGTGCTATTAGCAGCAATTATAGAAAGTGTTTCAGGAAAATCATTTGAAGAATTTATGCAAACCGAGTTGTTTGATAAGTTAGAGATGAAGAATACAAGAGTTTGGAATTTACTTTCCAAGGATAAAACTTTTCCAAATAAAACCTGGTCTTTTGAAAATATATTAGGAGATGTTGTAGAGTTAAAACCAGGAGTTTTAGATGGCATAGCTGGAGATGGAGGAGTGTTTTCTAGTATTGATGATTTTATAATATGGAATCAGTTTTGGTATGATAATCATCTGTTATCTAAAACTACCATGGAAGAAGCTTTTAAAGAAACAGTTTTAAATGATGGAACTGTTATCAATTATGGTTTTGGTTGGTCTATTTTTGGGAAAGATGCACATGCCCATAATGGTTCTTGGTTAGGAGCGAGAACAAGTTTCGCAAGAAATACTAAACTTAAAAATGCAATTGTTGTCCTTGATAATTCAACAAGTATGAATGTTAATGCAATTGTGAAACAGTTAGTGAAAGTTTTAAAATAAAAGGAATTCTTACTAGGGTTATAGTTTTTATTAACACTTATTTATCATATTCCATTGTTTAGCTGTATATAATGTATTGTAAGATAGCCGTATCTTTGTTGGGTTAAATTAAAAATAAAATTATGCCTCGTTGGGTAATCCCTGTAATTATTATTTCTTCTCTTATTATAGTTTTAGAAATTTATGCGTTTCAAGCAATTAAAACACTTACAAAAAACAAATTCATAAAATATGGTTGGCTGGCTTTTGGAGCTTTGGCTTATCTTAATTTTTTCTACGTTATATTTTCATCAGATAGAACTTCGGGTCAAACCAGACAGTTTCAATGGGCAGCTGGTTTTATGCTACTAGCGTTATTGCCAAAATTATTTATTCTGATCGTAATGTTTGGGGAAGATGTGTTTCGTTATGTCAAAAAAGGAATCTCATTCTTTTCATCAGAAACCACCGAATCTGTTGCGGGTAGACGAAAGTTTGTTTCTCAGCTCGCTTTAGGATTAGCTGCAATTCCTTTTGCAAGTATGCTATATGGGATATTCAAAGGAAAGTTCAATTATAAAGTTTTAAAATATCAATTAGCTTTTGAAGATTTACCAGAAGCTTTTGATGGATTTACCATCACTCAAATCACAGATATCCATTCAGGAAGTTTCGATAATAAAGAGAAAATTCAGTATGGTGTGGATTTAATCAATGAGCAGAATTCAGATATGATTTTATTTACTGGAGATATCGTAAATAATTTTGCCAAAGAAATGGATCCTTGGATTGATATGTTCAGTGCTTTGAAAGCTCCAATGGGAAAGTATTCTATTTTAGGAAATCACGATTATGGAGATTACTCTCAATGGGAAACAGAAGCTGATAAAAAAGCAAACTTTGATGCGATTAAAGATATTCATCCGAAAATCGGTTTTGATCTGTTATTAAATGAACATCGATATATTGAAAAAGATGGAGAGAAAATAGCTTTAGTTGGTGTTGAAAATTGGGGAAAAGGATTTAAAAAATCTGGTGATTTGAATAAAGCCTCTGAAGGAATTCAAAAAGAAGATTTTAAAGTTTTAATGACACATGATCCTACACATTGGGATTTAAAAGTAAAGGATAATGATTTCAACTATCATTTAACATTAAGTGGACATACACATGGTTTACAGTTTGGTATAGAAATTCCAGGGTTTTTTAGATGGAGTCCTTCTCAATATGTGTACAAGCAATGGGCTGGACTATATAAAGAATTCGGAAGATATATTAATGTAAATAGAGGATTTGGATATCATGCTTTTCCGGGTAGAGTAGGAATTTGGCCGGAAATAACTGTAATTGAGTTAAAAAAAGCGTGATTTTAACGTTTTTTCTGAGTTAAATCGTTGATGCTTAATAAAAAAATAGTAATTTTAGCCGTATTTTTTAAATAAATTATTAAAAAAATGACAAAGTTTGGCGAAATCATCAACATCGATATCCCCGTATTAATCGATTTTTACTTTGATTGGGATGATGCTGAAAACAGTGTAGAAACATTAAGAGATGTTGCTGCGGCTTTAGGAGATAAGGCAAAGGTTATTAAGATTGATATTAAAAAGAATGAAATTTTAGCTGATGCACTTAGAGTAAAAGGAAATCCTACTTTTATGATTTATAAAAAAGGGGAGATGATGTGGAGAAAGACAGGAGAGCAAGATGCAAATACTCTAATTGGTTTAGTTCAACAGTATGTTTAAGTTCTAAACGAATTTTGAAAATATATTATTAATAAAAAAGGTTGCCAATTGGCAACCTTTTTTATGTTGTTAACTTATGGAAGTTCATTTTGTAAAGCTTTTCTTTTTGCGAAATGTATTCATTGAAAATTGAATATAATTTTTGTTCGTAGTTTTCTAAACTCTTATGGTCATTAGCTAAATGTTTTTCAATAGAACGTGCGGCTTCTTTTGCCGTATATATTGCATTAGAAACTCCATGTGATGCAATTGGATCAAAAGCTAAAGCAGCATCTCCAATGCTGAGTATATTGTTATGTGTTATTTTTTCTGGAATCGATGAATTTGCCTGTCGTCCATATACTTTAAAGCTTCCTTGTTTTGGGAGACAATGTTTTAAAACATCAGTTTTGTATAATAAGTTTTCCCATTCTTTATATTGCTTGAATAGAGAAATTTGTTTGTTTTCTTTTGAAGTATAAAGCGATATAATTCTTGTTGTTTCATTAAGGTCTGAAACTGTTCCCCAAGAATCTTTCGAAAATACTTCAGTTAAAAATCCATATTTTAAATTAGGTCCTGTTTTTGGAACATAACATAGAAATGCTAAAGTATCATCGTATGATATTTCTTTAATCTTTGCTTGTTTTAATAGATGTCTTTTTCTACCCGTGGCATCGATTAATAATGATGTATGAATGTTTAAACTTTTATTCTCATTATTCTTTACGAATATGTTACCGCTTGATTCAGTTTTAGAGTCAATATGAACTTCATTAATTTCAATGATTTGATTGCATCGTTCTTTTAAAGATTGAATAACCTTTTTCTTGTCAATTTTTAATCCATATCCGAATTTATTCTTTAAAAAGAAAGATTCATCAATAATATTTGAACCAACCCATTTTGATTGGTATCCATATGTTTTCTTAGCCTGTGATGCAAACAAATTCAGTAGTCCAATCTCATATAATAATTCCAAAGTACTAGGAGGCAAAGTCTCGGCTAGCGGTAAGTTTTGTTGATTGTTACTTTTTGATAGCAGTATGCTGTTAATTCCTTTTCGTTGCAATACATAATGTAAAATGAGTCCTGAAACTCCGTTTCCTACAATTAGTGCATCGGTATGTAATGTCTCAGGACTCATATTTCTATTTTATAACTAAGTAAAATTCTGAAGAAGATTCATATCCTCCACATTTATCAATATAATTTACTTCAATGGTTACAAAAGAATTAACTACGTTTTGTAGATTAGAAGTTATATCTATAGGTGCTTGAGGTGTTATTTTACCACTACAATTATTACTGAAATCGTGTTTGAAAACTGATTCACCATTTACTTTCATTTCGAAAACATCATCAACAAAAACTTCTCCTGTACCTTCTAAGTTAGAAGCTAGTACGATAGTAGCATTATCAGGTATCCAAACCATTTCTCTAGTGTTTGTATAAAAAGTACTAGGAGGACTTAATGTTACAGGTTTTCCAGGTACAGCTTTTCCTAAAAATATAGAAGTTTTATTTTTTACGTTTTTACTTTCAGCGGCAACATATACTAACTCTGGTATACCATTAACGTTAGATTTTCTTCCTGCTACAACTCCTACATTCTTCCATTTGTATACCATGTTTATTAAACCATTCATATATCCTCCTTCAGCATGATATCCTACATATCCAGTGTCTGTTGTCATTAACCAAGGAAGTCTGTTCGCATAAACGTATTGAATAGTTTCCGACTTTAATTCAGTATTTCTCATGGCTACTAAACTTTCTTCAGTTAATACATCAACTGGTAAGTTTGCTGCCCACCAAGCTGGAATTGGGTATTGACTATCTAAAAACACTTTTTGACAACTTCCTGCATCGGATTGCCAAGGAATCCCCATCCATTTGGTTAAATCTCCTGGTGTACTTTTCCATAACCAACTTTTAGCATCTCCATCATTCATAGAGGCTTTTACATCATCTGAATTCATTTGAAATCCAAAATCATTATAAAAGATCTTTTCTTTTTCCTCCTTTGAAGCAGCTGCAACTCGAATTTCTCGTAATCCAAAGAATGAATTTCCAGGAGTAATATCAGCGTAAGCTAACGAGTTTTCAGCATACATTTGAGCATGTCGCATCGGCCAAGTTAATTCGACTCCAGGATGAAATCCACCTCCATAAAGAGTTTCCAATACAGCTCTTGTCATCAATAAAGCAGATTTAGCTGGGTCTTGTGCAGCTTCTAGATATTGATTTTGATAATGTTTTCCTAATTCATCCATATTAGTAAAATCACCTTCTAACGAGCTGAAATTACCATCTTTCCATTTTTTCAGTTCATGATATAAAACTGGAGGTATAGCAAACCATTGTGCAGGACTACCTGGATAATTAATCCCATCTCCTGGATAAAAAGGATATTTTAGTTCCTGTGTACCGCTACCAATATTAGTGATGTCGGTTTTACTTTTACTTGGAATTATAGGTTCGTTAGTATAGTTGTATAAAGGATCTCTAAATAAGTTAAAGATTTTATTTCTTACTGGTTGTGCCGCTTTGGAATTACTATATAGAGCTTTGAATTCTTCTGGTGTTAGTTCATCTATCGTTTCTCTGAAAGAAGGAGCTAAGAAGTCACTTAAATTCACCCATTGCATCCTGTATAAACGATATAATACTGGGAATATTAAACTAAAATCTGTGGTAAAATCTTCACTTGCTATACCACAAATAAGATCATACATTGTAGATAAAGGTTGAATTTGCGGAGCATAATCTGGTGGAGCAGTAGCAACCCACGCAGCTGAGTCAGCATCATTCAATTCATACGTATTTCCATTCATTGTGACTTTAGCTGTGATTTTTCCATCACATATATCATCGTACCAATTGGAGTTGTCGGCAAAATCTGTGTTTAAATCAGATGGGATTAAAGCAGCAGAGATTCCGTCTCCGGGATAAAATATAAGGCTTCCTTCATCATATTCAACTGCACCTAAATTTACATCTCTAGCATCTAAATTCATGGCAGCTGCAATCTTACTGTCAGTTTCACCTTTTAACGGAAATGGAAATTTACCACCTAATTTTACAGGCGAGGTATTTGTTGAGTTAATTGTGGTTGGACTAGGACTATTTACTAATTCTTGTCTATAATCATAATCCTTATTGTTGATTAATTGTTCGTTTAAAACATTTGGATTTCTTCTTGATGTACTAATACCTGGAGCAATGTTTTTTGTGAAAAAATTAGGACTCAAATTGTGATTATCAGTATTTACTGATAAATCCAAACTATTATTAAAATCGTACCAGAATGGTTTTTTATTCGCTACTTCTACCGTCCATTGAATATCACAAGAAGATGGATCAATTTTACGAATAGGTTTACCATTATCATCACACTCATAAATATAAAATCGTTGAGCCTGCTTTTTTAATGCGCCATCATTGGTGTGAAATTCTAAGTTTTCTTCATATAAGTTTGCCCATGGAACTTCTGGTGTAAACACAACATCTTTTTTGTTTGTTGGACCATTTCCTAGTCTTGCAATTCCTATTGAAGGATATATACGTAGTTTCATTTTAATTTGGTTTAAGGTTACAACCAAATTTACCATCGGTTATGTTCTGTTTTTGGAAAAATGTAACAAGGCTTTAAAAATGAGTTATAAGAATGGTGATTCTAAGCATGAATGTTTTCTTGAATTATTTAGAGTGAAAAATACTAGAGAATAAAAAAGGCTGCCAATTGGCAGCCTTAACTTATTTATGGTTTAACGGAATCTATCGCTTGTTGTCGTTTAGTTTCCATTGAGTCTAACATTTGAAGTTGTTGAAGTTGTTCTTCAATACCATTATCACCCATGAATAGACGTTCTATCTCAAGATATTCTGATAAGGCGTTCTTTCCATAAGTTTCATCATCATCAAACCTTAATACTTGATTTAAAACTAAAGTACGGTACATATATAAATTAGTTTCAATATCATCCTTAGCATATTGGAAATCTTCAACACTATAAGTATAGTAATGATCTAAATATTGTTTGAAAATTGTAGCTAATGTTTCAAAGGTTTGTCTTGCTTTATCTTTATCTCCAATTCTATAGTATAATTCAGGATATCCTAAAGAAATACTGAAATGATCAAAATCTTCAATTGGCATTTTATGTAAAGAAAGGTCGAGAACTTCTTTAGCTGTTGCAGTATCACCTTTAATTAAGAACTCTTCTGATAAACGCATTAAGTTATTTCGAAGTGAAATGGCATTTCGTTTAGCTTGTTCATCTAAATATATTTCACCATTATTGATTGTTTTCCAATCCCATTTTTTAATGTTTTCATACATTTTTTCTGGGTCGATTCTTCCCATATCAAACATAGATCTGTCTGCTATAGGAGTTTTAATAGGAACCAATTTAAAAGCCATTCCATCTAACTGTAAATAATCCTTTAACCAAATGTATTCTTCCGAAGCATTTGCACCACCAGTAAAATATATTGGTCTAGTCCAGTCAAAATTATCAAGAATGTCTAACATTAATATTCTATTCTTTGTGATTACATCATCAATTTGAATATCAATATAGTCAACCATTTTATCTGCATCCTTAGCAGCAACGATTCCATACTTTAAAGCATTAGCTTTATTTACAGGAATTCTAATTTTATTAGTTGGATAAATCTTTTCTTTTACACCACTTTCAGTTTCGTAATAAGTTGCATCATTACTACTTGCAATCCATTTCATGAAAGTGCTTAAAGAAATTACCGAATCTTTTAATTGTGGGTGTGGCATGTGATATGCTACATCTAAGGTTCCATATTTATATTGGTGATGTTGAAGTTTAGATGGAATTGGATCTGCATCATATGTTTTCTTCTTCATCTGATCGATATACCAATCTGTAGCAAATAAACTCGTGTTTACAATTTTAATATCTCTTCGAACACCTTCAATTTGTTGCATATACCAAAGAGGGAAAGTATCATTATCTCCAATGGTAAATAAAATAGCATTTGGATCGCAACTTTCTAAATAAGTTTGAGCATTTAATTGAGCTAAGTATCGATCTCCTCTGTCATGGTCGTCCCAGTTTTGGAATCCCATTAAAGCTGGTACAGCCAACAAAGAGAATATGGAAACTCCTAATGCAACCATTTTCTTATCCATAAATCCTTTTAGACTATCATATAAAGCTAATACTCCGAAACCTACCCAGATGGCAAATACGTAGAATGATCCAACAACTGCATAATCTCGCTCTCTTGGTTCAAAAGGTTTGGGGTTGGTATAGAAGATAATTGCAAAACCAGTAAAAGCAAAGAATAAGGCCAATGTATACCAGTTATTTTTATCTTCTTTAATATGATACAGTAATCCAAGAATACCTAAAATAAGAGGTAAAAAGAAGTAAGTGTTTCTTCCTTTATTGTTTTTTAAATTGTCAGGAAGTTTTTCTTGCGAACCTAATCTAGCTTCATCTATAACCTTAATACCGCTTAACCAATTTCCATTATTATCTAAATGACCTTGAATATCATTTTGTCTTCCAACAAAGTTCCACATAAAGTATCTTCCGTACATGTAACCAAATTGGAAATTCATCATGAATTTTATGTTTTCAAAGAAAGTCGGTCTACGAGTACTTCTTTGTGGAATACCAGCAATTTGTTTATAATACTGCTGAGATCCAGGATCAACCATTCTTGGAATGAATCCTTTATGTTTATCTGACCATTTTGGTAATACATTCTTGTAGTTATTTACAATTTCGTATTTACCATTAATCTTCTCATATTTAGGCTTATCATCTCTGTAAGCATAAACTGTATTTCCGTAATCGTCGGTAGTAGTTTCTTGCTCTTTTTTGTAGGCGAATGAATAATACTTATCATAAAAAACATTAGCATCTCCATATTGCTCTCTATTATAATATGCTAATAATTCACGAGCACTTGAAGGATTATTTTCATTAATAATTGTATCTGCATTCGCTCTAATTGGTAACATTAACCAAGTAGAAAATCCAATCATGATAAATAATAACGAAAGAATTATGGTATTTGTAAAAACCAATTTCTTGTCTCTGGTGTATTTTAATCCAAAATAGAATAAAGCTACTAAAACAATTCCGGCGATTATAGTCCCAGAATTATATGGTAATCCGATAGAGTTGATAAAGAAAAGCTCCGATACACTAAAGAACTTTAATGTAAACGGGAATAAGAATTTAAATACAAAAGCTAAAACAAATATTGAAACTAATGTTGCAATCGCTGTTGTTTTTAATGTGATCTCCTTGTATGTCTTGAAGAAGTAGATCAAAACGATAGAAGGGATTACTAATAATGAAAGTATATGAACACCAAAAGAAAGTCCAACAACAAAACTAATTAGAATAAGCCATCTATGTCCTCTAGGTGTATTGATTTCACTTTCCCATTTTAAACCAAGCCAAAATAGTAGTGCCATTAAAAACGATGACATCGCATAAACCTCACCTTCTACTGCGCTAAACCAAAAACTATCTGAAAATGTATATGCTAAGGATCCTACTAATCCACTTCCCAGTACAGCAATTTGTTCTCCAATTGAAAAAACTCCATTTCTACTAGCTACTTTTTCTGCCAAATTAGTAATAGTCCAAAACATAAATAAGATAGTAAAAGCACTAGCTAATCCAGACATGAAATTCACCATATAGGCCCAATTACTTGGGTCATTAGTAAACATAGCAAAAAACGCTCCCAGCATTTGGAATAAAGGTGCACCTGGAGGGTGACCAACTTCTAAATTAACAGCGGTTGAAATATATTCTCCACAATCCCAAGAACTAACTGTAGGTTCTAAGGTTAAAGTATACGTGATTAATGCAATACCAAATGAAACCCATCCTAAAATAATGTTCCATTTTTTGTAGCTAAAGTCTTTCATAATAGAGTTAAAAAATCAATGCGAATGTACTATAATTTATTATTAATATAGTAGATATATTATTTTTTACGAGCACAAACAAAAGTACACTATAACTTATTTGCTGATAGTTTTTACATTCTAAAGTAATGTTAAAACTAAAAAAAGTAATTTTTTTTGTTCGTAATTTGGAAATTGTTGTATATTCGCGACCGCATTTGCAATTGGCCTATGGTGTAATGGTAACACACCGGTTTTTGGTACCGATATTCAAGGTTCGAGTCCTTGTAGGCCAACGTTGAAAGCTTCAGTAGTATTGCTGAAGCTTTTTTTATTTTTCATATTTAGTGTTAGTGCTCACTTTTTTTTATTTAAGCAACACTTAGCTACCATTCGGCTGTATTTGCGATTTTTTAAAAAGCTTGAATGTAATTTAGAGGTATAAAATTTATCATTATGAAAAAATTATTACTTCTTATCGTTTTTATATCGCAATTGGCAATTGCTCAGAACTACCAATATTTAGGAACTTATTCTTCTAATGGAACTCCAGATTATCTTGAAAATCCTGGTGATAATGTTTCAGTTGAAACTTTACAAATGATTAGTGATGCACTTCCAGAGTCGTATCCAGTACCAGATTATAATCCTCAATATATTACAGCAGGTTACGATACTAATGTTGAGTTAGTTCAAGCAGCTGATGTGTTTGTTACGTTTATTTCTGAAGGAGCGGGATACAGAAATGTTTTAGGTTTTTACACTTATGATTTAGATAATCCACCAACATCAGCTCCAGCTGAAGAAGATATTACTATAATTTTCCCTAATGCTTCTGCTTTAGGTAGTGGAGGAGGATTACAAGTTGGTGATAAGGTTAAGATTGGAAGTTTTCCTGCAAATACAGGAATTGGATGGGTGTTAATGGCAAATGCTTGGAGTTCTTCTCAACAAAAAGTAGGATGGGGGCATTGGACTGTTTTTTCTGATCCTGATTTTAATCCAGAATCAAATCCAGAATTAAGACATCATAATGTATTATTAGCAGATCCTGAAAATGAAAGAGTAATTCTAGGTTTTGAAGATATTCGTAGAGATTATAATAGTTGTGATAACGATTTTAATGATGCAGTTTTTTACATCACGGCTTCTCCATATGAAGCAATGAGAACGACTAATGTAGCAGACGTTTCTTCAAGAAGTAATGTGACTTCATCTTATGATGGAGGATTAGAAAGTAATGGTAAGTTAGCAGAGTTAATAGCGAAAAGAAATTTAAAGAGAAGTAAAAACAAAACATATAAGAACTTGCAGAAGTTCCAAGAGAGATTCGATAAGAGTTCAATGCAAAATAAGAGTAGTAATTCAATCATGGGTTATTTACCTGAAACTGGAATGTATGGTATTGAAACAGCATCGATTTCTAGTCCTGATGACTTATTAGGAATTACAAACGCTTTAGAAGTTTTTGCAGCGGATTATTATAATGGTAGTGACAGAGTTTCAGCAATTTTAGCAACTAGAACAGAAGGAGCGGTATATGATCATTCAAAAGCAATTTGTGATCGTTTGAATAGTTCAACAATTGAAGATATTAGAACCATAATTACAAGAGGCCATAAAATGGTAAGTTCTAAAATTAAAAGAGCTAATGGTTTAGTAGAATACACTGTAGGTTTTTCAATTAAAATTGGTGATGCTCAAAATGAATTACATAGTTATTGGAACATTGAGCAATATCCAGAAGGAAACTATTTTAATTTCCAAGTTTGGGGAAGCACATATTCTCAAGTATTCTCTAATGTAAATTACATATTAGATACGTTTACAAATGAAAAAGCTTTAGTAAGTGATGGAACTAACACAGAAATCCCTTCGGTTTTTGTGAGTTCAGGAACGTATTCAAACGGAAAATTATATCTTAATGTAATTAATAAAAATGAATCTGAAGAGGTTCTTTTCAATGGAAATATTCAAGCTACTGAAGTTTCGGATATGGTTAATTATACGGAAAGTTTAGAATTAACAGGAGAGTGGAATCAAATGTTAGTAATTGATACAGGAGTATTATTTGATGTTGGTTTTTCATTATCAACAACTACTTCAAGTGCAACAGACGGATTGTATTTAGCGGACGGGCCATGGGGTTTAGATTACTTAAGCGAACATGCTTCAATTTCAAGTTTTGAAGTTTCGAATGATGATATTTTTGACGAAGAAGGTGTACATGAAGTGAATCGTAATATTTCAGTATACGGAGAAGTTTTCGGAACAATGAATGTATTTAGACATGTATTACCGGGAGATCAAACATTAGATGTAGCGGCGTATAACTTTGCAGCTTTTGAAATGAGAACGTCTCATGATATAGAAGTGGTTTTAATGACTGAAGGTTTAGATAATTGGAATAATAGAATGAGATATGTAATTCCAGCAAATGAAGATCTAACTGAACATCAAATTGCGTTTAGTGATTTTGTAGACGGAAATGGAAATAGTTCTGAAATTAACGATGTGAAAACAATTGTATTTTCTGTAATCGGAGATTATGTGAATACTGAAGATTTTCAATTAGAAATTAATAACGTTGCATTTAGAGCTAGTAATTCAGTATTGTCTGTTGATGATTTTAGTGTAGATGGTGGTGATAGAGTTTCAAATTACCCAAACCCTTTTAGAGGACAAACAACAATTAGATTACCTCAAGAATCAGATAAAGTTACTTTAATGGTTTATGATATCTTAGGAAGAGCAATTTTTAATGGAGACTTAGAAACAAAGAGTAACAACAGAAAAGAAGTGTTATTTAATTTAGAATCAGATAAGAAAGGAATATTTAAGTATATGATAATTGATAGTGGAGGTTTAGCATATAAAGGTACACTAGTATCCGAGTAATGATTTTTTCAAAAAAAAATAACGTTTTAATTTTTTAAGACGTTATTTTGTGTTATATTTGCACCCACAAAATTGGCCTATGGTGTAATGGTAACACACCGGTTTTTGGTACCGATATTCAAGGTTCGAGTCCTTGTAGGCCAACAGAAGCTTCTAACATTGTTAGAAGCTTTTTTGTTTTATATATCTTTCTCCGTTATCAAAATGATTGTTTTTTGCCTCTAAAATTGTAGTTTTCTTAATGAGTTAACATTTTAAATCGCTCATTAACAAAATTTTAACTATATTTACCGAACAGCATCTCCCCGAAGAAATAATTTTTAATTCTTTATCCCTAGTAATATGAGAAAAATTATTCTTTCAATTGCACTGTTGTTTTTTGTACAATTTTCATTCTCTCAAACGAAAGAAGATTATAATAATGTTTTGGGTTCTATAGTCAAGGCTTTTAATGCGAAAAGTACAGATCAAATTTTCGATTTATTTACTGCAGATCTACAAGCAGTTTTAACAAAACAAAAACTTAGTAAAATAATAGAGGATACTCATTCTGAAAAAGGAGCAATGGGTAATTCTGAATTGATTTTAGAAGAGGAGTCCGGAAATAGTTATTTAACTGAATTCGAAAATGCTTCTATGTTAGTTGTTCTAAAGTTGTCTCCCGAAGGTAAAATTTCAAACTTCAGTATTCAGGAATATTAGTCTTCCTAAAACAAACAATTATTAATACTAACTTAATTTAAACAGTTATGAATAAAACTACGTTATTCAAAATATTTGCACTAACATGTACAGTATTGTTATTTGCAAAACCAATGAATATTAATGGTCAGTCTAAATATGGAATGTTGACTTTTAATAAAGCCGTTAATATTTCAGGAAAACAAAGAATGTTAACGCAAAAACTCGCTAAAACATATTTGTATTTATTGGGAAATCCTACAGATGCAAAAGCAAAGCGAGATTTATTAACTACTAAGATCATATTTGAAAAACAGAATAAAATTTTAGGAGCTAACTCTCAGTCTCAATTAACAAAGAACTTGATTTCTAAAGTGAATAAAACTTGGGGTAAGTTTAAGTCTTTGATTGAAGGTGTGCCGAATTTGAAAAACGCTAAAGAAGTGATAGCTACAAATTCTATTTTACTAAAAGAAACGAACGATGTTGTTGAAGCAGTAATTTTAGAGTCTAAAAATGCTAATAATGCCAGCTCAGACGATAGTTTGTCTGAAGAGGATGTTGAGTTGAAACAGACGATTAATAGGGCAGGTAAACAAAGAATGTTGAGTCAGAGATTGGCTTTATATTACTTTGCTAATAGTGGTAGTTTAAAAGACAAGAATAATGAAGCGCGTCTTAGAGGTGTGTATTCGAATATTGATGATGCGATTACCGATTTACTGATATCAAATTTCAATAATGCAAAAGTTGAAGAAGTTCTTGGTGCTGCAATGGCAAAATGGGAATTGGTAAGGAATAATGAAGAAAAGTTGTTTAAGAATGGTTTTACTCCAAAGGAAATGTACAAGCTTAGTAATGATTTAACTAAGGCTTTTAATAAAGTTACCATCTCCTATGAGAAGGTTAAACTTTAAATTATTGAGTCTGATTTATATGATTTACTATTCATTAAAACTTTTCTGGTATGAAAAAATATATAGTTGGAATAATCCTAATGGCGTTGTGTTCAAATTATTTGGATGCTCAAGAGTTCAATGTAGGGTTAGATATTAGGCCGCGATTAGAGTATTCACACGGTTTTGGTAATTTAATTCCAGAAGGTGTTGATCCAGGATTATTTGTTCAACAAAGATCTCGACTGAACTTAGGATATGCAATCGAAAATTTCTCAACTTTTTTTAGTGTACAAGATGTAAGTGTTTGGGGAGATACTCCTCAAATAAGTCCAAATGATGGGAATAATAGTTTTTCGTTAGCTCAAGCTTGGGTTAGATTTAATTTCAATAAAAATTGGATGATTAAAGTTGGAAGACAAGTTTTGTCTTATGATGACCAAAGGATTTTTGGAGGATTGGATTGGGCAATGCAAGGACGATTTCATGATGCAGCTTTGGTTAATTACAAGCAAAATGGATTTCAATTGGATTTTGGTTTGTCTTTCAATCAAAACGGTGTAAGTAGACAAGGAACTCTTTTTGACCCTAATAATGCTGGAGATGCGCGAGCTGTTTTTGATTATAAATCCATGATTTATGTTTGGGCCAATAAAAAGTGGAAATCTTTTTCAGGTAGTTTTCTTTTCGCTAATAATTCCTATCAAAATTTGGCTGGTCAAACACCTGTAGAAGGAGTGGTTAATCGTCAAACCTTTGGTGTTCATTTGGTTTCTAAGCCTAACAATTCATTTAAAATATTGGCAAATCTTTATGCGCAAACAGGTGAGTTTTTCGATAATGTTGATCTGTCTGCTTATAATGCAATGCTTGAGTTAAATTATAAACCTAACAAAACTTTGTTCGGTTTAGGTTTCGAGATTTTAAGTGGAGATGACAATGGGGCTACCGATGGGGAAATAAGTTCTTTCTTTCCAATATTTGGAACTAATCATAAGTTTAATGGGTTTATGGATTATTTCTATGTTGGAAATCATGCAAACTCAGTTGGTTTGAAAGATATGTATGCGAAAGCTGTTTTTAAAACGGGTACAAAGTCTAGTCTTCTTGGTAAAATTCATTATTTCATGTCTGATAAAGATATTGGAGCAGAGAATTATTTAGGAACAGAAGTAGATGTGGTTTTTACTCAAAAGGTAATGTCATTTGCTACGCTAAAAATAGGTTATTCCCATTTGTTTGCAAGTGATGCAATGGAGGTTTTAAAAGGAGTTTCGAATCCATCCAGTACCCAAAATTGGGGATGGGCAATGTTGATTGTTAAGCCTACTTTGTTTCAAAAGAAAAACAACGATAATAAGATATAGTGAACCGTAAGTTTTACTTTTTTTTAATCCTTCTAAAGCCTCTAAATAATATTAAGAGGCTTTGTTTTTATCAGAACAGTTCGTTTTTGGTTCTAATGATAGCTTTTAGGTGGTAGTTTATAATTTTTTGTCTTCCCTCTTTTGTGTTGAGTATGTTTTTGAATTCATCTAAGTTGTCCATGAAGAAACTCTCGGTCAAAATTGCTGGCATTTTGGTGTTTGTTAAAACATAGAATCGTCTTTCTTTGTCTAAATCACCATCGCTAAAATCAGTTCTTAATTTTCGGTCAGGAAACTCGTTTTTAAACTCATTTCCAAAAATTGTAGCAATTTTATCACTTTTAGTATCTCCTGGTGAGGTAAATATTTCACTTCCGTGTCCACCTCCCGCATTAGAATGTATGCTCAAATAGAAGCAAGAATTCTTTGGGTATTTGTTAGCTCTTTTTACTCGTGTTTCTAGTGTAACGTCTCTATATTCTGGAGCAAGATTCACATACGAGATGTTTAATTTGGTGAGTTCTTCAATGATTCCGTTCACAATAGCCCTATTGAATTCACCTTCATAAATTATTCCATCATCACCCCAATCTTTTCTTTTTCCTTTGGTTTGATATTCCCCATTTATAAGACCTCCATGTCCATTATCAAGTAATACAATCATAGTGTTTAATTTTTAATCCTATAAAATTACAAGGTTAATCTTACAGCTAAAAGGGTGAAAAGCATTTTTTTCTGTAGGTTCATTTCTCTTTTTTTATTGGTTTGAATATCATTCTTATAAGGCTATAACGTTTGTTTTATATAGAATTAGTTATTATATTTGCACCGAATTTCTCAAATAAGATGTATGAAGGGGACGCAAGTCCCCTCTTTTTATACCTAAAATGAATCAAGATAAAGTAAGAGCATTATTACAAGAAGCTTTGGATGAAAATCCATCACTATTTTTAATCGATTTAAAGTTTCTTGCAAATAGCAAAATCAAAGTAATTGTAGATGGAGATTCAGGTGTTCCGTTAAATGAAATTATTAGAATCAGTAGGAACATAGAGCATAACTTAGATAGGGAAGAAGAAGATTTTTCTTTAGAAGTTACCTCTCCAGATATATCAGAGTCGTTAAAGGTTAAGCGTCAGTATAACAAGAATTTGAATAGAACGTTGAAAGTGAAAACTAGCGACAATGAATTCGAAGGAAAGTTAATAGAAGTTAAAGAAGATAGCATAGTGCTAACTTGGAAAGCAAGAGAACCAAAACCAATTGGTAAAGGAAAACATACGGTAGAAAAAGTTGAAGAAATACCGATGGATATTATAACAGAAGCAAAAGTGAAGATCATATTTTAATAATACAGGAATGGAAAATATTGCATTAATTGAGTCGTTTTCAGATTTTAAAGACAATAAGAGTATAGACAGGGTTACGTTAATGTCTATCTTAGAAGAAGTATTTCGTTCTGCATTAAAAAGAAAATACGGTTCTGATGATAATTTTGATATCATTATAAACCCAGATAAAGGAGATTTAGAAATTTGGAGAAATCGTGTCGTTGTAGCAGATGGAATGTCTGAAGATGATAATGAGGAGATTGAGCTATCAGAAGCAAGAAAAATTGAGCCAGATTTTGAGATAGGTGAAGATGTATCTGAGGAGGTTAAATTAATCGATTTAGGAAGAAGAGCAATTTTAGCATTACGTCAAAATTTAATTTCTAAAATCCATGAGCACGATAGTACAAATGTATTCAAGCAGTTCAAGGATTTAGAAGGAGAGATTTACAGTGCTGAAGTTCACCATATCCGTCACAATGCGGTTATTTTATTAGATGATGAAGGTAATGAGATAGTATTACCAAAAACTGAGCAAATTCGTTCAGACTTCTTTAGAAAAGGTGATTCTGTAAGAGGAGTTATCAAGAAGGTCGAATTAAGAGGAAATAAACCATCTATTGTGTTATCTAGAACGGCTCCAGGTTTCTTAGTGAAGTTATTTGAACAAGAAATTCCTGAAGTATTTGATGGATTAATTACAATTGAAGGTGTTGCAAGAATACCAGGAGATAAAGCAAAAATCGCTGTAGATTCTTATGATGATAGAATTGATCCTGTAGGAGCTTGTGTTGGTGTTAAAGGTTCTCGTATCCACGGAATCGTTCGTGAGTTAGGTAATGAAAATATTGATGTAATTAACTATACTAAGAACGAACAGTTGTATATTGCAAGGGCATTAAGTCCAGCTAAGGTTACTTCAGTAACGATCAACAAATTTGAAGAGGAGAAGGATGGGAAAAAAGGTAGAGTAAATGTTCTATTAAAACCAGAGGAAGTTTCTAAAGCAATTGGTAGATCAGGAGTTAATATTCGTTTAGCAAGTCAGTTAACAGGATATGATATTGATGTACAACGTGAAGGAATTGAAGAAGAAGATGTAGAATTAACAGAATTCTCTGATGAAATCGAAGCATGGGTGATCGAAGAATTCAGAAAAATTGGACTTGATACAGCGAAGAGTGTTTTAGATAAAGATGTTACTGAGCTAGTAAAAAGAACAGATTTAGAAGAAGAAACTATTGTTGAGGTTCAGAGAATTTTAAGAGAAGAATTCGAAGATTAATAATATTAAGGTTTTTCGGTGCCTTTAAATCGAAATCAATAAGTAGATAATGTTTCTACTTATAAAATATAAAGTATTAAACTATTTATGGCTGAAGCTAAAAAATTAAGACTAAACAGAGTTTTAAGAGAATTAAATATCTCTTTAGATAGAGCAGTGGAACATTTGGCAAAGAATGGTCACGAAATCGAGGCGCGTCCAACAACCAAGATTTCTGATTCTGAGTACCAAGTGTTATTAGACGGTTTCCAAACGGATAAGTCTAAGCGTGTTGCTTCTCAAGAAGTAAGCGAAGAAAAGCGTAAAGAAAAGGAGGAAATACGCAAAAGAATCGAAGCTGAACAAGAAGCAAAGCGTGCTGAAGAAGAAGCTAAAAAGCAAGAAGTTCTTAGAGCTAAAGCCGAAAAGCCTCAATTAAAAACTGTTGGAAAAATAGATATTAATGCTGACAAAGCTCCTGAAGTAAAAGAAGAGCCTAAAGTAGAAACTCCTAAAGAAGAGCGAAAACCAAAGGTAGAAGAAAAGAAACCTGAAGTTAAGAAGGAAGAGGTTAAAGTTGAACCTAAAAAGGTGGAGACTGTACCAGTAACTCCTGCTCCTAAAGTAGAAAAGAAAGAAACTCCTAAGGTTGAGAAGAAAGAAGCTCCTAAAGGTTTTGTTGAAAAAACTGAACCTAAGAAGCAGCCAGAGCCTAAAAAGCAAGCTGAGCCTAAAAAGGAGATTACTCCAGATAACGCAGAAAAAATCAAGACGAAGTACCAAAAGCTTGATGGTCCTAAAATGACAGGTCAGAAAATTGATTTAAAACAATTTGAAAGACCAAAGAAAAAGAAGCCAGAAGCAAATAAGGGTAACGACGCAGATAAAAAGAAACGTAGAAGAATTACTAAGCCAGGAACTGGAAACCAAAATCAACAAGGAAACAACCGTGGTGGTCAAGGAAACAACAACCGTGGTGGACAAGGTAATAATCGTGGCGGTCAAGGAAATAGAAACCAAGGTAACAGAAGAGGAAATCAAGGTAATAGAAGAGGGAGAAGACCTGAGGTTAAAAAGGAAGAGCTAACAGAAGCAGAAATCCAAAAACAAGTAAGAGAAACTCTAGAAAAGCTTCAAGGAAAATCTAGTAAAGGTAAAGGAGCTAAGTATAGAAGAGAGAAGAGAGATCAGCACAGACAACAAGCTGAAGCTGAAATGCAAGCTGCTCAAGAAAATGTGCTTAAGGTAACCGAGTTTGTTACTGTAAGTGAAGTAGCAACCATGATGGATAAACCTGTTACAGATATCATCTCTGCATGTATGATGTTAGGAATGATGGTAACAATGAATCAACGTTTAGATGCAGAAACACTTCAAATAGTTGCAGAAGAATTTAACTATAAAGTTGAGTTCGTTGGTGCAGAGGTTGAAGAGTCTATCGAAGAGGTTGAAGATAAACCAGAAGATTTATTACCTCGTGCTCCGATTATTACTGTAATGGGACACGTAGATCACGGTAAAACATCGTTATTAGATTACGTTCGTAAGGCAAATGTAATTGCAGGTGAAAGTGGAGGAATTACTCAGCATATTGGTGCGTATAGTGTTACTTTAGATGGAGGTCAAAAAATTGCCTTCTTAGATACACCAGGTCACGAGGCCTTTACAGCAATGCGTGCACGTGGTGCGCAGGTGACGGATTTAGTAATTATTGTAATTGCTGCCGATGATGATGTAATGCCGCAAACGAAAGAAGCAATATCTCACGCTCAAGCTGCAGATGTACCAATTGTATTTGCAATTAACAAGGTAGATAAGCCAAACGCAAATCCAGATAATATTAAAACTCAATTATCATCTATGAATTTATTAGTTGAAGATTGGGGTGGTAATATTCAATCACAAGAAATTTCTGCAAAAACTGGTCAAGGAATTGATGAGTTATTAGAAAAAGTATTGTTAGAAGCTGAAGTATTAGAGTTAAAGGCAAATCCAGATAAGAGTGCTATTGGAACTGTAGTGGAAGCTCAGTTAGATAAAGGTAGAGGATATGTTTCTACAATCTTAGTTCAGGCTGGTACTTTACGAATCGGAGATTACTTATTAGCAGGTAAACATAGTGGAAAAGTAAGAGCTATGTTTGATGAAAGAGGTAACAAAATTAAAGAAGCAGGTCCATCAACTCCAGTATCAATCTTAGGATTAGATGGTGCACCTCAAGCAGGTGATAAATTCAATGTGTTTGAAGACGAAAGAGAAGCAAAACAAATCGCTGCTAAACGTTCTCAATTACAACGTGAGCAATCTGTAAGAACTCAGAAGACATTAACGTTAGACGAAATTGGTCGTCGTATTGCGTTAGGAGATTTCAAAGAGTTAAACATTATCTTAAAAGGAGATGTGGATGGTTCTGTAGAGGCATTAACAGATTCTTTCCAGAAATTATCTACTGAAGAAATTCAAGTTAATATCTTACACAAAGGAGTTGGAGCTATTACAGAATCTGATGTGTTATTAGCTTCGGCATCTGATGCAATTATTATCGGATTTAATGTAAGACCACAAGGAAATGCAAGAAATGTTGCCGATAGAGAAGAGGTAGATATCAGAACATATTCTATCATCTATGATGCTATTAATGACCTTAAGGATGCAATGGAAGGAATGTTATCTCCTGAGATGAAAGAAGAGGTTATTGGTAATGTTGAAATCCGTGAGGTTTATAAAATTTCTAAGATTGGAAATATTGCAGGATGTATGGTTATGAGTGGTAAGATTACTCGAGATTCTAATGTTAGAATTATTAGAGATGGAATCGTAGTTCATGATGGTGAATTGGCTTCGTTAAAACGTTTCAAAGACGATGTTAAAGAGGTTACAAAAGGATATGACTGTGGATTACAAATCAAAGGATACAATGATATCAAAGAGATGGATGTAATCGAAGTTTACATTGAAGTAGCAGTTAAGAAAAAGTTGAAATAATCACTTTTCTATACATAAATTATAAAAGGCCTTGTTTTAAACAGGGCCTTTTTCTATTTCTTTATATTGTATTGTTTTTAATATCAATAAACCGGATAATAATCCAACTGCATAAAAACATTTAGGTACGCCTTTTAAAATAGTTAAAGGACAAGTAAAGTATCCTGCGATATGTAAAATAGAAGCTGTTAGGGCTACGGTAAAAGAAAAACCAATACAAACGAAGTATAAGTACGTTGCTCTATTTGTAATGTGCGTAATTAAGGCTATTATAAAACATGTGAGGATGGGAAAACACATTGGTATTCCCAAAACTCGAGGGCAGATATTACCTGTTTTAATTTCTAGAATAACGGTTCTAGTTAAGGCTAATATTCCAACGGTAAAGAAGAAATAAATCACTAAGGAAATAACATGTCTATGCTTCATTTATTAATGCTAAAAATTTATCCTTCCCTTATCCAAATATAAAATTTGTTTTTAAATCAAAAAAAAACTCCTTCATAATGAAATGAAGGAGTCAGTGTTGAATATTTTCTGCTAAAAAGCTAAGTTCGATTATTTCTTAAAACGAATAACTATAGCTCCAGAGAATTTTTCTTTGATTTTATTTAAGGCTCTATCAGCTTGAATTTTGCTGTAGTATTTACCAACTTGAACTTTCCATTCAGGTGCTTCATATTTTAATTTTGGAACACCCTGAAACTTCATCATGTAGTTTTGCTTAATATTTCTTGCTCTTCCTTCAGTTCCATTGTACAACTGAATTTTGTAGATAGTTTCGTTTTTCTTATTGTAACTCCTTTTCTTTTTTAACAAGGATTTAATGCTCTCATTGTCTGTGTAATTAGACTGAGAATTTACATTTATAAAGCCTATTAAAAAGAAGGTTAAAACAATTAAATTTTTACAACTTTTACGCATATTCCATGTTTTCTACAAAAGTAACGACTTGTTATTTAATAGATTGCTAAGTCTTGTTATTTAGAATAAATATAAATTACAAATTAGGATTCTCTTAACATTTCCTATTTTATAGATAAGTAGTAATTTTGTCCGAGTTTATAGGAATGAAATAAAACGATTTCATTTGTTATAATAACATACAGAATAGATACAAAAAATATATTTTTACAGTATGAAAAGTGTGAATCATCACAGTAAACTTAGTCGAATCCTCGTTAGTAGCCTTACTTTCTTATTTGTATTTCTAATAAGTTTTTCGGTAAATGCCCAAGATGTTGATGTAGAACGTCAAAAAGCGGGTAGAAAATTATTTAACGCTAACTGTGCGTCTTGTCACAAGTTAGATAAAAAATCTACAGGTCCAGCTTTAGGTGGAGTTGAAGAAAGAAGAGAAAACGAATGGTTGAAAAAATGGATTCGTAACAATGTTGAGTTAAGAGCTTCAGGTGATGCTGATGCAATTGCTTTATATGAAGAATGGGGTCAATCAAACATGACTGCATTCCCTCAGTTAACAGATCAAAATATTGATGATATTCTATATTACACTACTGTAGGGAATATTACTGGAGGTGGTTCGGCAGGTCCAACTGGACCAACTGGAGGTGAGCCAGTTGATCCTGCTCCTAAGTGGTTAATCTGGATTTTAGCTGCAGCAATCGTTGTTGCATTCTTAATCATCGGTAATTTATTAAAGACTGTAAGTGAGCTTAAAGGGGCTCCAAAAACTCCTGGTTTATTAGGTCAAGCTGCTGAAGTTTGGGAAGGAGTAAAGAAAAATACATTCTTACATGTGTTATTCGTAATCTTCGGTGCTTTAATTACAGCATACGTTTTATTCGGGACTTTATTTAAAGTTGGTGTTGATCAAGGTTATCAACCAGTTCAACCAATTTTATTCTCACATAAAATTCACGCAGGAGATAATAAAATCGAGTGTCAGTACTGTCACTCAGCAGCGAAGCACTCGAAGCATTCAGGAATTCCTTCTTTAAATGTTTGTATGAACTGTCACAAGAATATTTCTGAGGTTGCTGAAGGAACTCAAGTTGTTTTAGAAGAAGGTGGTCGAGTAGTTGGAAAAACTGAGTTAGATAAAGAGATCGCTAAAATCTACGAACATGTAGGTTGGGATAAAGATGAATTAAAATATACTGGTAATACTAAGCCAATCGAGTGGGTTAGAATTCATAATTTACCAGATTTTGCATACTTCAATCACTCACAGCACGTAACTGTAGCTGGAGTTAAATGTCAAAAGTGTCACGGACCAGTAGAAGAAATGGAAGAATTATATCAATATTCTCCATTAACTATGGGATGGTGTATTGACTGTCACAAGGAAACTAACGTTGACTTGAAAGGAAATGAGTACTATGCTAAAATCCACGCAGAGTTAGCTAAGAAGTATGGAGTTGATCAAGTAACGATTGCTCAGTTAGGTGGTAAGGAATGTGGTAAGTGCCACTATTAATAATTAAGAAAGTAGAAAAACACGTTATATAAATGGCTTCAAACAAAAAATACTGGCAAAGTGTTGAAGAACTAAACGATAGTTCTGTTGTTGAAACGCTACGTAATAAAGAGTTTGTACAAGAAATACCTACAGACGAGTTTTTAGGAGATAAAGAAACTCTTGAAGGTTCATCTACTTCACGTAGAGATTTCTTAAAGTATGTAGGTTTTTCAACAGCTGCAGCTTCATTAGCAGCATGTGAAGGACCTGTAAGAAAATCAATCCCTTATGTAGTTCAACCTAACGATATAGTGGTAGGTGTAGCAGATTGGTATGCAACTACAATTGCAGACGGATTTGATTTTGCAAACGTTTTAGTGAAAACTAGAGAAGGTCGTCCAATTCAAGTAATGCCTAACAAAGAAGCAGGTGGAGTAACAAATGCTCGTACTCAAGCTTCTGTGTTATCATTATACGATAGCGACTTACGTGTAAAAGAACCAAGAAAAGGTGATGCTCAAATTACTTGGGCTGATGCTGATAAAGAAATCATTGCAAAGTTAGAGAGTCTTAAAAACGCAAATGCATTAGTGTATTTAATGACTGGAACTTTAGCAAGTCCATCTACAGAGAAAGTAGTTGCTGATTTCTTAGTAAAATATCCAAATGTTAAGCATGTAACTTACGATGCTGTTTCTGAGAGTGGAACAACAGATGCTTTTGAAGCAATGTATGGAGTTCGTGCATTACCTAATTATGACTTTAGTAAGGCTGGAGTTATTGCTTCTATCGGTGCAGATTTCTTAGGAGATTGGCAAGGAGGGTACGAAAAGTCTTATGCGGAAGGAAGAAGAGCTGATTCTGGTAAAATGTCTTACCATGTTCAGATCGAAAGTAACATGTCTTTATCAGGAGCAAATGCTGATAAGCGTATTGTGGCTAAGCCTTCTATCCAAGTGAATGCATTAATCAAGTTGTTTAATGCTATTACAGGTCAAAACATTGCAACAGAAAACACTCCAATTGATGCTCAAATCAATAAACTTGCAACCGATTTAAAGAACGCAGGTAGTAAAGCTGTTGTTGTAACTGGAATAAATGATAAAAATGCTCAAATGATTGCTTTAGCAATTAATAAAGCATTAAATAGTGAAGTAATAGATACTAAAGCTGTAAACTTAACTCGTCAAGGAAACGATGCCAAGGTGGCAGAATTAGTTGCTGATATTAAATCAGGAAAAGCTAAAGGTCTTGTAACTTATAATGTGAATCCAGTATATTCTTTAACTGGATTTGGTGAAGCTACTAAGAACTTAGATTTATCAGTTGCGCTTTCAACTCAAGATGATGCAACTGCAACTGCTGCTAAAATTACATTACCAGCTCCTCATAATTTAGAGAGTTGGGGAGATGTAATGGCTACAGCAGGAAAGTATAGTTTAGTACAACCAACAATAGCGCCAATATTTAATACGCGTCAATTCCAAGATGTGTTATTAAAGTGGTCTGGAGCAAGTAAAAACTATTATGATACTTTAAAGGAGTTTTGGAGTACTACTGTGTTAAATGGTTCTTCTTGGAATCAAGCTTTACATGATGGTTTCTACATGGGAACTCCTGTTGCTGCATCAACTGAAACTTCTGAAGAGTCTTCAAATGAAGATGCTATTTCAGGAGCCTTAACGGTAAATGCTGCTGCAAATGAATTAGCAAAAACAAAATCAACTCAATTCGAGTTAACTTTGTATACTTCTACGGCATTAGGAGATGGTAAACAAGCAAATAACCCTTGGTTACAAGAATTGCCAGATCCAATTACTCGTGCTTCATGGGATAACTACTTAACAATGTCTATGGCAGATGCTAAGCAGTTAGGATTTACCAATCCTGTTAAAGATAATGGAGCTATCGATGGTGATTATGCAAAAGTTACTGTAAATGGAGTAGAAGTTACAGTGCCAGTGATTGTTCAACCAGGTCAAGCTAATGGATCTTTAGGATTAGCTTTGGGTTACGGTAGAACTCAAGGTCTTAAAAAAGAAATGCAAGTTGGGGTAAATGCTTATCCTTTATATGCAAATAGTAAAAACGTTCAGTATAATGTGTCTGTTGAGAAAGTAAGTGGAACTCATAAGTTTGCTTGTATTCAGGTTCAAAGTACATTAGCTGGTCGTCACGATATCTTAAGAGAAGCTACTTTAAAAGAAGTAAATGATAAATCTTTAGATCCAAAACATACGTGGAATCAACCGTTCATGGTATCTTACGATCACCAAGAAACTGAAGCTACTGACAAAAAAGTAGACTTATGGGATGATCACGATAGAAGTTTAGGGCATCACTTTAACTTATCTATCGATTTAACTTCATGTACAGGATGTGGAGCGTGTGTTGTAGCATGTCATGCTGAAAACAATGTTCCAGTTGTAGGAAAAGATGAAGTACGTGTAGGTAGAGATATGCACTGGTTACGTATTGATCGTTACTATTCTTCAACTGTAGAAGATAAGCAATACGCTGAAGGTGTAGCTATGACTATGGATGAGTTTAAAGCTCAGAATCCAAATATTCCTAACAAGGATTTAGAAAGAAGATATACTGAGAAAGTATTAGAATTAAGTAAAGGAGACTTATTCGATGCTTTAGAAAATCCTGCTGAGAATCCAGAGGTTACTTTCCAACCAATGATGTGTCAACACTGTAATCACGCACCATGTGAAACAGTTTGTCCGGTTGCTGCAACTTCTCACGGTCGTCAAGGTCAAAACCAAATGGCATATAACCGTTGTGTAGGAACTCGTTACTGTGCGAACAACTGTCCGTACCGTGTGCGTCGTTTCAACTGGTTCAACTATGCGGATAATAAGGAATTTGATTTCAACATGAATAACGAATACGGTAAGATGGTATTAAACCCAGACGTTGTTGTTCGTTCTCGTGGAGTTATGGAAAAATGTTCTATGTGTATTCAAATGACACAAGCTACCATCTTAAAAGCTAAGAGAGAAGGTAGAGCTGTTAAAGCTGATGAATTCCAAACTGCATGTTCACAAGCATGTTCAACTGGAGCTATGGTATTCGGAGACGTTAATAACGAGAAAGATGCTGTTGCGAAGTTAAAAGAAGATAGAAGAGCTTTCTACGTGTTAGATTACATTGGTACCAAACCAAACGTAGTGTATCAAGTGAAAGTAAGAAATACAAACGAAGCTTAATTAAATTATAAGAATATAGATTATGTCGGGTCATTACGAATCGTCTTATAGAGAACCTTTAATACTTGGTGATAAGAGTTACCATGATATTACAGAAGATATAGCTAGACCAATAGAAGGAAAAGCTAACAAACACTGGTATGTTGCATTCTACATTTCTTTAGCAGCAATGTTATGGGGATTTGGATGTATCTTCTACACAGTAGGAACAGGTATTGGTGTTTGGGGATTAAGTAAAAACATTGGATGGGCTTGGGATATTACCAACTTCGTTTGGTGGGTAGGTATCGGTCACGCAGGTACACTAATCTCAGCCGTGTTATTATTATTCCGTCAAAAATGGAGAATGGCAATTAACCGTTCTGCGGAGGCAATGACAATCTTTGCCGTATTCCAAGCAGGATTATTCCCAATTATTCACATGGGACGTCCATGGAATGGATATTGGGTATTACCAATTCCTAACCAATTTGGATCATTGTGGGTTAACTTTAACTCTCCGTTATTATGGGATGTATTTGCAATTTCTACGTATTTATCGGTATCATTAGTGTTCTGGTGGACTGGTTTATTACCTGATTTTGCTACAATACGAGATAGAGCAGTAAAGCCTTTCCAAAAAAAGATTTATGCTTTATTATCATTCGGATGGTCAGGAAGAGCAAAAGATTGGCAACGTTTTGAAGAAGTATCATTAGTGTTAGCTGGTTTAGCAACTCCATTAGTACTTTCTGTACACACAATTGTATCGTTTGACTTCGCTACTTCTGTAAACCCAGGATGGCACTCAACAATTTTCCCTCCTTACTTCGTTGCTGGTGCGATCTTCTCAGGATTCGCAATGGTACAAACCTTATTAGGTATTATGCGTAAGGTAACTAACATGGAAGCATATATTACTCGTTTACATATCGAGTATATGAATATCGTAATTATTTTAACAGGAGGTATTGTAGCTGTTGCATATGCTACAGAATTCTTTATCGCTTGGTATACAGGTTCGCCATATGAAAATTATACATATTTATCATTTGGTGCAGAAGCTGGTGCTTACGGATGGGCTTTCTGGTCATTAATGATATTCAATATCATCATTCCTCAAATCTTATGGATTAAGAAGTATAGAAGAAGTTTCGTTGTTTCTTTCTTAGTATCTATTGCAATTAACATCGGAATGTGGTTTGAGCGTTTTGATATTATCGCGATTGTATTAAGTAAAGGTCAATTACCTTCTACTTGGTGGAGATTTGAGCCAACATTTGTTGATGTAGGTATCTTCATCGGAACTATTGGATTCTTCTTCGTATTATTCTTATTATATGCTAGAACATTCCCAGTGATTCCAACAGCAGAGATTAAGACGATTTTAAAATCTTCAGGAGAGAATTATAAAAAACAAAGAGACGAGAACAATGAGCACTAATAAAGTAATTCACGCATTATACAATGATGATGATATCTTAATGGATGCCGTTAAGAAAGTAAGAGGAGAACATCATCATATTGAAGAAGTATATACTCCTTTCCCAGTTCACGGGTTAGATAAAGCTTTAGGTTTAGCTCCAACTCGTTTAGCAATTACTGCGTTCTTATATGGAATTACAGGAACGTCAATTGCAATTTGGTTAACTTGGTATACAATGATTGCAGATTGGCCTCAAGATATCGGAGGAAAGCCTAGCTTTACTTGGTATGAGAATATGCCAGCATTCGTTCCAATTTTATTCGAATTAACAGTATTCTTTGCAGCTCACTTAATGGTTATTACTTTCTACATGAGAAGTAGAATTTGGCCTTTTAAAGAAGCTGAGAACCCAGATCCTAGAACTACAGATGACCATTTCCTAATGGAAATTCCAGTTCATGATAACGAAGAAGATTTAAAAGCTTTGTTAGAAACAACAGGAGCAGTAGAAATTAAAGTAGTAGATAAGCACTAATAGACAGATATGAAGAGTATAAAAATAGTTATTGCTTTAGTTATTGTTACAGTATTTGCTTCTTGTAACGATAAACGTAAACCTCAAGTACAATATATGCCAGACATGTATGTGTCTGTACCATACGATGCTAACGGAACTTCTTCAGCTGGAGATGTGCCAGTAAACAGATTACCTGTTGCTGGAACAGTTAGTAGAAATGGAGTTGTAGCTTATGATATTCCTGATACTAATGACGGATATGAAAAGGCTAAAACTGAGTTAAAAAATCCATTAGCTAAAACTGAAGAGAATTTAGAGAATGGAAAGAAAATGTACGGTATCTACTGTGCTGTTTGTCATGGTAAGAAAGGTGACGGGAACGGAATCTTAATGGAGAGAGAAAAGTTCTTAGGTATTCCTAATTACAAAGACAGAGATATTACTGAAGGAAGTATTTACCACGTTTTAATGTATGGTAAAAACATGATGGGATCTCATTCTTCTCAACTTACTTACAAAGAGCGTTGGCAAGTTGTTCAGTATGTAGAAAAATTAAGAAGCGAATTAAAAAAATAAGTCTATAATAGATAGTTAAGATATGTACCAGTTTTCAGGAAAATTAAAAATGGTTGCTATTGTTTTAATGGCTGTAGGTTTGTTAGGAACTGTTATCAGTTTCATGGATGCACCGAGTTCATTAGAAGAAGCAAAAGAAATTTTAGCAGCTCAGGAAGCGTCACATCATGGTGGACATGGAGCATCTCACGGAGATGATACTCATCATGTAGATGCTGGTCATAAAACAGAAGATAAGCATTCAGCTGATCACAAAGAGACTAAAGCAGATGGTCATGATAACGAAAAGGTATCTGATCATGTAAAGCATGAAGTAGGAGAGCACGCGACAGAAACTGTTGCTGACCACGCTAAACATGCAGGAGATACTTTAGTTAATGAAACTAATAAAGATCATGCTGAACATATTAAAGATTCAACTCACGCAAAGGAAACAGTAGCAGAGCATACAGATCACGTAGTAGGATCTCATGGCGACGAAACTGTAAAAGAGCACAAAGCACATACTGAAAAGGCTGATGCTGCTCATGCTGAAGCTGGAGGACACCACGCTGATGCAGGACATCACGGAGATCACCATGCTGAGCATGCATTTCATCAAATGCAAAATAGACCTTGGTCGGCTGTTTACGTATCATTATTGTTTTTCTTAGGAATTACTTTATTAGTTTTTGCTTTTTATGCTGCGCAAAGAGTTGCTCAAGCTGGATGGTCAATCGCATTATTTAGAGTAATGGAGGCTATCACTGCAAACATTCATTATGTAAGTGTTATTATGCTTGTTTTTATCATTTTAACGGTAATGCATTTTAATCACTTATTCCCTTGGATGGCTGAAGGTACGTTTACACTAGGTCATGAAAACTATGATCCAATCGTAGACGGGAAGAAATGGTTTATGAATGTTCCAGGATGGGTAATTAGAAGTATCTTTTATTTATTAGCTTGGAATGGTTTCCGTTATATTATTAGAAAAAAGTCAATTCAACAAGATAATGGAGATTTAAAATTACATAAGAATCTTTACAATTTATCTGTAGGATTTGTAGTAGTATTTATGATTACAGAAAGTATGATGTCTTGGGATTGGATTATGGGTATTGATCCTCACTGGTTCTCAACATTATTCGGTTGGTATGTTTTAGCTACATTCTTAGTATCAGCATTAACAGTTATTTGTTTAGTTACATTGTACTTAAGAGCTAAAGGTCATTTACCAATGGTAAACGATAGTCATATCCATGATTTAGCTAAGTTTATGTTTGGTTTCTCTGTATTCTGGACATACTTATGGTTCGCACAGTTCATGTTAATTTGGTATGCAGATATGCCAGAAGAGACTGTTTACTATGCATTACGTTTCAAAGAGTATATTGTACCATTCATTGGAATGTTAGCTTTAAACTTCATTTTCCCAATCCTATTATTAATTAACAGTGATTTCAAAACTGTGCCTTGGATTTTAGTAATTGGTGGATTATTCATATTAGTAGGTCACTATGTAGATTTATTTGTTATGATTATGCCAGGTACTGTAGGTGGACAATGGGGATTCGGAATTGGTGAAATTAGCGCGTTTTTATTCTTCTTAGGATTATTCATTTTCGCAACATTTACGGCATTTTCTAAAGCTGATCCGGTTGCAAAAGGGAATCCTTTCTTACATGAAAGTGAAACGCACCACTATTATATCATTGAACACAGAGGAGAAGATAACGACGCCCATCATTAATATTAAGAATAAAAAAATAAGTATATAAGTATGCTAGCTCTATTTTATATTTTCATTGCAGTAGCACTAGGAGTAAGTTTTTGGCAAATCACACGCGTAATGAATTTACGTAGCGTAATTGCAACGGATGATGATAACAACAAACAAGGAAAGATAGCCCTAGGGTTTATGGTTTTCTTGTATGCAATGATGATTTATTGCTTATTAGCAATGAATGTAATCATGTTACCAGAAAGTGCTTCTTTAGAAGGAGAGCATGACGATACGCTTTTTAACATCACATTTATTTTAATTGGTGTTGTTCAGTTTATCATGCAATTCTTAATTTTCTTCTTTACTTACAAGTATAGAGGTAATAAAGACAAAAAGGCATTATTCTTTGCTGATAGCCACAAGTTAGAGTTAATTTGGACGGTTATTCCAGCTGTAACAATTGTTTTATTAATCGGATACGGTTTATGGCAATGGAACAACATTATGTATGTTGGAGATGATGAGAATCCAATTGTAATTGAGGTTTATTCTCAACAATTTAGATGGGATGCTCGTTATGCAGGTGCTGATAACGAATTAGGTTTAGGTAATGTGAATTTTATCAATATCAACAAACAAAATACAATGGGTGTTGATATGACTGATCCAAAAGCTCAGGATGATAAGCAGGTTACAGAATTGTATTTACCTAAAGGGAAAAAGATTTTATTCAAATTCCGTTCGCAAGATGTACTTCACTCAGCCTACATGCCTCACTTTAGAGCACAAATGAATTGTGTTCCAGGTATGGTAACTCAGTTCGCATTTACTCCAAAGTTTACTACTGAAGAGATGCGTAAGAATCCAGAGGTAATTGCTAAGGCAAAAGGAATTAATAAAATTCGTCAGGCAAAAGGAGAAGATCCTTATGTTTTCGATTATTTATTATTATGTAACAAGATTTGTGGAGCTTCTCACTATAACATGCAGATGAAGATTACAGTTGTAGAAGAAGAAGACTACAAAAAGTGGTTAGGAGAGCAAAAAACATTAGCTCAAGTTATTAAGTAAGGTTTTAAATAAATTTATTAAGATATATATTAAATTATGTCAGCAGAACATCACCATCATAAAGAAACATTTGTAACAAAGTACATCTTTAGTACTGACCATAAAATGATTTCTAAGCAATTTTTGATTACAGGAATGTTCATGGGAATTATTGGTGTATTCATGTCAATGTTATTCCGTTTACAAATTGCTTGGCCAGAAAAGTCATTTTCAATTATTGAAGCTTTTTTAGGTTCTCATCAGCAAACTGATGGAATAATGAATCCTGATACGTATTTAGCATTAGTTACTATTCACGGTACAATCATGGTATTCTTTGTACTTACTGCTGGTTTAAGTGGTACATTTTCAAACTTATTAATTCCATTACAGATTGGAGCACGTGATATGGCATCAGGTTTCTTAAACATGATTTCATATTGGTTATTTTTCCTTTCATCTGTTGTAATGGTAGTTTCATTATTTGTTGAGGCAGGTCCAGCATCTGCAGGATGGACAATTTATCCTCCGCTTTCAGCATTACCGCAAGCTATTCCAGGTTCAGGTACAGGAATGACATTATGGTTAGTTTCAATGGCAATTTTTATTGCATCATCTTTAATAGGATCATTAAATTATATAGTTACGGTATTAAACTTACGCACAAAAGGTATGAAAATGACAAGATTGCCTTTAACAATGTGGGCTTTCTTCGTAACAGCTATTATAGGTGTTATTTCATTCCCTGTTTTATTATCTGCAGCATTATTATTAATTTTTGATAGAAGTTTCGGAACATCGTTCTATTTATCAGATATTTTCATTTCAGGTGAGGTATTACATTATCAAGGTGGATCTCCAGTATTATTTGAACACTTATTCTGGTTCTTAGGTCACCCTGAGGTATATATTATTTTATTACCGGCATTAGGTATTTCATCTGAAGTAATTTCTACGAACTCGAGAAAACCAATTTTTGGTTATCGTGCGATGATCGGGTCGATTTTAGGTATCGCATTCTTATCTACAATCGTATGGGGACACCACATGTTCGTTTCAGGAATGAATCCATTCTTAGGTTCGGTATTTACATTCACAACAGTATTAATTGCAATTCCATCTGCAGTAAAAGCATTTAACTATATTACTACGTTATGGAAAGGTAATCTACAATTAAATCCAGCCATGTTATTCTCAATAGGTTTAGTATCTACGTTCGTAACAGGAGGATTAACAGGATTAGTATTAGGAGATTCTGCATTGGATATTAATATTCACGATACATATTTCGTAGTTGCACACTTCCACTTAGTAATGGGTGTATCTGCTTTATTTGGAATGTTTGCAGGTGTTTATCACTGGTATCCTAAGATGTATGGTAGAATGATGAATAAAGTAATGGGATACTGGCACTTCTGGTTAACGATCATTTCTGCGTATGGAGTATTCTTCCCAATGCACTTTATCGGATTAGCTGGTTTACCACGTCGTTATTATACAAATACGTATTTCCCAATGTTTGATGATTTAGCTGATATCAATGTTTTCATGACAGTAATGGCGATCATAGGAGGTTTAGCACAGTTAATTTTCTTAGCGAACTTCTTTATCTCGATGTACAGAGGTCAGAAAGCATCACAAAATCCTTGGAAGTCAAATACGTTGGAGTGGACAACGCCTGTAGAACATATTCACGGTAACTGGCCAGGTAAAATTCCAGAAGTACACCGTTGGGCGTATGACTATAGTAAGACAGATGATAATGGTAATTATATTCACGGACAAGATTTTGTTTTACAAACAACACCATTAAAGGACGGGGAAGAACCATCATAAAGATGTTTATATAAAATAAAAAACCTTTCATTTCGATGAAAGGTTTTTTTTTGCTTATATTCCGAATGGATTAATTTTAAATTTATGAATCAACTTAAAAACCTTACCCTAGTATTAACATTAAGTATTTGTTTTTTTGGCTGTAATTCAAGTAAAAAGGCAGCAGAATCACAAAATGGAAGTAATACGGATGAATCATTTCTTCAAAATGGCTATGTTAAAGCCGTTCTAAACGAAAATAAGAGTAACTCAGGATGCGGAAGTATCTTAATTAATTTAACAGATTCTAAGGAAGTCTTAGATCCTGTTGATTTTGAATACACAGATGGTAAATCTGGTCAAAATATTTGGCTCAAGTATAGTTCGCTTAGAATGCAAAATAGATGTACTGAAGCCCGTCCAATAAAAGTGTTAGAAATAAAAAAAAGAGATGAATAATTTTCATCTCTTTTTTTATTTTACAATAGTTATAGAATTACTTAACTAATAACTTGACTGTTTTATAACTTCTTGCGCTTCCCATTTTAATTAAATAAACTCCTGGAGTAGCATAAGACATATCTAAAGAGTAACTGTATTTATTACCTTGCTTAATAATATTGTTAAATACTATTTGTTTACCTAAAATATCAAATACTCTAAAACTAATTAAATCTTCATAATCTGTTATCAATTCAATTTGATACTGTTTGTTTGGTAAGGTAAGAACTTTAATCTCCGAATTTTCTAAGATTACATCATCCGTACTTAAAGTTGAATCAACAATCTTAACCGAATAATCATGAACTTCACCATAATCGTAGTTACTACAAGGGTCATTAATATCACCCGCAGCAGTTCCATCAATCGCTTTAACCCTCAAAATATGGCTTCCTAAAGGTGCTGATGTAGGGATGTTTAATTCAAAATTATCTAAATTGTTAGCCTGAGTAAAGGAAACTCCCGTAATTAATTGTTCTGTTGATTCAAATGTACCGTTATCATTGAAATCAATCCAAGCAGACAATACTTCACTCGTAGGTTGTGCTGTCCAATTATGTTGTGCTCTTAATGTATATGATGTTGTAGATGACCTATCAAGATCTGTAGTTAAAAGTCTACGATCAACATAACCCTGTACTGTTCCGGTAGTATTACAACCATCGTTACCATCATCTGTATCAATAGTTCCTAAAATAAACCGTTTAATACCATCAAGGCCGCACCCTTGAAGTGCTATAGGGGTACAAGTATTAACTGCATTAATTACTTCAACAGTAGCTTCGTTGTTTGATGCATTTTCATCACCAGATAATCCTGTAGATGCTACGATGGTATATATCTGGTTAGATATTGAAAAATCACCTTTTGTAGCGAAAGTAAAAGAAGCAGTTTCATTTTGAGAAACAGTACCTGTGTAAGTTTCAGTTACAGTCGTTCCTCCATTTATAGAGTAACTTACTGGGAAATTAGATTGATCATCGGTACCAAAGTTTTTAATTGAAATAGTAATGTCTTCTGTATTAGTTAATACTCCACTAGTTGGATTGGTGATAGTTCTAACTCCAACATCATTGTTCGGTGGGGGGCTTAGTTGAAAAACACCTACCATATTACTTCTTGCTCCATTGTTGAAATACTCACTCACGAACCAAAAATCAGCATCGTTAGAAGGGTCAACCGTTAAATGAGAATAATCTGCATACCTAGTGTTTGTATTGTCAGAAGTACTTTGAACGATTAATTCTTCTAAAGCTGTCATTGAATTTAGTGGGTCATCTTTAAATCGTCCAGTATATCTGAGAGAAATACTTTCAGTAGAACTTACAGAAGAATATCCCATACCAATATTACCAGCACCGTCCATAGCCATACTAGCACCAAAAGCATGTCTTCCATCAGGAGCGACATAAGTACCTTCTTGGAATATAGACCAAGGTTGTCCATCGCCATTTTGTCTTAATTCGTACCATCTAACACCAGCCAATTTACCTGTAGCATTTGTATTAACAACAAAGTTAAATACAACTGAGTTGTGTGTAGCAAACTTTCTAAATTGTGCTTGATTCATTATTGTAGCTTGCATAGCATCAATACTTGGTCCTGTTGGTTGAGGAAGGTTTGCGAATCCTCCACCGTCAAATACTCCTGTAAACGGAGCCGTTGGAATTTGAGTTGCAGCTGAAATTGTTGAATTTAATGAGTTTGTCCAATCTACATTTATTGTCCATAACTTTAAGTGATCAGATGTAACACCTGCCCAAGCATCATCTTGCATATATACAATAGTCGCATTTCCTCTTGCTGGTAAATTACCGTCTGTAACATTAAATGCTTGCGGACTATAAAAACCATTTGTTGCCATTCCAGGTAAAGAGAATGCTTGAATACTAGCAGAAGTATCACCAGTTAACATTTTATCTCTCTCTAATACCCAAACTTGTCCGTTTCTTGTATTTCCAGCGTTATCACTCGCAGAAATATTAGCTGTTACATAGTATCCATCTGACCAAATAGAAAATTTTGTATAGTCAGGGAAAGTACCTGTTTGGAAAGATGTTGCACTATATACGTGCCATCCACCATTAACTGGGTCATTCGTTTGAGAAATAGCCACATGAAATCCATTTGGAGCATCTTCAAATTCCGTTACGATATAACGATCGGCTTGAGAATCATAAAGTACGATAGGATCTCCATCAGCTCCACCAGGGAATAATGTAGCTAAACTAGCGGCAGGAGTAGCAGGAGTTCCATCTTTATTGAAAATTCTAAACGAAGTATTCCATGAAGCGATATAGTAATCTCTACCTACAGCACCAGTTGGATCTGATGGCGTAGAAGTACTATTTGTAGTTTCAAAGGTTAAACTTGTAGATTTGATTCGCTTTTGAGGAGCTCTACTTTGCGTGTTTAATAAAGGATCTAAACCTACTGGTAATCCTTTACCTGGAACAACTTTGTTTCCTTTTGCTCTTTTATCTTTACCATAAAAGTTATCCTTGTTAATAGTCGCGGGAATAAAACTTTTGTTTTGTAACTGTTCCTTAATACTTGGAACGAATCGATAATCTAATTTTCCTTTCCAAACTGCTTTTTGCGGTTGGTTAGAATCGTCTTTTTGTCCATAAACATTTGTTATTAATGTGAACAGACATAAGTAAAATAATTTTTTAAATACTGTTTTCATTTTATTTTAGGAATGAGTGGGCAACAAAGATAAGTTATTGATATAAAATTTTAACAAATTTTAGTGATTTTGAATAATTTTATAAAAATCCTTGAATTTATGATGGAGAATTTAGTCTATCAATGAGGTTGAAAAACTTTATATTTGTTGCAGATGAATGAGCATTTAAACCCTGAAAATACAAATTATTCGAGAGAAGAAATGGATGTAGAAAAGAAACTACGTCCCCTTTCCTTTGATGATTTTACAGGCCAAGATCAGGCAATTGAAAATTTAAAGATATTTGTTGAAGCAGCTAATCAAAGAGATGAGGCTTTAGATCATACATTGTTTCATGGTCCTCCAGGATTAGGAAAAACAACTTTAGCAAACATTCTTGCCAATGAATTAGGCGTTGGAATCAAAGTTACTTCAGGTCCTGTTTTGGATAAACCAGGAGATTTAGCTGGTTTACTTACAAATTTAGATGAAAGAGATGTGTTGTTCATAGACGAAATTCATCGACTAAGTCCGGTAGTAGAAGAGTATTTATATTCAGCAATGGAGGATTATAAAATCGATATTATGATCGAATCTGGTCCGAATGCAAGAACAGTACAAATCAACTTAGAGCCATTTACTTTAGTTGGAGCTACTACAAGATCTGGTTTACTGACAGCACCAATGCGAGCGCGTTTTGGAATTAGTAGTCGATTACATTATTATTCTACGGAATTATTAACAACTATTATCCAACGTAGTGCAATGATATTGGGAGTTCCAATTTCAATGGAAGCAGCAATTGAAATTGCAGGACGAAGTAGAGGAACTCCTCGTATAGCAAATGCTTTATTGAGGCGTGTTAGAGATTTTGCTCAAATCAAAGGAGACGGAAAGATTAATTTGGGTATTGCCCAATATGCCTTAAAAGCATTAAATGTTGATGCTCACGGGTTAGATGAAATGGATAATAAAATCTTACACACCATAATTGATAAGTTTAAAGGAGGTCCTGTAGGAATTACAACACTAGCAACAGCAGTAGGAGAAAATTCAGAAACTATAGAGGAAGTTTACGAACCGTTTTTAATCCAAGAAGGATTTATTATGAGAACTCCTCGTGGTAGAGAAGTTACCGATTTAGCTTATAAACATTTAGGAAAGATAAAAGGAAGTAGTCAAGGAGAATTGTTTTAAGTGAAGCTAGAGAAATACATACCGATTTTAAATTGGTTGCCAAAGTATAAAAAAGAGCAACTTCAAGGTGATATTGTCGCAGGAATTACCGTAGCAACTGTATTAATACCTCAAGGTATAGCTTATGCATTAATTGCTGGGTTACCTCCAATTTATGGATTGTATTCAGCATTAATTCCGCAAATAGTCTATGCTATATTTGGATCATCAAGGCATGTGGCAATTGGTCCAGTAGCAACAGATTCTTTGATAGTAGCTGCAAGTATTTCTACCATTGCCTTAATAGGGTCGGAGAGTTATATCGCTATTGCGATATTTTTAGCCTTACTTGTAGGTACTATACAGTTTCTTATGGGCGTGTTCCGTCTAGGTTTTATTGTGAACTTTTTATCTAAACCTGTTATTACGGGTTTTACTTCGGCTGTAGCAATAACAATTGGTTTAAATCAATTTAAAAACTTTTTCGGAGTTGATTTTTTACAAAGCGATCAGATACATATTCTATTAGATGATATTCTTTCTAAAGTCTTAGAATTCGATACAAAGACTACGTGTATTGGTGTTATTACTAGTATTATTATTATAGTTCTGAGAAGAATTAATAAGAAGATACCAAATGCGCTAATTGTTGTAGTACTAGGAATTGCAGCAATGTATTTATTTAGAGGATATTTTGCTGAAGTTGCTATTGTTGAAGGTATTCCTTCTGGATTACCAGGGTGTGCAATGCCAGATTTAAATTTTGGATTGATAAGAGAATTGTTACCAATGGCCTTTACTTTGGTTATGGTAGGATATTTAGAAACTATTTCAATAGGTAAGTTTATAGAAGCGCAACAGGATGAATATAAGATAGATTCCAATCAAGAGTTAATAGCTTTAGGGTTAAGTAATATTTTCGGATCGTTTTTTAAAGCATATCCTTCGACATCTAGTTTTTCTAGATCGGCAATTAATTTTGATGCTGGAGCTCGAACAGGAATGGCAGCATTTATCTCTGCAGCTTTAGTGATATTAACATTATTGTTTTTAACTCCAGTATTTTATTTTTTACCTAAAACAGTGCTGGCTGCAATAATTATAGTTGCTGTATTTAGATTGGTAAATATAAAGGAGGCAAGATATTTATGGAGAGCAAATAATTTGGACTTCTGGTTATTACTAGCTACTTTTTGTGGGACATTATTTTTTGGTATAGAGTATGGTATCCTTATTGGAGTAGGATTATCATTAATCGTTTTAATTTTTAGAACTTCTAGACCAAATGTAGTAGAATTAGGTAAAGTGCCAGATTCAGATTTTTATAGAAATAAAAACCGATTTAAAGAAGTTATTATAGATGACGACGTGTTAGTTTTTAGATTTGATGCCCAATTATTCTATGCAAATTCAAATTACTTTAGAGAGCAACTGGAGTATATGGCGAATAAGAAAGGTGAAAATTTAAAACTAATTGTTTTAGATGGTGAGAGTATAAATAGAGTAGATAGTACAGGAATTGAAATGCTGAAGCAATTAATAGTATTTTATAAAAGGAAAGGAATTCTATTTTATTTTGCAGGTATTAAAGGTCCCGTTAGAGATGCAATTTTCAAAGCAGGAATGTTAGATGTTGTTAGCATTGATCATTTTTTTATGAGAGTAAACTGGGCTGTATTATTTTATAAAACAGGAGATAATCAAAATCAAAAGAAATATGCGCAGTATATACATCAGGCGTATAAATAAATAATAAAGAGAATGAAGATAGAGCAAATTTATACCAAATGTTTATCGCAAGGAGCTTATTACATAGAAAGTAAAGGAGAGGCAGCAATAATCGATCCTTTGAGAGAGGTGCAGCCTTATTTAGACAAAGCAGAGAAGGATAATGCTAAGGTTAAATATATTTTTGAAACCCATTTTCATGCTGATTTTGTTAGTGGACATATTACGTTAGCAGAAAAAACAGGAGCTCAAATTGTTTATGGACCAACTGCAAAAACAAATTTTGATGCGCATATAGCAAAGGATAATGAATCATTTTTTGTTGGAGATTTAGAAATTGTTGCTATTCATACGCCAGGTCATACGATGGAAAGTACAATATATCTATTGAAAGATGAATCAGGGAAAGATTATGCAATATTCAGTGGAGATACTTTATTTATTGGAGATGTTGGAAGGCCAGATTTAGCACAAAAAGGTGATATCACAAAAGAGGATTTAGCAGGTTTTTTATTTGATAGCCTAAGAAATAAGATTATGGTATTGAATGATGATGTGATAGTTTATCCTGCTCATGGAGCTGGTTCGGCTTGTGGGAAGAATTTAAGTAAAGAAACTGTGAGTACTATTGGAAACCAAAAACAGTCAAATTATGCTTTACGAGCTGATATGACTAGAGAGGAGTTTATTAAAGAAGTTACTGATGGTTTATTACCACCTCCAGACTATTTTCCTTTGAATGTAAAATTGAATAAAGAAGGATATGAATCTATAGATACAATACTTGAAAAAGGAACCAAGTCTTTATCTGTAGAAGATTTTATTTCGAAAACTGAAAAATACGATGCTTTAATATTAGATGTGCGTCACCAATCTGATTTTATTGATGGATTCGTTCCAAAATCAATGTTTATTGGATTGAATGGAACGTTTGCACCTTGGGTAGGGGCATTAATTAAAGATATTAATCTACCAATTGTTTTAGTAACACCTCAAGGTAAAGAACAAGAAACTATTACAAGGTTAGCTAGAGTTGGTTTTGATAATGTAATAGGATATTTAGAAGGCGGTTTTGAAAGCTGGAAGAATTCTGGTAAAACTATAGATACATTACAATCTGTTTCAGCTGAAGATTTAGAAGTTGAAATTGGAAAAAATGCTATTGTTTTTGATGTTAGAAAACCTGGAGAATATGAAAATGAACACATAAAAGATGTGAAAAACACGCCATTAGATTATTTAAATGATTATATTAGTGTATTCCCTCAAGATAAAAACTTCTTTATTCATTGTGCAGGAGGATACAGATCTGTAATTGCAGCATCTATATTAAAAGCTAAAGGAATGCATAATGTTATTGATGTAGCTGGAGGGTTTGGTGCAATACGAAAAACGAATATTAAAACAACTACGCCAGTTTGTTTGTCCTCTTAAGCAGTTAAGAAATCATGAAGAAGTTAATTTTAAGTTTTCTATTTCTCTTGGTTTTAACTTCTTGTGTCAAAAGTGATTCAAGAGTTAAGAACATAACAGTTGATGACTTAAAAACAGTTCTAAAAGAAGATAAAAATATTCAGTTATTAGACGTTAGGACCTCTTCAGAAACTAAAAATGGAATAATTTTCGATGCTGTTCAGGTGAACATGATTTCAAATAATTTTGAATCGAGAGTTATTGAAGTTCTAGATAAAAAAAAGCCTGTATATGTGTATTGTCGTTCAGGCGGTAGAAGTAAAATAGCAGCATCAGTTTTAGTGGATAATGGTTTCGATGTATATAATGTAAAAGGAGGATATAAGGAGTGGATTAAGAAAAATAAAGTAGAATGATTAAAGAGATTTATATAGAAAACCTAAAGTGTGGTGGTTGTGCAAAAACAATCACTTCAGAATTGTCAGAAATAAAAGGAGTAGATAATGTAGATGTTAATGTTACGGATTCAAAAGTTACGTTCAACTCTCCTGATAGTTTAGTAGAAACTATAAAAGAAAAACTTTCTAAATTAGGATATCCTGAAGTTGGAGATACTAATAATATAATGCACAAAGCAAAATCATTTGTAAGCTGTGCAGTAGGAAGAATGAAATAAAAATTTATATGAAAAAGGAAACAAATTATAAGAGTTGGTCTTTCCGGCTTCTTGTTTACATTGTGTTATTGAATATTTTGTCAGGATATTTAGCGTACAATTATTTTCCACTTGTGCATAGCGCGGAAAATTTTTACATACGAATGATGGGATTATCAATAATTATATTTTTGCTTTTAGTTGCAGGAATTATATTCACAATTTTTAGCGTAAAGAATAAGGAAGAAAAAGACTACAAGTATAAATTTTCCATTTATGGATATCCGATTTATATTGTTTTTAGTGTGGTAGTATCGTTTCTTCAATAATATAAAAAAAGCCGAGTTTCAAACTCGGCTTTTTTATTTGATAATATATAAAACTAGAACTTAAAAGTAACTCCTGCTAAAAAGTTAATAGTAGCTTGTGGATAATATCCTGCTCCATCAACTGTAGTAGTAACACCTGGCGTTGTCCAAGTATCATCAAAGAAGAAATAGTATCCTCTATCTACATATTCTTTATTAAAAATGTTATTTACTAATCCCGTAAATACTATAGAATCGAAAATTTTGTTTGTTTCAACTTCATAGATAATATTTAAATCACTAGTAAAGTAACCATCTAATTTTTCGTTATTAGAAATTCTTCCACCTAAATTCCCCATAAATTGTTCTCCTACATATTTAGATAAAAATGCAATTTGAAGATCATCAGTAGGAGTAAATACTAATGAATTTCCTACAATCACATTAGGAGAAAAAGAAATGTTTGTGTTTCCTAAATTTTCAAGAACTCCATCGATCGGCGCATTAAAATCTCTATTTTGGTTTGTACTTAAACCTAAATTAGGTTTAACTGCAAGATATTCTGTTAGTGTAATATCTGCATCAATCTCTAATCCAAAACGGAAACTACTTCCACTTGTTTCTCTTAAAGGTTCTCCAACATTATTAATAGCTCCAGATAATACTAACTGATTCGTATAATCCATGTAGAATAAGTTCGTATTTATTTTAATATTATCTGTTGCTAAACGCCATCCTAATTCAAAATCATCTAAAGTTTCATGTTGTGTGTTTCCACCTTCAAAATCATTTCTATTTGGCTCTCTGTTCGCTCGTGCGTATGATAAATAGAAACTGTTAGCGTCGTTTAATTTATACGTTAAACCTACTTTAGGGTTAAAGAAGTTGAAATCTTTATCAATATCTAAAGGAACTCTATCAGAATTTAGTCCGCCAGTTCTATAACTCACGAACCTTCCTTGTAAATCAACATAAGCGTTTAATTTATCATTAACTCTAATGTTTGTTTTGATAAAAGAACTTAAATCATGTTTTTTAGCATCACTAAAATAATAACGATCTCTGATATTCGTATTTGGAGCTAGATCACTTCCCCAAATTACTTCTCCATAATGATCATTTGTATAGTTACTGTAAGATCCTCCGGCAATAATTTCAATTCCATCAGTAGTATAAGTTGCAGCCGCATTAAATACATAGAAATGGTTATCTAACCAACGACGAACAATTACATCACTTCCATCAACTATTAAGTTATTGAAATCTGGAGCAGATTCTCCAGGCTTATATTGCTCAAAATATCCTTTACCACGAGTATAATTTAAACCGATATTTGTAGATAACTTATCGCTAAACTTCTCATTCCAGTGCAGCTGATAATGGTCTTGCCAATAGTTATCCGTTTCGTTATCATAAGTATAAGGGTTTTGACGACGGTCTTCCTCTAATTGCTGAGCAGTTAAACCAAACCATGCTTGATACGTTTGTTCCTGTCCACCAAATACCACAGCTTTAATTAAAGTGTTTTCATCAGAGTAACTTCCTTGTAAGAAGTAAGATTTTAAATCTGTAAAAGCTCTATCAACGTAACCATCAGAATAAATATTAGATAAACGTCCTGAGAATTCGAAATGATCATTCAATCTACCAGTAGTAAATTTTACGGTATGTTTTCTAGTTCCAAAAGATCCGAATGAATTCGAAATTTCTCCTCCAGCTTCCTCAGAAATAGCATCAGTTAAAATGTTTAAACTTGCTCCAAATGCTCCTGATCCATTAGTTGATGTACCAACTCCACGCTGTAATTGTAAGCTTTGCGTAGAAGATGCAAAATCTCCTAAATTAACCCAGAACGTTCCTTGACTTTCAGGATCGTTGTATGGAATACCGTTTATAGTTACGTTAATTCTTGTTGCATCAGAACCACGAACTCTCATGTATGTGTATCCAACTCCAGCACCAGCATCAGATGAGGAAATCACCGAAGGTAAATAATTTAATAATACAGGAATATCCTGACCTAAATTGCGTTTTGCAATTTGTTTTTTAGATAAGTTTGAGTGTGTAACTGGAGCGTCTGCTTTTACACGAATTGATGAAACTAAAACCTCATCTAAAACTTCATCTTCTGATTTTAATGTAATCAAAACGTCTTTAGTTCCTGAGGCAATTTCTTTTTTAATAGTAGTATATCCAACGAAAGAAACTTCAAGGGTATAACTTCCTTTAGGAACTCTCATAGAAAAGTTACCATCAGCATCAGTTATAGATCCTTTTTTTATAGTTCGAATAACTACACTAGCACCATTTAATGGTTTTGAATTACTATCAACTACTTTACCAGTTATTTGCTCTGTTTGTGCATTAACCGCTAATGAAATTGAAATGAATAAAAGAGATACTAACATCTTCACTCTTTTACAAATGTTTAAAAACTTCATTTTTAAAATAAATGAATAAAAAGAGGCAATTATTCGTTGTTTTTTGAATACTGTATGTATGAGCGCATTTAGAGTGAAGCATAACTTTTTATACTTCATTAAAAAACATTTACATGTTCAATTAGCACTCATTATTCCCTAAACAGCATTACCTGTTCTAGGTTCTATGGGTTTGATCTCAGCCTATAATTGGCACCCCTTTATGAGAACGGTGCAAAGGTAAGGTGGAATTTTAAATTAACGAGTAAGAAATTTAGTTAATCTAAGTTAGGTTTTCGCCTTAATTGCTTTTTTAAAGAATGTTTTTGTTTGTTTTTAGCTTTTTTAACTAATGAACTTCTGGTTGGTTTTGTAGATCTTCTTTTTTTAGGTTGTACTAAACTTGAAGTGAGTAGTTGAAAAAGTTGTTGAGTTACAATTTCTTTATTTTTATGTTGTGATCTGCTTTCTTGAGAGTATAAAAGTAATTGACCGTTTTTAGATATTTTATTTGCAAGTTTAGTTGTAATAATTTCTTTTTCGCGAGAAGTTAAACCTTGAGAATTTTGAATATCAAAATACAATTCAACTTTGGAAGCTACTTTATTCACGTGTTGACCACCTGGTCCTGAACTTCTAATAGCTTTAAATTGAATTTCGGTTTGAATGTTACTTTTATCCAAGATTAGTGCATTAATGTATTTGGATCAATATTTTGATGTAAAAAATGGAGATCTAAATCAATCAAAGAGTCTGAATATGAATGTAGATTTTCTTTTTTAGCAATCAAATCATCAATAATTTGAGTGGCTTTTTTTAATCTGGTTTCTTTATCTCCTTTTAAAAGAATATAAGGACGATTATATTTTTCTAGAGCATTTTTAAACGCGTTAAACATTTCTTCACGTTGTTCAGGTCTATCTCTTAAATCGTCTTCTTCCCAAGGTGTATCTATATATGTTAGGAAGTAAATGTCATAGGTGTTTTTAATAGCGAATTCATCTAATAACGGATCTACAAATCCACCATAATATTCTTCTGAATATACTTTAGTTTCTAGCAAATCTGTATCACAAATCAATAATTTGTCAGCCTTTTTTGCTAGAGAGTTTTCTAAATCCATTTGACCGATAGCAATTGGAATTAAATCACTTTCTTCACAAGTTTTACGTTCATTATTCCATTTGTCTTGTAAATATTCCCTCGCATATTCTGGTGCCCAAACTGTATTGTAATGTCGAGCAAGCTGACGAGAAAGTGTTGTTTTACCAGTACTTTCTGGGCCAAACAGAACTACCTTTACTAAATTAATTTCGGATTGTCTAAGCTTTTCTTCCATGCTAAATATCCTAGTATTGCTATAAATGTAAATATTAAATATTGAAAACTTGTAAATACAAAGCCTTTGTATAAATATAAAGGCACAGAAATAAGATCACCTATAATCCAGTAAATCCAGTTTTCTATTTTTCTTCTTGCCATTAACCACATTCCTACAAAAAACACAGCAGTGGTAATTGTATCTATATAAGCTGTCCAATCATTCCATTTGTCGAAAGTTGCATAAACAACATACACAAAAATCAATGTAGCAAAGAAAATTGCAACACTAATTTTCTTTTCTTTTAAAGTGGTTCTTGAAATTGGATGTGCTACATGTCCGTCTTTAGTTTGTGTCCAAATATACCAACCGTAAACACTCATGATGAAGTAATAACCATTAATCATCATATCACCAAGTAATCCCCATTTCAAAAGAAGATAAACGAAAATAGCCGTGCTTATCATTCCAGTAGGGAAAACCCAAATCTTATTTTGTTTAGAATACCAAACTGAAAGAAAACCGAAAACCACAGCCACTATTTCTAACGTAACATCAAGAGTACTTGATCCTTCGTATTGGCTGAATAAAAAATCAAAAATTTGGTTCATAGTCGCTTCTATCAGTTTTTACAATTTTCATTTGAAGTAGTCCATTGTCTATTGCTTCAAAGGTTTCTTTAACTTCTGAAGTTAATAATTGCATTACTGTATCGTAATCTCCATAAACTTGAGTGCTCAAAGGATTCTCAAGAATAGTCAAACCAGAAGCTCTAAGTTTCTTGATGAAATTAATAATAGGTTCTTCAAAATTATCTTGAAGCGGAGTAAGTGTTAACTCTACTGATATTTTCATTGAATAGTATTTCCTGCAAAAATAAAGACTATTATTCAAATAGTTTTTTCAGATCTTGTTTTGAAGTTTTTTTCATATTTAATTTAATCTCAGAATTATCAGAAATAGTATTTAGATTTATTTTGTCAAAGAATATTTCCTCTAAATTTCTACCTACAACAATCAAGTTTACTCGTCCTTTTATTGGAATGTTTTTAAGAGTTAACATGTCTTCTGTCATCGTGTAAGACAAAAAAGAATTGAGATCTTCATACTGTACATAAGTATTATAACCCGAGAAGTCAATGTTTTCTTCAATATTAAAAGAAATTCTCTTCTCTGGTTGAATGAATTTATCAATATTAATCCATTTTTCTTTTATACTTTCTAAAATAAAGGAGTTAAGTTCGTTTCTCAGCTCTAGGTGAATTAATTCATCTGCATTAATTATTTGGTTACTTTTAATTCTGCTTTTTTCATTTTCGGACAATGAGTCAAAAGGAATATATATTCTTTTCGAAATACCACCTCCTAGTAATATAGATTTAGAAACATAATTTTGTTCAGTAATATTCCATTTGATATTTGTTATAGAATCTTTTTCTGACAAGAAAATATCATTGTTTTTAAGTTTACCAGTAGGAGGGTAAATTAATAGTTTCTGACCTTCTCTAATTTCTAGTTCTTTTCCATTAGAAGTGAACTTAATTTTTAAGACTCCCGATGTTTCTAATAATTCATCTTTTGTTGTTATGGTTGGAATATTTCGATAAAGAATTTCTTTAAAGTCATACAATTCAATTAACTCTAATTGAATAGGATCTTTATAAATAGTATCAAAAAGTTCTCTGTAGTAAATTATTTTTGTGCCATGTTTTCCAATAATTGTTTTGTAGTCTAAAGTATCTAAATCGAAAAACTGAGGTTTTTCAGTTTGAAAACTTGCTAAGTGATTTTCAGGAACAAATGGTTCTAATTTGTCTGTTTTACAATTGAAGAATAGAATTGTTAGACTAATCAGTAATAAGTATTGTAATTTCATAGTAATTTAGTTTTTAAGTGATGAGCAGAATAAAATCAAAACTCATACCAAAACTTTACACTATGGAAAAAAAATTAAAAAGCATACACACACGTGAAATCTTCTATTTCCTCAAAATGAATATCATATTCAGAAGTAACACCTTCATATAATATTTTTCCTGTTGTTGAGCTGGTGTCAAAAGAGAAATCTTCGATATAAATGTGATTTAAGAAAAGTAACTTTTTCTTTCCGTAGATTTTATACAAACTTTCTTTTGCTCCCCAAACAATAGTTAATTTACTAACTAATGCATCATGATTTGCAATGGATTTGTACTCTTCAATTGGAGTAAACTTATGTGCAATTTTTACAATTTTATCACGCCTTTTTTCAATGTCAATTCCAACTTTATTTTCCTTAGAAATGATTAAAGCAGAAAATATAAATGAATGCGTAATAGAAATTTGAGTACCATCTTTTAAATGTGGTTTTCCATATTCATCATAAAACAAATCACTATCCGAATAACCAACTTCTTTCAACAAATGACGAACACTTAAAAAGCCTCTTCGATGTATTTCTGATTTCATTTGAGACACGCGATCAGCACTTTGTGGAGATAACTCAATTCCTTCAGAAAGTGTGTCGAAAGACTCTTCAATCTTCCAAATCAAAACTTTAGAATGTTTGTTAATATTGATTGTTTTATATAGAGGCATGATTTAGAAAGTTATTTTGTAATTTTGCGACTCAAAACAGAATATAATAAATATACAAAAATATGAGCACAAAAACCGCTGCGTATGTTCCTTACAAAGTTAAAGATATTTCTTTAGCAGATTGGGGAAGAAAAGAAATTGAATTGGCAGAAGCTGAAATGCCAGGTTTAATGAGTTTACGTGAAGAGTATAAAGATGAGCAACCTTTAAAAGGTGCTAGAATTGCAGGATGTTTACACATGACCATTCAAACTGCGGTTTTAATCGAAACTTTACAAGCTTTAGGTGCAGAAGTTACTTGGAGTTCTTGTAATATTTTCTCTACTCAAGATCAAGCTGCTGCTGCTATTGCTGCTGCTGGTACTCCAGTATACGCTTGGAAAGGAATGAACGAAGAAGAATTTGATTGGTGTATTGAGCAAACTTTATTCTTTGGAGAAGAGAAGAAGCCATTAAATATGATCTTAGACGATGGTGGTGATTTAACAAATATGGTGTTAGATAAATATCCTGAGTTAGCTGAAGGAATCAACGGATTATCTGAAGAAACTACAACAGGAGTTCACCGTTTATATGAAAGAGTAAAGAATGGTACTTTACCAATGCCAGCAATCAACGTAAATGATTCTGTAACTAAATCTAAGTTCGATAACAAATACGGATGTAAAGAATCTGCAGTTGATGCAATTCGCCGTGCTACTGATGTTATGTTAGCTGGAAAAAGAGTTGTTGTTTGTGGATATGGAGATGTTGGTAAAGGAACAGCTGCTTCTTTCCGTGGAGCTGGATCTATCGTAACGGTAACTGAAATTGATCCAATTTGTGCTTTACAAGCTGCAATGGACGGATTTGAAGTTAAGAAATTAGAAACTGTTGTTGGAAATGCGGATATCGTTATTACAACTACAGGAAACAAAGATATCGTTCGTGGTGAGCACTTTGAAGCTTTAAAAGATAAAGCGATCGTTTGTAACATCGGACACTTCGATAATGAAATCGATATGGCTTGGTTAAATGAGAAGTATGGAGATTCTAAAGTTGAAATTAAGCCTCAAGTTGATAAGTATAACGTAAACGGAAACGATGTTATCATTTTAGCTGAAGGTCGTTTAGTAAACTTAGGATGTGCAACTGGTCACCCAAGTTTTGTAATGTCTAATTCATTCACAAACCAAACATTAGCACAAATCGAATTATGGAATAATGCTGATGCGTATAAGAATGATGTTTACATGTTACCAAAACACTTAGATGAGAAAGTAGCAAAATTACACTTAGCTAAAATTGGAGTTGAGTTAACTGAATTACGTACAGATCAAGCTGAGTATATTGGTGTAACTGTTGAAGGTCCATATAAACCAGAACACTACAGATACTAAGATTAAAATCTTATTATAGTATAAATTAAGACTCGCTTTTAGCGAGTCTTTTTTATTTTCTTAATAGACTAAAACTTCCTTTTTTTATAATTCTATTACCAGCAGGAGTGGTAAGGTTTGCTTCAAACCAATAATCATTAGATGGTAGAGGATTTCCTTGATAATTACCATCCCATCCCGAGTCATCCATACTCAGAGTGTACAAAAGTATACCAAATCGATTATAGATGTTGACAATTCCATTAGTATAAAAGCTTTTTCCCAATCCTTTAATATGCCAAACTTCGTTCATTCCGTCGCCATTTGGAGTAAAAAACTTTGGATAACTTATAATTGAAATCTCAAAAGACTGAATACCACATCCGTTTTTATCTCTGATAAGAATTGTATAGAATCCTCCATCTAACTCTTCAAAAAAGGGATCGTCTTGATAATCATAAATCGTATTATTATTGTTATCAAGTAAACTAAATTCATAATTACCAATTCCAATATTACCAGTGTTAATGGTAATACTATTATTATCTGAATCGTCTATAATTTCAAGATTTTCTTTTACTAAAGATGAAATACTTGATTCTTGAATAGTTATGGACTTAATATCCGATTGACAACCTTTGTCTGAAAAGGCTGAAACAGAGTATATTCCTCCTTCGTCTACTGTAATACTTTCTGAGTTACTAATAATTTCGTTGAGCTCGTTTCTCCATTGATAGATATAATTTCCAGTAGGATTTTGTATATTAATATCAATTGTCGAACTTAAATTAGAGCATAAAATTGCTAAGCTTTCAATTTCAAATTCAGGTTTTTGATTTACAAGAAACTCAACAGATGTTTCTTGAAAGCAACCTGTATAAATTGGGTTTTCAACTCTAACTTTGATACTTTGTGAGTGAGATGAGAAAGGATTAGGTAATGGACTTGGAAGTTCCACATTATGTTCATCAAAATATTTGACAATTAACCCTGATTGGTTTCCTATTATTTTTGATTCAATTTGCGAGGTGTCAAATAAAGCTATTCCATCAAAATCTGTGTCGCAGGTTTCTTGTGTTTCAATTTTTGTAACAGATGGTACAGTGTTTACAATAAAGTCAATAGTAGTTTCAGAACTACATTTCCCATTAGAGGCTTGTGAGATGCTATTTTGAACTACTACCTTTATGGTTTGACTTTTAGTGTTAAATGGATTCGGTAATGGACTAGGTAAACTATTCCCGTTTTCATCAAAATAACTAATAGCAACATTGGTTTGAGATCCTATAATTATATTTTCTATATTGGAAGTATCGAAAGGAAATAATCCGTCTCCATCATTATCACATTCAGGAGAAATCGTTAAAGGATTTGCAACTGGTACTTTTTCCGTAATTAGAGTGATATAGTTACCAAATCCTAAGCATTCATCATTTAAAGAATTCTCTACTCGAATGTAAATGTCTTGTTGATACGGACTATTGATATTCCTAAAGTTATTGAGATTAGATTCAGGAATAGGATTAGTTCCAAACAAAGCGTCTGTCTCATTTTCGAAATAACTAATTGAAATATTTTGATTAGAAGGAAATAGATTTTTTACTTCCTGAGTAACACTACTAAAATCAAAAGACGCTACACCATCATTTGTATTAGATTCATCATCACAACTGTAAAAAGTTTTCTGAAAAGATGTCGGTATTTGGGTAGTAGAGACAGTTAGTTTTATTTCACTCGTAGAGAAACAACTATTTGTATTTTCAACTCTTGCCCAAATAGTATCAATACTTACAATTTGATTTTGGTAAGTATTTGTGTTTTGAATAGGGTTGTTATTATTTTCAGCGTCTGCTAAACTTTCAAAATAAGAGATGTTATAATTATCAGAGTTTGAAATTAGTTGTTTGTCTATCTCGTTAAGGTTAAATAATGAGAAACCATCTGTATCATTATCACATTGATTTAAGAATAAATTTGTGCTTACGGTTGGAACGGAATAAATAGTAGTTTCTTTTTCAATAGTATAAACTGTTCCATCAGTATGGGTAACAATAGCTGTAACAGTATAAGTGCCATTAGAAGTGTATGTATGTGTGGCGTTTAAATTACTTGAGACATTATTAGTTCCAGAAGAAGGTTCATCAAAATTCCAAATAACAGAACTAACTTCAGATTGGTTTGTTAAATTAAAATTGCTTTGTTCTCCATTACAGACTGAATTGTTTATAATTTCAAATGGAAGTATAGTTTGTTTTTGTCCGTTTACAGTGATATAAAAATTAGTATCGGGTCTTCCTAAATCTATGGTTGAAGTATATTCATCAGGTGGACATCCACCATTATCAGATTTAAACCATGAAAAATCATTGTCGTTTTCAGTACCGGCTGCAAAGGCAATAGCTGAACTAGCTGTACTATGCAATTGAAAGGCCTCGACTAATATCATTTCTACATCATTTGGAATAATAACTGGCGTATCAAAATTTATAGTCATTATCTCAGGAGGAAAATTATTTGGTATGTAAGGAGCGCTTTGAGCTTGACTACTACCAATCAAATCAGCATCGGAAAATGAATTAGGAAAGTTTGAGTCAACTTTATAAATATTAAACTGAATGTTTACATCCCAACTACCAGTTCTGAACAACCCTATTTGCGCAGAGTTTATAATAAAATTTTCATTGTTGGTAATTCCAAAATCTCTGAGATTAAATTTTCTAGCCCATTTTATACCTCCCCAACTACAAGCATAAATAGTCGTAGGAATTAAATCATCACCAATATTATGAGATAGTTTTACTTGAGAATTAGTGAAAATGTATACAAATAAAAATAGCAGGGATATTATTCTTTTCATAGGCTGCGAAATTAAGAAATCGTAATCAAAATACTAATAACTACTTTAAGTAATTATGAAACTAATTGTAATTTCATTTCACTACATTTATGACAACCAAATTATATGTAAATGAAATCTTTTTTTATATCTCTATTTTCAATAGTTCTTATTTCTTGTGGACAAACGGGAAAATCTGACTCAAAGGAAACAAAATCATCAGACGCTAATACGGTTGAAGTAGTGGAGGTAGAGAGTTTATCCTTAACTCTTGAACAAGCAAATAAATTAGCAAGTTTACCTATACATTGCATTAATGTTGAATATCCGAATAAGTTAAATCAAACAATTGGAAGTGGAGAAGATTTAAAATCTCCAAAAGAATTACATCCTGCTTTTTATGGTTGTTTCGACTGGCACTCATCTGTGCATGGACATTGGAGTTTAGTTGCACTGTTGAAACAATTTCCGAATATTGATAATGCAGCAACAATTAAAGAGCAATTACTTCAAAATATATCTAAAGAGAATATAGAAAAAGAAGTAAAATACTTTTATGGAAAATACAATAAAAGTTATGAGCGTACTTATGGTTGGGCTTGGTTATTAAAATTAGCTGAAGAATTACATACATGGGATGATGAAACTGCCAGAGTCCTTGAGAAAAACTTACAGCCTCTTACAGATTTGATTGTTGGAAAATACTTTGAATTTTTACCGAAATTGAAATATCCAATTAGAGTAGGAGAGCATACTAATACTGCATTTGGATTAACTTTTGCTTGGGATTACGCCAATACTGTTAGTAATACAGAATTGAAGCTGTTAATTGAAACTAGAGCAAAAGCGTTCTATTTAAAAGATCAGAATTGCCCTTTGTCTTGGGAGCCGAGTGGATTTGATTTTCTTTCTCCATGCTTACAAGAAGCGGCAATTATGAAACGAGTTTTATCTAAAGAATTGTTTGATGATTGGTTTGATAAATTTTTACCACAATTGAAAGATGTAAATTTTCAATTTCCTGTAGGAGAAGTTTCGGATAGAACAGATGGTAAATTAGTCCATTTAGATGGTGTGAATTTTTCTAGAGCTTGGGCGTTAAATAAAATTATAGAAGGATCTTCAGAATTAAATCATTTAAAGAAAATTGCAAATCAGCATATAGAATACTCATTGCCAAATTTAGTTGGTGATAGTTATGAAGGAGGACATTGGCTTGGTAGTTTTGCTATTTATGCATTAAAATCTTCTAAGAATGATTAAAAAGCTATTAAAAAATATTGGCCCAGGAACTCTGGTAGCAGCGGCATTTATTGGTCCAGGAACAGTAACTGTCTGTACTATTGCAGGGATTAATTTTGGATTCAATTTGCTTTGGGCGATGCTCATTTCGATTTTGGCTACGATCTTCTTACAAGAAATGGCGGCTCGTTTAGGAATTATTTCTCAAAAAGGGTTATCAGAAGTTATTCGAGAAGAAGTTAAAAATCCTGTTTTTAAAAGTGTTTTAATTGCTCTGATATTAGTCGCTATTGTTATCGGGAATTCTTTATATGAAGCAGGAAATATTAGCGGAGCAGTATTAGGTTTAGAAACTGTTCTAGGAAGTCAAAACTATATGATCGGTCCATTTTATGTAAATGCATTGAGTATTTTAATAGGAATAATCGCATTCGCATTGTTATATGTGGGTAACTATAAGTTTTTAGAAAGAGTTTTAGTGAGTTTGGTACTTATTATGAGTTTATCTTTCTTAATCACAGCAATTATAACAAAACCCAATGTAATTGAAATTTTCAAAGGGTTAGTAGTTCCTAAACTTCCAGAGAATGGTTTATTAACCGTAATCGCTTTGATTGGTACAACTGTGGTTCCATATAATCTTTTCTTACATGCTTCTCTTGTGAAAGAAAAATGGAACAAACCTGAGGATATCAATAGTGTAAAAAAGGATACAATTATTTCGATTGCATTAGGAGGATTAGTATCGATGGCTATTATCATTTCTGCAGCAAGTATAAACTCAGATACAATTGCGAATGTTTCAGATTTAGCAAAAGGATTAGAACCATTATATGGAGCATTTGCAAAGTACTTTTTGGCAATTGGTTTATTTGCAGCTGGTATTACTTCTGCAATAACTGCACCTTTAGCTGCTGCTTATGTTGCAAAAGGATGTTTAGGCTGGAAAGGAAATTTGAAATCTAAAAATTTTAGAGGAGTCTGGATTTTCATTTTAGTTCTAGGAATTTTATTTTCCTCATTAGGTGTAAAACCAATACAAATAATAAAAGTTGCTCAAGTCGCTAATGGTTTATTGTTACCATTAATCGCTGGAATTTTACTTTGGGTAATGAATAAAGAATCAGTCTTAGGAAAATTCAAGAACACCAAAACACAAAACTTTATTGGATTATGTTTACTAGTGTTCACTATTTTCTTAGGCTTAAAAAGTATTCTAAAAGTTTTAAATGTTTACTAAAAGTATAGATATCAATTGTGATGTAGCAGAAGGATTGGGTAATGAAAAGTTTTTAATGCCTTACATCAATTCGTGTAATATTTCTTGTGCTGCACATGCAGGAAGTCCAGAGATAATTGATGAGGTGATTTCATTAGCGAAAGCATATAATGTCAAAATTGGAGCGCATCCATCATTTCCGGATAGAGAAAATTTCGGAAGAAAAATTATGGATATTTCCTTTTCTGAACTTCAAGAAAGTATTCGAAATCAGATTCAATTGGTAAAAAGTAAAACTGAGGAACAGGGAGAACGTTTGCATCATGTAAAACCACATGGAGCGTTATATAATATAGCTGCAAAAGGTGAGGAGTACGCAAAAGTTATTATTGATGAATTGTTGGCGTTAAAAGAATCAGTTTATTTATATGCTCCTTATAACTCAGTTATAGCTGAGCTTGCTATTAGTAGTGGAATAAAAGTTAAATATGAAGCTTTTATTGATAGGAGTTATAATGATGATTTATCTTTAGTTTCAAGAGCACAACCTAATGCTATTATTACGAATAATGACTTGGCTTTTCAACAATTGAAACAAATGGTAAATTCCGAAAAAGTTACTTCAGTTCAAGGAAGTTCAGTTCAAATTAAAGCAGATACATTTTGTGTTCATGGAGATCATAAAAATGCAGTCGAATTACTTCAATATCTAAGAGAGAAGCTTGCAAAAGATGCTTAATACTTTAGAATATAAAAACTTTGGAGACAAGGCAATTTTAATAGCTTGGGAGGAAAAGATTTCTCCTGAAATTATTAGTGATATTAACAATTATAAAGAAGCTATTTTTAAAAGAAAAAAAGAACGAATAATAGATTTTATAATTGGTTATAATTCTTTAGTCCTCAAGTACAATGAAATAATTAATTTTCAAGCTGAGATACAAGAGTTGAAAGTAATTTATAATGAATTAAAATCTCAAAATAGTATAGCAAAACATCTTTGGACAATTCCTGTATGTTATGACTTGGAATATGGATTTGATCTTTCCAACATGTCAAAGGAGCTGGGAGTTTCTGTTGAGGAAATAATTACTTTACACAGCTCAGCAATGTATACCGTTTATTTTGTCGGATTTCTTCCTGGGTTTTTATATTTAGGAGGTCTTGATGCTAAACTTGAACTGAATAGAAAATCAACGCCACTTTTAAAAGTTCCCAAAGGTTCTGTAGCAATAGGAGGTAAACAAACAGGAATTTATCCGCAAAAAAGTGCAGGAGGTTGGCATATAATTGGGAAGACACCAATAAACTTCTTTAATCTTGAAAATGATCTGCCTTGTTTTGCAAAGTCTGGGGATCAATTGAAATTTAATCCTGTAAGTAAACACGAGTTTCAAAAAATTGAAATCGAAATTTCTTTGGGAGAGTATGAATTAAGTAAAATTGAAATCTATGATTAAAGTAATTTCACCAGGAATTTCAACTACAATTCAAGATGAAGGAAGATTTGGATTCGCTCATTTTGGTGTTCCTACTTCCGGAGCAATGGATTTACGTTCATATCAACTAGCCAATGCAATATTGAATAACAAACTTAATGCTGCTGTACTCGAAATTACATATGGAAATGCAAAATTTGAGTTTTTAGCAGATCATGAAATTTGCATCTCCGGAGCTAACTTTTCTCCTCAAATAAACAATCAACAAATCTCTGTAAACAAAAGGATCTTTGTGTCAAAAGGAGATCAACTCACTTTTGGTAATAGAATCTACGGTCTTAGGATTTATCTAGCTGTTAAAGGAGGAATTTGTTCTGAAGTTAAGTTGAATAGTAGAAGTATGTATAAAGGAATTACTGAAGAATCTATTTTAAGTAAAGAAGAAATAATTTCTACGCCAACAATAAATCAAAAACTAGAAAATACATACGCAAAGTTTAAAATTGACGAAGGACATTTTACAAGTTCAATCATAGAATGTTTTAGAGGACCTGAGTTCAATTTATTAACAAAAGAACAGCAAGAAAAACTAAATACTATCACATTTTCAATTTCACCAAAGAATAGTAGGATGGGGTATATGCTAACAGAAAAAGTAGAAAATAATCTACCTTCAATTTTGTCTTCTGGAGTTTTACCAGGAACAGTACAATTAACTCCTTCGGGAGAATTAATAATTTTAATGAGAGATTGTCAAGTTACAGGAGGTTACCCAAGAATATTGCAATTAACAGAAGAAGCAATTAATCGTTTAGCACAAAAAATGACAGGAGAAAAGATAAACTTTAAACTATAAAAAAAGCCTCACAATTTGTGAGGCTTAAATATTTTAGATTCCTAAAGAACTAAATAATTCAACTAGTTTCGGATCAGATGGTCTAGGAGCATCGGCACTCACTAAATTTCCTTCTGGATCAACTAAGATAAAACGAGGAATAGAACTAATTCTATATGCTTCAGAAAACGTTTTGTCTTCATTTGCATATAACTGAAGTCCACCTAAATTTTTCTCTTCAATCATATCCGTCCAAGTGAAATAGTCATCTCTTTTATCTACAGAAATACTTACAAATTGAATGTTTTTATCATGATAATCCTTTTCTAATTTTTGAAGAGAAGGAATTTCAGCTAAACAAGGAGGACACCAAGTAGCCCAAACATCAATGTATACATATTTTCCTTTTAAATCATCTAAAGAAAAAGTTTCTCTTTGAGGATTCTCGTAGTCAACGAACTTAGGAGCTACTTTACCTTTAGCTAACTCATTTTTAATATACATTTTTTCATCATGCATATTTGTTAATTGAGCCTTTAATCCTTCAATATTATTTTTTTGAAGAGAAACAAAAGCAGTATCTAAAACTTTATTTCCTAAACGTGAAGTAAAACCAGAAACATAAGAGTTTAGTTTTTCATCAAAATCAGCTTTAGGTAATTCTAACATTGCTAAAACTCCTTTGTTAAACTCTAATTGATTTAAAGTTGTTTTTACCATAAAGTTACTTTCTGCAGCTCCTTTACCAGCAAAAATAATTGAGTTGTTGAAATCCTTAGCATCAACATTCATAGTAATTTCATCTCCATTTCTGAAATATACCGTAGCATATTCTTTTCCATCAAATAAAGAGAAAAAACCATCATCAACTTTTAAAGTATCTTTAAAAGCACCATTTTCATCCAATTTAATTACTCTTTGATATCCTTTTTGTCCGTTAGCAATAACAATTGAGTCTGAATTTTGATTTGTAATCTTCCCAGAGAAGTTTACAAAATCATTTTTCTTACACGATGTCAGTACCAACGCAGCTAAGAATACATATATTACATTCTTCATTTTATATAAAATTAGGTTGAAGTAAAAATAAGGGAAATTATTAATAATCATAATAAATGAAATGATTTATCATGTGATGAATAAATCGTAACTTTACTTTTTCAAAATCACAAGAACTTTTTTGCTGAATGTATTTAATTTTTGATACAGAAACTACGGGTTTACCGAAAAGCTGGAATGCACCAATTACAGATACTGATAACTGGCCAAGAGCAATTCAAATTGCATGGCAGTTACATGATGAAATGGGAAATTTAATTGAGCACAATGATTTCTTAATTCAAGCGGATGGGTTTAATATTCCCTTTGATGCAGAAAGGATTCATGGGATTTCAACAGATTTAGCAAATGAGCAAGGAATAACTTTAAGCGAAGGTTTAGAGTTGTTTAATGAAGCTTTAGCAAAAACAAAATTTATAGTGGGTCAAAATGTTGGGTTTGATGTCAACATTATGGCTTGTGAATTCTATAGATTGGGTGTAGAAAATAATCTGGAAAGTTTACCTGTTTTAGATACCTGTACAGAGGAAACTGCATCGATGTGTCAGATCCCTGGAGGTAGAGGAGGTAAGTTTAAATTACCAACACTAACCGAATTACACCAACATTTATTTGGAGTAGGATTTAATGAAGCGCATAATGCAACTGCCGATGTTGAAGCTACAACACGTTGTTTTTTAGAACTACTACGTTTAAAACATTATCCGGTTGAAAAGCTTGATGTAGCTGACGATTATTACGGAAAGTATTCGGAGAACAATCCAATGCCGATTCAGTTAATTGGTTTAAAACATTTAAACTTAAAAGCTGAAAGTGATAAAATCAGAAAACGTATTGCAAAAGAGTCAGATAGTGCAAATACACAGTCTACTTCTGAAGGATTAGCTAAACTTGAAGGTGTTCAGTTCGCGCATTTACATAATCACTCTCAATTCTCGGTATTACAGTCAACCATTCAAATTAATGGATTAGTAAATGCTGCTGCAAAAGATAATATGAGTGCCGTTGCTTTAACGGATACTGGAAATATGATGGCGGCATTTCATTTTACATCTGCTGTTGCAAATCATAATAAATCAGCAGAAACTCCTTTAAAGCCAATTGTAGGTTGTGAGTTTTTTATCTGTGAAGATCATAAAGACAAGTCAAGAAAAGATAATGGTTACCAAGTTGTTCTGTTAGCCAAAAATAAAAGAGGGTATCATAATCTAGCTAAAATGTCATCAATAGCCTTTGTTGATGGATTTTATTATGTACCAAGAATTGATAAAGAAATTGTAAAACAATATAAAGAAGATGTTATTGTTTTAACAGGAAATCTATATGGTGAAGTTCCAAATAAAATTTTAAATGTTGGTGAAAAACAGGCAGAGGAAGCTCTGTTGTGGTGGAAGGAAGAATTTGGAGATGACCTTTATGTAGAATTAATGCGTCACGGCCAAGAAGATGAAGATGCTGTAAACCGTACGTTGTTAGAGTTCGCTAAAAAGCACGACGTTAAAATTGTTGCTACAAATAATACCTACTATTTAGGTAAAGAAGAAGCTAATGCACATGATATTTTATTATGTGTAAAAGATGGTGAGAAGCAAGCAACACCAAAAGGTAGAGGTAGAGGTTATCGTTACGGTTTACCAAACGATGAATACTATTTCAAGTCTACCGAAGAAATGAAAAATCTTTTTGCTGATATACCTGAAGCAATTAGTAATATTCAAGAGATTGTTGATAAAGTAGAAGGGTTTACGTTAGCCCGTGATGTATTATTACCTGCCTTTGAAATTGGAGAGGAATTTCAAGATGCACAAGATGAAGTTGATGGAGGAAAAAGAGGAGAGAATAATTATTTACGTCACTTAACCTATGAAGGAGCAAAAATTCGTTACGGTGATATTACAGATAGTATTCGAGAACGTTTAGATTTTGAATTAGATGTAATTGCAAAAACAGGATATCCGGGATATTTCTTGATTGTAGAAGACTTTATTCGTGCTGCTCGTGAAATGGGAGTTTCCGTAGGTCCAGGTCGTGGTTCGGCTGCAGGTTCTGTAGTTGCCTACTGTTTATGGATTACAAATATTGATCCTATCAAGTATGATTTACTTTTTGAGCGTTTCTTAAATCCTGAACGTGTATCCATGCCCGATATCGATATTGACTTTGATGATGAAGGTCGTGGTCGTGTAATGGATTATGTAATCGAGAAATATGGAGCAAATCAAGTAGCACAAATTATTACCTATGGTACAATGGCGGCAAAATCATCTTTACGTGATACTGCCAGAGTATTAGATTTACCATTATTTGAAGCAGATAGAATAGCCAAATTAGTTCCGGGTATTAAACTGAAGAATATTTTTGGTGAAGATGAAAAAAGTAAAGGAAAAGTAGCTGGTTTACGTGCTGAAGAAAAAGAGAATGTAAATGAATTAAAAGCAATTGCACAAGGAACGGGATTAGAAGCAAGCACAATTAATCAGGCGGTTGTACTAGAAGGTTCGGTTCGTAATACTGGTATTCATGCCTGTGGTGTGATTATTACGCCAGATGATATTACCAAGTTCGTTCCAGTATCTTTAGCAAAAGATTCTGACATGTACGTAACACAATTCGATAACTCGGTTGTGGAAAGTGCAGGATTATTAAAAATGGATTTCTTAGGGTTAAAAACATTAACCCTTATTAAAGATACGGTAAAGATTGTAAAAGCGCGTCATGGTGTAGAACTCGATCCCGAGAACTTCCCAATTGACGATGAAGAAACATATGCATTATTCCAAAGAGGAGAAACAGTTGGTATTTTCCAATACGAATCTCCCGGAATGCAAAAATACATGCGTGAGCTAAAACCTACCGTTTTTGCCGACCTTATTGCAATGAACGCATTATATCGTCCTGGTCCTTTAGAATATATTCCTTCTTTTATTCGAAGAAAGCACGGAGACGAAGAAATTGAATATGACCTTCCTGCTATGGAAGAGTATCTAGCGGAAACCTACGGAATTACGGTTTACCAGGAGCAAGTAATGTTACTGTCTCAAAAGTTAGCTGATTTTACCAAAGGTGAGGCCGATGTTTTACGTAAGGCAATGGGTAAAAAACAAGCTGCGGTTCTGGCGAAGATGAAACCTAAGTTCGTTGATCAAGCAAAGGCCAACGGTCATGATGAAAAGGCTTTAGAGAAAATTTGGAAGGATTGGGAAGCATTTGCATCTTATGCCTTCAACAAATCTCACTCAACATGTTATGCTTGGATTGCTTATCAAACAGCATACTTGAAAGCCCATTATCCTGCAGAATACATGGCAGCCGTACTTTCCAATAATATGAATGATATTAAAACGGTATCATTCTTTATGGAGGAATGTAAACGAATGGGATTAGAAGTACTAGGACCAGATGTAAATGAATCGTATTCTAAATTCTCAGTAAATAAAGAAGGAGCTGTTCGTTTTGGAATGGCTGCAATCAAAGGTGTTGGAGCTTCTGCGGTAAAAGCAATTATAGATGAAAGAAAAGAAAACGGACCCTATTCATCTATTTTTGATGTAGCAAAACGTGTCGATCTTCGTGTGGCTAATAAAAAAGCTTTTGAAGGATTAGTTTTAGCAGGTGGATTTGATTCTTTTGTTGAAACACATAGAGCACAATATTATGTTCAAGATGAAAAAGGCCAAACTTTTTTAGAAAGAGCATTACGTTTTGGAAATAAATATCAGGAAAATTTAAATTCATCTCAGGTTTCTTTATTTGGAGAAGCCAGTGAAGTTGAATTGCCAGAACCTATAATTCCTGAATGTGATACTTGGGGAACCATGGAATTACTGGCAAAAGAAAAGGAAATGGTTGGAATGTATATTTCTGCTCACCCTTTAGATGATTTCAAGAATGAATTGACTTTTTGTAATGCTGCTGTTAGTCATTTTAAGGATCTTAAGAAATATGAAGGTTTAGGATTAGCATTTGCAGGTATTGTTACGGATGTGCAACATAGAGTGTCAAAAGCTGGTAAAGGTTGGGCTGCATTCACTATTGAAGATTATAACGACAGTTTTGAGTTTAGAATTTTTGGTGAAGAATACTTGAAGTTCAAGCACTTTTTAGTGCCTAATTCGTTCTTATACGTAAAAACCATAGTTAAGCCTGGATGGGTTAATAAAGAAGGTGTAAAAGGAGATCCTAGAGTAGGGTTTGTAGAATTTAACTTGCTACATGATATCATGGATAAAATGTGTAAGAAAATTACAATAAAAATGCCTTTGAACGAAGTAAAGGAAAATACTATTAAAAACTTACAACATTTATTCGTTACGAATTCTGGTTCTCATAATCTTCGTTTTGTAATATACGATGTAGAAGAGAAGTTGGAGTTAGATGTTCCAAGTAGAACAACGAAAATTAAAATATCAAATGAGTTCCTAGCAGAACTGGATAAACAACACATCAATTATAAGTTGAATTAAAAAAAAGAAGAGGTTATTAGTAAACCTCTTCTTTTTTTAATTATTGTTAGTTGGTGCTCCATTCGGATGGTAAATGAAAATAGCTTTTTTACCATTATCAGAATTGTCACCTCCAAATATATAATGAAGTTTATTTTTTTGAATAATTTTCGATTGATTGTTTTTTTTGAATAGTTCTATTCCTTTTTTCATGTTATTATAATTTAAATGTTAAACAATTTTTTTTGTCAGTTCCCTAAATAAGGTCTCTAGATTTTTATTTTCAGAGTTTAATTCTAAGATTTTTAAACCATGTTCTTGAGCAAAATCAAATAATTTAGGACGCATGTCTTCTTCGGTTTCAAAAGTTAAAGTCCAAGAATTATCGTAATTATTTTTGATTGTGGTGATATCAGATAAGCGTTGTAAGAATTGTTCTTCGATTTTGTAGTCGAATCCTACTTTGATGACTTGTTGATTGCTATCTTTTAATTCAGCTAGTTTTTTATCAATTACAATTTCACCGTTATTAATAATGATCACTCGATCACAAATAGCTTCAACTTCTTGCATGATGTGCGTAGATAATAAAACGGTTTTATTCCTTCCCAATTCTTTAATTAAAGAGCGAATTTCAACTAATTGATTAGGATCTAAACCAGTTGTTGGCTCATCTAGAATTAACACATCAGGATTGTGCAAAATAGCAGCTGCTAAACCAACTCTTTGGCGATATCCTTTAGAGAGCTGATTGATTTTTTTGTGAGCTTCTTTTTCTAAGCCAACTTTGTTTATGATTTCTTCTAAATCATAATTTTTAATCTGATGAACATCTGCATGAAACAATAAATATTCCTTAACATACATATCCAAATACAATGGATTGTGTTCAGGAAGATATCCAATACTTTTCCTTGTTTCTAAACTATTCGAAATAACATCAATATCATTCACTGTTACAGATCCTTCTGTTGGTTGAATATAACCTGTAAGAATTTTCATTGTAGTTGATTTCCCTGCTCCATTTGGTCCAAGAAATCCAACAATTTCTCCTTTTTTAGCAGAAAAAGAAATATTGTTTACAGCTTTTTGTTTTCCGTATGTTTTGGTAACTGATGTAAGTTGAATAGACATTTAGTATTGTCATTCCTGCGAAGGCAGGGATCTATTTTTAGTTAAACTCTATTTATCTCCTAAGGTAAGTAACGAAACTATAATCGTATTTATTTTTTTCGTCAGCTTTAAAATCTTCTCTAGCCGCCTCTTTCCAGATAGTTGAATCAATTTCTGGGAAAAATACATCGGCATCAAAACTTTCATGAACAATAGTCATATCTAGTTTTTTAACAGAAGGGTTTTGAATAGCTTGTTTGTAAATTTGAGCACCACCTATAATGAAAATTTCCTCATCGTTTTCTGCCAGTTGAATCGCTTCTTCAATACTTCCTGCAATTAAGCAACCATCTTTAAAATAGTCATTATTTCTAGTAATAATTACGGTAGTTCTATTAGGTAATGGTTTTCCAATACTTTCAAAAGTATTTCTTCCCATTAATATGTGATGTCCAGAAGTTACTCTTTTAAATCTTTTTAGGTCTTCAGGTAAATGCCAAATTAGGTCGTTATCCTTTCCTAATTCGTTGTTTTTACCAATAGCGGCAATAATTGTAATCATAAAATTTTGGGAACGGTTACATGTTCTTTACCCATTCTTTAATGTATCCTGTTAAGTCTCTTTTATCTGTAACCTGATCAATAGCATTCGAATGAATATTAGTGATGATAGTTTTGATAGCTAATAAAACGTTCTCATCATCAATTTCAGCTACAATGTCATATATCTCTTCTTTGATAGTGTCGATTTCTGCAATCATTTTAATCTAGTTGTTTGGTTACTAATTTAGTCAGATTTTAACTAATTAAAAGTCTAAATTTTATAAAAGAACGTTAAAATATTTTAAACGGCAACCACTCCTTTAATATGTGGATGTGGATCATAATTTAACAATTCAAAATCATCGAAATCAAAATCTTCAATATTTTGTATTGATGGATTAATTTTCATCGTTGGTAAAGGTCTAGGATCTCTAGATAGTTGCAATTCTAATTGCTCCATATGATTATTATAAATATGAGCATCTCCAAAAGTGTGAATGAATTCTCCAGCTTCATATCCACAAACTTGAGCAACCATCATTGTAAACAAAGCATAACTCGCAATATTAAATGGAACACCAAGAAATATGTCTGCACTTCTTTGATATAATTGACAAGATAATTTACCGTCAGCAACATAAAATTGGAAAAAAGCATGACAAGGAGGTAATGCCGCTTTTCCATTGGCTACATTATCAGAAAAAGACTTTGATGTATCTGGTAATACACTAGGATTCCATGCAGAGATTAGCATTCTTCTGCTATTTGGATTATTTTTAAGCGTTTCTATAACATCTTTTAACTGATCAATTTCATCGCTATTCCAATTTCTCCATTGATGCCCATAAACTGGACCTAAATCACCATTTTCATCTGCCCACTCGTTCCAGATTCTAACTCCGTTTTCTTGTAAGTATTTTACGTTAGTATCTCCTTTAATAAACCATAATAGTTCATAGATGATAGATTTTAAATGTAACTTTTTCGTCGTTACCATTGGAAACCCTTCACTTAAATCAAAACGCATTTGATAACCAAAAACACTTTTCGTTCCAGTTCCTGTTCTATCACCTTTTTCATTACCGTTTTCTAAAACGTGTTTTACTAAATCTAAATACTGCTTCATATATCGTCTTAATTTTGGGTAAAAATAAAAAAGCACCAACAAAAAATGTTGATGCTTTAAAAATTGTTTTCAGCAAGTTATCAACCGATAACTATGCCCAGATACATTGTCCGTGACCGATACAATATCCGTAATCACAAAACTCAAAACCTTGTGGAGTTCTAACACAACATTGTCTTGGTCCACCACAATAAGGTCTGCTGACTACAGATCCGTTAATTTCACTTTGTTCTTTTTTAGAAAGAACTTTAAATCCTTTTAAATTTGAGATTTTTTTCATTGTTAAGATTTATTTTGGTTGATTAATTCTTAAGTTATGCCCATATGCATTGTCCAAATCCTTGACAATATCCGTAGTCGCAGAATTCGAAAGTTGGACTTACACGTACGCAGCATTGATTATTTCCTTTACAATAAGGTCTTGAAATTGCTCCGTTAATTTCACTTTGTTCTTTTTTGGAAAGAACTTTAAATCCTGTTAATTCAGAAATTTTCTTCATGATAAAAATTGATTTATTTGGGAGTCAATAAGACTCACCGAGGTTAATTAAAAATATTCGTTTGTTTAAGTGATGTAATCAAATAAAAATGAATATCAATTTTTTATGATGATAATTTGAATAATTGGAAAAAGTAAAAAATTGAGTGTTTTGCTTGGAAAGATAGTTGTCTTTCAAAAGTAAATAAGTGGTTCATTTTATTTGGATTTCGGGTGATATAAATATATAAAAAAATGAACAAAAAGAAAGTAAGTGTTATAAAGTCAGTTTGTTATTGCTTTTTAGAAGGCTAAAATAGCTATTAAACCCATTATTACTGCTATAATTCCCATCTGAATAATCAGTGAGAAGTTAATTTTAATTACTTCACGATCTTTCTCTCTAATAGTAGCTTTAAGTTTATCTGCAATTAATAATCCAACAGTTCCATCAAAAACGCCGAGTGAAAAAGCACTTATTAAAGCTAAAGTTAAACCGTTATTTCGATCTATATATGAAGTAAAAACACCGTAGATTATAAAAGACCCAAAAGCCCACCAAACATATTCAAAACCTAAATATCTTGATAATAATGATCCTATGATATCATAAATCATAACAACGGCAAAGCCGATCAATATTATCTCGAAAATTGATTCCACAATGTTGGGGGGTTTGTGTTTTTTATTTTTCTTATCCTATAATCATACCAGCTATTGTAGCTGACATTAATGATGCAATTGTACCACCAATTAAGGCTTTCATTCCAAATTCAGAAAGCGTTTTTCTTTGTCCTGGTGCTAATGATCCAATACCACCTATTTGAATTCCAATAGAGGCAAAGTTTGCAAACCCACATAACATGTAGGTTGCCATAATAACGGATTTATTATACGTTAAGTGTGTTGCATTAGCAACATTTTTAAGTTCCGCTAATTGTATGTATCCAACGAACTCGCTTGCCGCAAGTTTAATTCCTAATAATTGTCCCATTAATGCCGTGTCTTCACTAGCAACACCTATTAACCACATTAAAGGGGCGAAAATATATCCTAAAACAAACTCAAGAGAAAAACTCTCATAAGATGTGTTACTAGCAATCCATTCATTTAATCCAGTTATTCCTCCAACAAGAAATAAACCGTAATTAAGCATTGCAATAAAAGCGATAAATACTAATAACATCGCAGCAACATTCATGGCTAAATTTAATCCTTCAGTAGTACCGTTTGCAATTGCATCTAGAATATTAGATCCAATTTTCTCAGAAGATACTTTTACGTCAGTATTAACTTCCTCCAATTGAGGATATAAAATTTTAGAAATGATAATAGCTCCTGGCGCTGCCATAACTGAGGCTGCTAATAAGTGTTTAGCATATAATAAACGTAGTGCTTCATCATCACCACCTAAAAATCCAATATACGCAGCTAATACAGCTCCCGCAACGGTTGCCATTCCACCTATCATTACTAATAGGATTTCAGAACGGTTCATTTTTTCTAAATAGGCTTTAATTAATAAAGGTGCTTCCGTTTGTCCTAAGAAAATATTACCTGCTACAGATAAACTTTCAGCACCTGAAATTTTTAAGACTTTAGAAAGTAACCAAGCTAATCCTTTTACTATCCATTGAATAACACCTAAATAGAAAAGTAAAGATGTTAGTGCTGAAAAGAAAATAATTGTAGGTAATACTTGAAAAGCAAAAATAAATCCGAACGAACTCATGTCAGATACCAGTCCACTAAATAGGAACTCACTTCCTGCTCTAGTAAAATCTAATACTTTAACGAAAATAGCACCAACAAATTCAAAAACTTTCTGAACAAAAGGTACTTTAAGAACTCCAATCGCAATTATCAATTGAAAAGCTAAACCTAAGCTTACAGTTTTCCAATCAATACCTCTTCGGTTTGAACTGAATAAAAAGGCAATGATTAATAAAACAATCATACCAATTACACCACGATAAAAACTTTTAAAAGTAAATCCTTGGCTTGCTATAATTTGGTTAGAAGCATCCGAAGCTTGGGTAGTTTCTTCTTTAACAGGAGGAACTAAAGCTTCTGTGTCTTTAAAGTTATATGTAATGTCACCTTCAGAAATTGCAAGCTTATCATTAGTCAATTCGACAATGTTGTAATAGCGAACAGTATCTTTTGGTTTAGTGTAGTTGAATATTAAAAGGTTATTCTGAGAAATATAATTCCCATAGGCATATAAACTATCCTTATTTTCTAAGAAATAAGAAAACTTTCCATCTTTTAGTTTAAAGTAATCTCCTTTGTTTATTGTTACGATTCCTTCTTTATTGATGTTTTCAATAGAAGAGAAGTTCCAGTTTTTTTCAATAGTTTGGGCTTGTATTACTATTGAAAAAAATACAAGTAATATCGAAAAGATTTTTTTCATGTTGTTACGCAAATTTAAGAGCGTTTGTCAATTTCGTCTCTAATTTTAGCTGCTAATTCATAATCTTCATTATTAACAGCTTCGTGTAGTTTTGTTTCTAGTTCGCCTAAAGATAAGGCAGAGAAGTCATCCAATTCAGATACTTCGGTGTCAGGAATCAATTCAATTTTTTCTAATTCCTCTTCTTCATCGCTAAACTTTTCTTCTGCTTTCAAATAAATACCTGCTTTGTCAAGTATGTTTTCATAAGTGAAAATGGGAGTTTGAAAACGTACTGCTAACGCAATAGCATCTGAAGTTCTGGCATCTATTGATTCTTCAATTCCGTCTCTTTCACAAATTAAACTAGAGAAAAAAACTCCATCTACTAATTTATGAATAATAATTTGTTTGAGTTGAATTTGAAATTGTTCAGCAAATGTTTTGAATAAATCGTGTGTCAGTGGTCTTGGAGGGCGTATTTCTTTTTCTAAAGCTATTGCTATAGATTGTGCTTCAAAAGCACCAATAATTATGGGTAAAGTACGAGTTCCTTCCATTTCACTCAAAACAAGTGCATATGCACCGCTCTGTGTTTGACTGTACGAAATTCCTTTAATAGTTAATCTTACTAAGCTCATGTATCTGTCTTCCTGCAAAAAAAAGCGGTCTAAAATAGACTGCTTTAGCGTGCCACAATTTAATAAAAAATATGGGTATGGAAAGTTCTTTAGAATAAAAAACCTCAAAAGAAGAAATTCTTTTGAGGTTTGCTAATATATTTAACTTTTTAAGCTTGTTTGAAAGCTTTTAATTTTTCAATAAGTTGAGGTACAACTTCGAAAGCATCTCCAACAATTCCGTAATCAGCAGCCTTAAAGAAAGGAGCTTCAGGATCGTTGTTAATTACTACTTTTACTTTAGAAGCATTAACTCCAGCTAAATGCTGAATAGCTCCAGAAATTCCGATAGCAATGTATAAGTTAGAAGCTACTGGCTTTCCAGTTTGTCCAACGTGCTCACTATGAGGTCTCCAACCTAAATCAGAAACTGGTTTAGAACATGCAGTTGCAGCACCTAAAACGTCAGCTAATTCTTCAACCATTCCCCAGTTTTCAGGTCCTTTTAACCCACGTCCTGCAGATACTACTACATCTGCATCAGCAATTGTAACTGTTCCTGTAGCTTTATCAATAGAAACAGAAGAAACTCCTAATTCAGGTAATGAAGCATCTAAACCTTCAGCTGAACCCGATACTGCGTTTTCGTGCGCACCAAATGAGTTTTTAGCTACACCAATAACTCTTTTTTCAGTTGAGATTTCAGTATTATTGAATCCTTTGTTTGAAAACGCTTTACGCTTCACAACAAAAGGAGCAGTACTACTTGGTAAATCTACTACGTTAGAAGCATAACCTGCCTCTAATCCTACAGCTACTAATGGAGCTACAGTTAATCCGTCAACACTAGAATCAATGATTACAGTATCCGCACCTTGAGCTTCACTTGCTTGTTTGATAATAGCAGCGTAAGCCTTAGCGTTAAAAGAAGATAAGTCATTTTTTACTTCAACAACTTTTTCTGCACCGTAAGTATATAATTCAGATGCATCTCCTCCATTTATAGTTAAGGTAACAACATTAGTTCCTAATTGCTCTGCCACTTTTTTTCCATATGAAACAACTTCAAAAGCTGTTTTTTTAAATTTTCCTTCCGATGAATCGGCAAAAACTAATACAGACATACTCTTTAATTTTGTTAGAATTTTAGTGGATGGTGTTTAAACGCATCCACTAAAATGTTTTGATTTTAAATTTAAATTGCTTTTGCTTCGTTGTGTAATAAGTTGATTAAATCATCAACGTTATCTACTAATTTTACATCACCTTTTGGTGCTGGTTTTTCAAATGTTGTTGTAGTTGTTGATGCACTCGCTCCTGAAGCTTCAACAACGCTTAATGGCTTTTTACGAGCCATCATAATTCCTCTCATGTTTGGAATTCTTAAGTCTTTCTCTTCAACGATACCTTTTTGTCCTGCAACAACTAATGGTAAGCTAGAAGAAACTTTTTCTTCACCACCATCAATTTCTCTATCTAATGTAGCATTCGTTCCATCAACCTCAATTCCTACACAACCATTCACAAAATCGAATCCTAATAAAGAAGCTAACATACCAGGAACCATTTGTCCATTATAATCAGCAGATTCTTTTCCAGCTAATACTAAATCGTAACCACCGTTTTTTACAACTTCAGCTAATTCTTTAGCAACTAAAAAACCATCAGTTGGCACTGTATTTACACGAATAGCATCATCTGCTCCAATAGCTAAAGCTTTTCTTAATGTTGGTTCAGTTTCTGGTCCTCCTACATTAACAACAGTTACAGAAGCACCTTGCTTTTCTTTGAACCACATTGCGCGTGTTAAACTAAATTCGTCGTATGGATTTATTACAAATTGAACACCGTTAGTATCAAACTTAGTGTCATTCTCAGTAAAATTGATTTTTGAAGTGGTATCAGGTACATGGCTGATACATACTAATATTTTCATATAGGTTTGTTTTAAAAACACTTAATTTCGTGCGACGAATTTAAGCATTTTTTTTGATTTATTATGCATGCATAATAAATTTCTCTTCAAAAATATCATTTAAATCGCTGATTTTAACATTCTGTTAATTCTGTTAATAGTAATTTTTTTACTTTTGCAAATTGAATAAACAACTACTAGAATAAAACACATATGAAAACAGTACAATTTAGAGAGGCTATTTGCGAAGCAATGAGTGAAGAAATGCGTCGTGATGAGAGTATTTATCTAATGGGAGAAGAAGTTGCTGAGTACAATGGTGCTTATAAAGCAAGTAAAGGAATGTTAGATGAGTTTGGAGCGAAACGCGTTATTGATACACCAATTGCTGAACTTGGTTTCGGAGGAATTGCTGTAGGATCTGCAATGAATGGTAACAGACCAATTGTTGAATATATGACGTTTAACTTCTCATTAGTTGGTATTGATCAGATTATTAATAATGCTGCTAAAATTCGTCAAATGAGTGGTGGACAGTTCAATTGTCCTATCGTTTTTAGAGGTCCAACTGCTTCTGCAGGTCAATTAGCGGCTACGCATTCACAAGCATTCGAAAGCTGGTATGCAAACTGTCCAGGATTAAAAGTAATTGTTCCGTCAAATCCATATGATGCAAAAGGATTGTTAAAAGCAGCAATTAGAGATGATGATCCAGTTATTTTCATGGAGTCTGAGCAGATGTACGGAGATAAAATGGAAATTCCTGAAGGAGAGTATGTGTTACCAATTGGTGTTGCGGATATTAAAAGAGAAGGAACTGATGTAACTGTAGTTTCTTTCGGTAAAATTATTAAGGAAGCATATAAGGCTGCTGATGAATTAGCAGAGGAAGGAATTTCAATAGAAGTTATTGATTTAAGAACTGTTCGTCCAATGGATCATAAAACCATTTTAGAATCAGTTAAGAAAACAAATAGATTAGTAATCTTAGAAGAAGCTTGGCCATTTGGTAGTGTATCTTCTGAAATTACATTTAGAGTACAAGATGAAGCATTTGATTATTTAGATGCTCCAATCAAAAGAATTACAACAGCTGATACACCAGCACCATATTCTCCAGTTTTATTAGAAAAATGGTTGCCAAATTCTAAAGATGTAGTAAAAGCTGTAAAAGAGGTAATGTATATCAAGTAAGATATTGATAATTAGAGAGATGATAATTGTAAGAAAATCCTTTTAGTTTCGAACTAAAAGGATTTTTGAAGTAAAATACCTATGAAATTAAAAATTACAGCGCTGCTCCTTTTTGCGAGTTTAGTATTAAATGCGCAATTAACATTAAGAGGAACGGTGGTAGATGAGTATGATAATCCTTTACCATTCGTAAATGTGATTATTAAAGGAACTACTCAAGGAACAAGTACTGATGATGAAGGGAGATTCGCTTTCAGAATCAAGAAGAACAGAGGTGTTTTAGAGGTTTCTTTTGTTGGTTTCCAAACTCAAACTATTAAGGTTAGTAAAAAAACAAAATACCTAAACATCGTGCTTAAAGAAGGTACTGATGTTTTAGAGGAAGTTATTGTTGTTACTAAACCTAAAAAGAGATTAAAGAAAAAAGAAAATCCTGCTTATCGAATTTTAAAAGAAATTTGGAAGAGGAAGAGAAAAAATGGAGTGGATTTGGTAGATCATTACCAATTCAAGAAGCACAAAACTATCGAGATTGGTCTAAATAATTTAGATACTGTATTTATCAAAAGTATCTTCAAAGATCAATATAAAGAAGCTATCAGTGAAATTCAATATGATAGCGACGGAATAAACTACTACATTCCTATTTTCTTAAGTGAACAGATTTCTAAAGTGTACGGTAATAATGTCTCAAATAAAAAACGAGAAGATATTGTTGCAGAAAAAGCTGAAGGATTAGGAGCACAAGGATTTGTTTTTGATAGAATGTCTATGACTTTTCAGAATATAGATGTATTCAGAAATAATATTACGCTGTTACGTAAATCTTTTGTTAGTCCATTATCTACAGATGGATTTGCTACGTATGATTATGTATTATATGATAGTGTTGTGAACAATAATAAGAAGCTTTACAACATCTATTTCTTTCCAATTCGAGATCAAGATTTAGCGTTTAAAGGAAATTTTTGGGTTGCAGATAAAGACTTTACTATTAAGAAACTTCGTATGGAAGTTGTAAAAGGAGCAAACTTAAATTTTGTTAGAGGTTTAACTTTCGAAAAAGAATTTGAAGTAAGAAATGATAGTATTTATATTCCAACAAGGAATGCTTATGAAGGAGACTTTACGTTCTTAGATAAAAATGATGCTAATAAAGGTCTGACTATTAAAAAGACCATTAATTACGAAGATTACGTCTTAGAAAAACCATTACCAGAAGACTTTTACGATTTTGAAACACAAAAAATTCGTCCAGATCAATATTATAAATCTGAAGAGTTTTGGAAGAAAGAGGAGAAAGAAGATAATAAGGATACGTATAAATTAATCACTTCAGTTAAAAGTAAAAAGAGAATCAAAAAAATAACTGGATTTATCAATACAATTTCTAGTGGTTACATTAATATAGATGCTTTAAATCTTCAATTCGGACCCTTCTGGACTGCCTTAGCGAATAATGAAGTAGAAGGATTAAGAACTAGAATTGGTTTTAGAACCTTTAAAACAAAAGATGATAGATTTAGATTAGCTGGACATTTAGCATACGGTTTTAAAGATAAAGAGTTTAAATATGGTTTAGAGGCAAAGTATCTATTGTCTTATCAACCTAGGATTGCTGTTAGTGCTGCTTATCAAAAAGATGTTGAACAATTAGGAAGCTCACTTTTTAATACAACTCAATTATTAGGAAATACTTTTGGGTCTACAGCATTATTCTCAAGAGGAAATAACTTTTTCTTATCTAATGTAGAAAAGTATGCAGCTAATTTTGATTATGCGATACATAATAATTTAAGATTAGGTTTTAATTTATCACATTCTCGTATCAGTTCTGCAAGTCCAGAAAACTTCTCAGTAAGTTATCGAGAGAATCCGGGTGATACCAACTTTATTTCAAGTGTAACTGATGTTGCTTCGGATGTATATATTAGCTTCACTCCAGGAAGATTCGTATACGGTTTGGGAGTTGAACAACGATATGGAAGAAATGTATTCCCATCTATTGTTTTAAATTATCGTCATGGGTATAAAGGAGTTTTAAATGGAACTCACGATTATGATAGAATTCAATTAAAATATAATCAACCTATTTTATTAGGGAAATTCGGATTATTAGACACCACAGTTGAAGGAGGTAAAACGTTTGGGCAGGTTCCTGTTTCATTGATGAATGTAATTCCTGCGAACCAGTCTTTCTCATTAGTTCCGAATACATTTTCATTATTGAACTTCTATGATTTTGTAACAGATACTTATTTGTCTACACACTTAGAGCATCATTTTAATGGATTTATTTTAAATAGAATTCCGTTAGTTAGAAAATTAAATTTAAGAAGTTTATTGACATTCCGCGCGGCTTATGGTACGGTTAACCAAGGGAACAGGGATTTAAATGATGGTGTTGTAAATACTGCAGGAGTTCAGAATATTCAGTACAATGCACCAAATCGTGTGTACTATGAATACGGTTTTGGGTTTGAGAATATTGGGTATGGAAACCTTCGTTTTTTAAGAGTTGATGCAATTTGGAGAAGTGATTATAGAGCACCTGCAAATAGTATTGCAGTACCAACTCCAAAGTTTGCAATTCGAATTGGTATTAAACCAGGACTTTAATCTTAATTTAACCTAAAAATAACGGCTAAAGTTTGTGTGTAAACTCTAATTTATCCGTAGTTTTGCAAACCGATTTTTGAAACGAAGTAAAATTTATGACAGCAAAAGAGAAACAAACTGTTGATGTATTAATAGAAATACCTAAAGGAAGTAGAAATAAATACGAGTACGATTTTGATTTAAAGAAAATCCGTTTTGATAGGATGTTATTTTCTTCAATGATGTACCCAGGAGACTATGGTTTCATTCCAGAAACTTTAGCTTTAGATGGAGATCCTTTAGATGTTTTAGTATTAGGAGCTGAGCCAACTTTCCCAATGTGTGTTATGGAAGTAAAACCAATCGGTGTATTCCATATGGCAGATGAAAAAGGTCCAGATGAAAAAATCGTTTGTGTTCCTGTTTCAGATCCAATTTGGAATAAGTACAACGATTTATCTGATTTAAACCCTCACCGTAAGAAAGAAATCACTCACTTTTTCCAAGTATATAAAGATTTAGAAGAGAAAAAAGTTGATGTAGGAGGTTGGGGAGATGCTGACGAAGCGTATGACATTTTAGATAAGTGTATCGCTCGTTACCAAGAAAGCGAACACCAAGAAAAAGGAAGCTTTAAAATCTAAGATTCCAATTGCGAAATATTCAAGCTCATTACTTAAGTAATGAGCTTTTTTTGTTTAGAGTTTGATTTTGTTATATTTAGGGCAATAAACTAATCAATTAATTAAAAATTATGGAATCAAACATAGTGTATGTGCCAATTATATTGGCTGTTTTAGGGCTTGTTTTTATGTTCATCAAAATGTCTTGGGTAAAGAAACAAGATGCTGGAGATGAAAAAATGCAGTCAATTTCTAAAAGTATTAAAGAAGGAGCATTAGCATTTTTAAATGCGGAGTACAGACTTCTTTTAATATTTTCAATTATCGCCTCAATTGCACTATTCCTTATATCTCAATATGTTGATACTACACACTGGATTATAGTTATTGCTTTTATAATCGGTGCGATTTTTTCTGCACTAGCAGGTAATATTGGAATGAGAATAGCTACGGATGCTAATGCAAGAACTACAGAAGCAGCAAAAACAAGTTTACCAAAAGCTTTACAAGTTTCTTTTGGTGGAGGAACTGTTATGGGATTAGGTGTTGCTGGTTTAGCAGTATTAGGATTAAGTCTTTTCTTTTTATTATTCGTTTCAATGTTTGTTACAGGTGAAGGAAACTTTTATGAGGAAATGACTATTGCCTTAGAAGCTTTAGCAGGTTTCTCATTAGGAGCTGAGAGTATTGCTTTATTTGCAAGAGTTGGTGGAGGTATTTATACTAAAGCTGCTGACGTTGGTGCAGATTTAGTTGGGAAAGTTGAAGCAGGAATTCCTGAAGATGATCCAAGAAACCCAGCAACTATTGCTGATAATGTGGGTGATAATGTAGGAGATGTTGCAGGAATGGGAGCTGATTTATTTGGTAGTTATGTTGCTACTGTACTAGCTGCAATGGTTTTAGGAAACTATTTGATTAGAGACATGTCTACTACAGCTCAGTTTACTGATGCTTTCAATGGAATGGGACCTATTTTATTGCCATTAGTAATTGCTGGTGTTGGAATTGTAGCTTCTATTATAGGAACATTCTTAGTTAATATTAAAGATAATTCAGCTAAAGAACCAGAGGTTCAGAAAGCTTTAGACCTAGGAAACTGGGCATCAATTGTAATTACATTAGTAGCGAGTTGGTTTTTAATTCGTTGGATGTTACCTGAAACTTTACAAATGAATTATTTCGGTGAAGGATTACAAGAAGTTCCTTCTCGCCATGTGTTTTATGCATGTATGATAGGTTTAGCAGTTGGAGCATTAATTTCAACAGTAACGGCTTACTATACTAGTCTTGGTAAAAAGCCAGTTTTAGATATCGTAAAAAATAGTTCAACTGGAGCAGCAACAAATATTATTGCGGGATTAGCTGTGGGAATGAAATCAACATTTTTATCTGTTATTTTATTCGCAGCGGCAATTTATGGATCTTATGCACTTGCTGGATTTTATGGTGTAGCATTAGCAGCTTCTGCAATGATGGCGACAACAGCAATGCAATTAGCAATTGACGCATTCGGACCGATTGCAGATAATGCTGGTGGAGTTGCGGAAATGAGTGAATTAGAAGACCACGTTCGTGAAAGAACAGATATTTTAGATTCTGTAGGAAATACTACTGCGGCTGTAGGAAAAGGATTTGCAATTGCTTCAGCTGCTTTAACGGCTTTAGCTTTATTTGCTGCATATGTTACATTCACGGGAATTGACGGTATTAATATTTTTAAGGCAGATGTTTTAGCAATGTTATTTGTCGGAGGTATGATTCCAGTAATTTTCTCAGCATTAGCGATGGAGTCTGTAGGTAAAGCGGCAATGGAAATGGTACAAGAAGTTCGTCGTCAGTTCAAAGAAATTCCTGGTATTATGGAAGGAACTGGAACTCCAGATTATGCAAAGTGTGTTGATATTTCTACAAAAGCAGCATTAAAAGAAATGATTTTACCAGGTTTAATTACCATAATTACTCCAATTATTATTGGTCTTTTATTTGGTGCTGAACCTTTAGGAGGATACATGGCTGGTGTTTGTGTTAGTGGTGTAATGTGGGCTATTTTCCAGAATAACGCTGGAGGAGCTTGGGATAATGCTAAAAAATCATTTGAAGCAGGAGTTGAAATTAATGGAGAGATGACATTTAAAGGTTCTGATGCTCATAAGGCTGCAGTTACTGGAGATACAGTTGGAGATCCATTTAAAGATACTTCTGGACCATCAATGAATATCTTAATTAAGTTAACTTGTTTAGTAGGTTTAGTAATTGCTCCAATTTTAGGAGGACATTCAGCAAACACTCATGCTGAAAAAACTGCTAAAGAGATTAGAGTTGAAATGAAAGAAGCTGGTGGAGATCAAGTAAAGGCAAAAATCACTGTTAAAACTACTGAAAACGGAGAAACAAAAACTGAAGTTAAAGAAGTTACAGGAACTGATGAAGAAGTAAAGAAGGAAATTCAAAAACATGAATAGTACTTTCTTTTGAATATATAGAGCCATTGTGAAAGCAATGGCTTTTTTTATACGTTGATTTTAGCTGAGTTTTTAACTTCACCAATCATAAATGAACTTTGTGTACTACCAATATGTTTAATTGTGGTAAGTTTATTTACCATGAACTCTCTATATTCTTCCATGTCCTTTACATAGATTTTTAAGACATAATCATAGTCTCCACTAATATGAAAACATTCTGAGACTTCATCTAGTTTTAAAATTTCACTTTCAAAAACAGATAAATATTCTCTTGAATGTTGAATTAGTTTTACTTGGCAAAACACAATAAAAGACTTATCTACTTTTTTAGGATTTACTTGAGCTATATATCGAGTAATTATTTCTGCGCGTTCTAATTTTTTGATTCGTTCAAAAACTGCAGTAACAGATAAATTTAGTAATAACGACAGTTGTTTATTAGTACGTTTACTATCTTCCTGAAGTAGATTTATAAGTTTTTTGTCAATGTTGTCAAGTTTCATATTGAAAATATTTCTATAAAGTTAGGTTTATTTTAATTGAAAATGAATATTAAACTGGTTTAGTTTGTTTTTTGTGAATAAAAAACTGTATTTATTTAAATATATTGAATTTAATTAGGTTTTTACGTTGCTTTGAGAAAACAAAAACCTATACTCATGAAATTTAAACCAGCTAATAAAATTCAAGATTTACAATACTTTGGAGAGTTTGGAGGTGTAAATCCATCTATATCAGATTCTTCAACATATACTTTTCTTTCTGCAAAAACAATGTTCGATACCTTTGAAGGAAACGCTGATGGATGTTATTTATATTCTCGTCATACTTCTCCTTCAAATTTATACTTAGGTGAAGCATTGGCAGAAATGGAAGGTACAGAAACTGCAAATGTGGCAGGATCGGGAATGGGAGCAATCACTCCAGTGTTAATGCAATTATGTGGAGCTGGTGATCATATCGTTTCAAGTAGAACAATTTATGGAGGAACCTATGCTTTTTTGAAGAATTTTACTCCAAAATTAAATATCAATACAACTTTTGTTGACATTACTAAATTGGATGTTGTAGAAAATGCCATTACAGAAAACACTAAAGTATTGTATTGTGAGTCTGTGAGTAACCCATTATTAGAAGTTGCAGATATTCGTGGATTAGCAGCACTAGCGAAAAAATACAATTTGAAATTAGTTGTTGATAACACGTTTTCGCCGTTGTCTATTGCACCAGCTCAATTAGGAGCAGATGTTGTTGTGCATAGTTTAACTAAGTTTATCAATGGATCATCAGATACTGTTGGTGGAGTAGTTTGCGGCACACAGCAATTTATAGACGATTTAAGAAACGTAAACGATGGAGCTTGTATGTTATTAGGTTCTACTATGGATAGTTTAAGAGCGTCTTCAATTTTAAAGAATATGAGAACTTTACATATTCGTATGAAGCAGCACAGTAAAAATGCGATGTATTTGGCTCAAAAATTTGAAGCAGATGGATTGAAAACGGTTTATCCAGGTTTAGCATCACATCCTTCTCATGAGTTATTTTCATCTATGATAAATGAAGAATACGGTTATGGAGGAATGTTGACTATAGATGTTGGTTCATTAGATAAAGCGAATGAGCTTATGGAGCTTATGCAGAATAAAAACTTAGGGTATTTAGCAGTTAGTTTAGGATTTTACAAAACATTATTCTCTGCCCCAGGTTCGTCAACTTCATCAGAAATACCAGAAGAAGAACAAGCTGATATGGGATTGACAGATGGACTTATTCGTTTTTCAATAGGATTAGATAATGATATTGAACGAACATATGAAATGATGAAATCTTGTATGCAGCAAGTAGGAGTTTTAAAAGAAGAAAGCTTCGTTTAATAATACAAAATAAAAGTCTCAATGTTGAATTGAGGCTTTTTATTTTCCTTTCATTCTTTCCCAAATAGAACTAAATAATTCTGAAGGAGAAGTGTTTTTAAAACGTTCAGCATCATTTTTATATTCCCAACGATTTCCATTCTTATACAAACGAAAACCAAAAACAGAACTACTATTAGCATCATTCTGAATTAATGGATATCGTAAATCGTTGTAACGAAACTCTCCGTCAGGTAATGAAGTTAAGTTGTAATATTGATTACTGAACCAGGTTAGTTTTTTCAAATCAATATCGTTCATATCCAATAAATCCTGATTCTTAGGAACAGAAATAAAATCTGTAGCAACGGAATTCTTATCTAAAATTGAATAGTAACCCACTTTATAGTCTGAATCTGTTTCAGCAACACCATACCATAAAATATTATTTAAGAGAGATGGTTGTACGGTAAATCTTGAATATTCAATTCCAGCCTGTTTAAATGATTTTTTAAAAACACTGTCGATATAGAATTTATTCATAATAGTTAATATCATGTATGCAGAGCTAACGTAAATTCCAGCTTTAAGCCACCAATTTCGTTTTACACTCCCTCTTTTATAAAACATAAGAACAATCAAACTGATTAAAAAAGGTAAAGTGTATAATGGATCGGCTACAGCGATATTATTAAATGCAACTCTATAATCTGAAAAAGGTAAAAATAGTTGTGTTCCATAAGGTGTAAAACAATCAAGAATAGGATGAGTTAAAATAGAAAGTAAGAATAACCAAACCCAATCTTTTCGAGTTGTTGTGTCTTTTCTTTTACCGGTATTATATAACCAATGTATCAGATAACCAAAACCAAATGCAGCAAGTATTGCGAACGGAATGGAATGCATAAAGCCTCTATGAAATATCAACTGATCGATAGTATTAGAGTAAAAAAGATTTCCAATAAATACATCTAAATCGGGAATTGTTCCTCCTATCGCACCAAACAATAAAGCTTTATTTCCAATCTTCTTTCCTAGAGCAATTTCACCACAGGCAGCTCCTAAAACTATTTGCGTTAATGAATCCATATGTATACAAAAGTAGCAAACGGTTTTCACTTGCGTAAGTCTTAACAAAATCGTAACATTACAAACCAAAATAATCAACCAATGGGAGAAACTAACAAGGGTTCTGAAATAAAAATTCAAGATCAAAAAATACAGCAGAATAAAAATCTATCAATTTGGGAAGCTATTATACCAGTTTTTGCATTAATTGGAATGTTAGCTTACAACGTTTATGTTTTTGGAGATGATGCTTTAAGTGGAAGTAATCAATTCATTTTATTGATAGGTGGTGTTGTTGCAGCGATTGTTGGTTTCAAAAATAAAGTAAGTTTTCAACTCATGATGGATGAGGTCGCAGAGAATGTGAAATCCACAGCGAGTGCAATTTTGATTTTATTAATGGTTGGAGCCTTGGCAGGGACTTGGTTGATTAGTGGGATTATTCCTTCTATGATTTACTATGGATTACAAGTTTTAAATCCTACAATTTTCTTGGTAGCATGTTTAATTATTTGTGCTGTAATTTCTGTTGCTACAGGTAGTTCATGGACAACTGCCGCAACTGTAGGTATCGCATTAATTGGAATCGGTGGAGCTTTAGATATTTCATTAGGAATGACTGCGGGAGCTGTACTTTCTGGAGCATATTTTGGAGATAAAATGTCTCCAATGTCAGATACTACAAATTTAGCACCTGCAATGGCAGGTACTGATTTATTTACTCATATTAAATATATGGCGTATACGACAGTACCAACTTTTATTGTAACTTTTATTTTCTTTTTGATATTAGGATTTGCACAGTCAGCTTCTGGAGAAGCGAATACTGGACAAATGATTGCTGATATTGATAAGGCTTTTAATATTACACCTTTACTATTTATAGTTCCGATTGTTGTTGTTGTTTTAATTATTAAAAAAACACCACCATTAATCGCTTTATTAGTAGGTACTATTTTAGGAGGGATTTTTGCGCTTATTTTTCAACCTCAGGTAGTTGCTCAAGTAGCGGGGGTAGAAAAATTAGATTTTAATTCAGCTTATAAAGGAGTAATGACAGCAATTACAGTTGATACTTCTGTTGCAACCGATAATGAAGTTCTAAAAGATTTATTTACTGCTGGAGGAATGAAGAAAATGCTTGGCACAATATGGTTAATTTTATGTGCAATGGTTTTTGGAGGTATTATGGACGCCATTGGAGCTTTAGCAAAGATTAGTAGTTTTATGTTGAATTTATTCGATAGTATATTTGGATTATTCGCAAGTACAGTATGTACATGTATTGGATTAAACGTAACTGCATCAGATCAATACTTAGCATTAGTTGTTCCAGGAAAAATGTATGCACAAGCTTTTAAAGACAAAGGGTTAGCTCCAGAAAATTTAAGTAGAACTTTAGAAGATTCAGGAACAGTTACATCTGTGTTAATTCCTTGGAATACTTGTGGAGCTTATCATTCAGGTGTTTTAGGTGTACCAGTTGTAGATTACGCTTTTTACGCTATGTTTAACTGGTTAAGTCCATTTATGACGTTAATCTTCGCTGCTTTCAGGATTAAAATTAGACAGCTTGCTAAATCTTAGTATGATTTCTATTAGGGAAGGTATAATTGAATATACTGGAACTAGTAAAGAAATAGGACTGTATTTATATTGTAAGCCTTTTAAATTATCAATTTCAGAAATTAGGTATATTATTTTATCCCCTAGATTAGTGATTGATGATGAAGAGGCCTATCTCCTTTTTATCGATAAAGAGTATCAAAAGTATGTATTACCATTATTTCATACTTCCAATATTGATTTAATAGAAAATCTCTGTGGAACCCGATTAACTGGTGACTTGTATTTTGACAAGTTTTCATATGAAGATCATTATGGAAAAGTAGACTGTATTGTTTATCCTAAAAATTTGCAATGGAAGCCCGCTTATAAAAATGACTGGAAATTGATTGTAAGAGTATTGTATACTTGGATTTTACCTAAGTCTTTTTTTGGGACACTTATTGAGTATTAAAAGTATCTGAATTATTTACTTTTAGAAAAGATGTTTAATGTGATGGATGTTAGCAATAATATCCACGGCATTCCGTGTAAAAAGGTGTCAAACCAATCCATGAGCTTCATTGCTTCATTACCGCTAAAAGCATTACCGCCGGCTATCCATTTCAATTTTCCTAAAATATGAGGTTCTTTAAAAGGAGCTAATCCTAAAGAAAGACTAGCAATTAAGAATAAAAGCCATGATTTTTTTATGGATTCTTTCATGAGTTAGATGAACCAGTTCCACACTAAACCAAAACGAATTGACATATCTCTGTATGGATGACTAGGTGCAGAAAAATAGTTTTTGTCTTGTAAAAAGTTGGAACTTATATTATCAATTTTAAAGAAGATTCGAGTTCTTCTCACTTTCGCATTAAAAAATACATCTACCGCTGGGAATCCTATTTCGGTATCATTTTGTAGAATAAATTCACCTAATAATGGATTATGAGCATTTGCTCTAAACTTCATGAAATATTTAAACGTAGCTCCAATTTGTACTTCTAAAGGATTGCCTTTAAACCAATGATCTGTGTAGTATAATGTATTTCTAGTTACAAATTCAGGAACTCGGAATACTTCGCTACCACTAGATACATTTTGATACATTATAGTGTTGTTTAACGCAAACTTCTTGAAAAACTTAAACTCTTTATTTGCTTTCACTTTTAAGTAAGTTATAGAGCCATTAAATTGCTTTGGTAAACTGTCTGTATCAAAGTATACGTAATCTTCAATGTTCGTAAAATCAACACTCGCATTTCCCCATTTCGATTTAAAAGAAAATCCGAGATTTCTTGTGTCGATATTTGTGAAATTATTTTCCCAGTTATACTTGTTATAAACACTTTGGAAAAATTGAGTATTAAAACTAGGAGCTTTTGATGTAAGTAATACTGTTCCTTTTACTTTAAATACACTATCTTTTTCATAAATAGCTTCACCACTAAAGTGATTTCCTGCTAAATATCCGCTACCCGGAGTTACAAGAGCATTTGCATTAACTTTAAAATTTCCGACTCTTCCGTTCCAGTCTGCACCTAAAGCAATGGCGTCACCAGTTAAACGTTTTTTATTTATTAATATGTTACTATTGTAAATAGTATCATAGCCATAATTTACGGTAGTGTAATTTGCTTTTACTCTAAATCTACCTAAAACATATTTAGAATTGAATTCTAAGTATCCTTGATTATTAATTAATCTATAATCTGATGATTCTCTTACTTCACCTGAAGTTTTACTGGCTTCTCCAAATGCTGTGGTAGTAACATTTCCCTGTTCAAAAGTGAAGAACTTTTTCTCATAATGAAGTTTATGTCCAACTTTTAAATTGGTAAAGTTCTTTGTATTTGTCGTGTCTTTACTATTAAAAAGTTTAAAATTATGATCTAAATAAAAACGAGTTCCATCGAATAAGCTTTCCGAATCTGTTAAGTTCACATCTAATCTTCCTCTGTCAGTAAAGTTAGGGTCATTAGATAGAAAATTATTTAAAGATTCAGTTGTTAGTCCACCATTTTCTTCATTAGTAAAATCTTGAGTGGTTAAATGTGTTCGAACATTGTATTGATCCTTAGGAGTACTATATGTCATAGTTGCTCTAAAATTCCCTGTACTTGATAATGAACGGCGATATTGTCCTAATGATCTTAAACCTCTGTAGGCAAAACTCAGGTTTAATCGCTTTGATAAATTGAAAGTAAATAAAGCATCCAGCACTTGACCTTGTTCTTGACCAGTTTTGTACATTATTTCAGTAGTTGGTGTCGGAACACGATAATAATCGATATCATCAATGTTTAAATAATTAAACTGTTTCGCATTAAAACCGATATCTGGAAATTCAGAAATATTTCTAAAGTTATATCCTAATGAGTTAAAGGTTTGTCCTTGGTTGTGAAAAGACAATAATTCAAAATTATCTTTTCTTCTAAAGTTATGAGTGTATTCTTTTTGAATATTTAAAGTAGTATCAATATAAATTGTATCTCGTTTTTTTAGATTGATGACTTTGTAATCCGTATACTTTGTCTTTCCACTTAATTTTACGCTAATTTCATCACTAGAAATAGAATCATTAACTCTATTTACTCCAGAACCTCCAAATCCTCCATTTACAGTTCTAAATTGAGCGAAAGTTCCTAAACATCCTAAAAAAAATACAAGTATGAACAATTGTTTCATAAAGGCAAATGTAAAATAATAAAACGAAAATATTTGTGAATGTTATCTTCGAAAACTGTTAATTTGTGTTATGCTAAAATTAAATTATAGTGGATTTACTTTAGAGGCAGGAACAGATGAAGCGGGGAGAGGCTGTTTATCGGGCCCTGTTGTAGCTGCGGCAGTAATTTTACCTGAAGATTTTAAACATCCTTTTTTGAATGATTCTAAGCAATTATCAGAAAAGAAAAGAAATGAACTTCGAACGTACATTGAAGAAAACGCTCTGTCTTATGGAGTGTCTTTTATACATAATGAAGAAGTTGATGAACTAAATGTACTTCAAGCTTCACTAGAGGGAATGCATCGTTCAATTGCTCAGTTAAACGTTCAACCAGAATTTATAATCGTAGATGGTAATAAATTTAAACCTTACGGAGAAACTCCTTTTGAAACTATCGTGAAAGGAGATGCAAAGTTTATGAGTATTGCAGCAGCATCAATTTTAGCAAAAACCTACAGAGATGAGTTTATGGCGAAAATTCATGAAGAATTTCCCGTTTACAATTGGAAGAAAAACAAAGGATACCCAACGAAAGAACATAGAGCAGGGATTAAATCCCATGGAGCAACTAAATATCACAGGAAATCTTTTAAACTTTTACCAGATCAATTAACACTAGATTTTAGTTAAATTATGTTAAAATCAGTGTTTTAACATTTGATATTTAACGGATTAGTTACATTTGCCGCTCGGACGGAGAACCTTTTTATAATAATCCCTATTATAAATATGTGCGGCAAGCATAATAATTTACTGGTTATTAGTTGCCGCATTTTTTTTATTTAGACTTCACTCCAACAAAATGATCGGATTTTAACTTGAACAAAACATTGAAAGTAGTTAAGCTACCGTAAATCCTTGTAATGTATTGTTGTAGGTCTATTTTATCCTGATCGTCTAGAGTTTTACTAGAGTTTATTTTTTGCTCCATGACTCTAATTCGATCTCTAACCATAACAATTTTATGGAAAAATGTGTCAATCGGAATTTCTTTTGAAGCTAAATTAGTATCAGCAGGTTCTATAATCAATTTACCTCCTTTAAATTTATCTGAAATAGGAACGATTTCAGAGACATCGCTCCATTGCTTTAAAATTTTACGTAATGAAGATTCAACTTCATAAAAACTGATAGTATCTACTTCATCCTCTACAGCTTCGATAGTTTCAAATTCGTCCTCGAGAGTAATAGTTTCTAAACCATTTTCTTGAAACGTAACCCAATAATGTTTGTTATCTACATTTGTTACTACACCAAATCCATATTCAGGATGATTAATTCTAGATCCAATACCTAATAATTTCATAAATCAACTGTTTTTTACGATACTAAAATACGTATTTTTGTTGCCTAATTTTTAGAAAGATGATTAAAAGAACTCGTGTAGAAATAACAAAATGTATAATTCACAAAGTAGCAAACAAATACAATAGCGGACAGAATGCATTTTCTGAAAGCTTAGTTCGTTTTGATGAAGAAAGTTACGATTTATTGCTTCCTTTTTTACTAAAGCCTTTTGGTGGAGTTACACAGAGTTATCGTTTTAATCATCATGCTGATGTTCGTTTAAACGAGATCAATAATTATGCTTCTCAAATTTTTGATGATGAAGAAACGTTTATTGAAAATTCAAAGAATGTTGTTAATCATTTGTATGAACAATCAAACTCAGCTCAAATAAAAACAGGTGATGTTTTAGTAGTTCTTTTTGAAGGAATTGAGTACAAAGATGTGTTAACTGAAGCGGTTGGAATTTTTAAAATTGAGAGTAAAGTAGACTTCTTTCAAACTTACTTGGATGAAGATAGTTTTGATGTTGTGGTTCAAAAAGGAATTTCAACAAAAAGACTAGATAAGGGATGTTTGATTTTAAATTCATCTGATACAGAAGGAACAGTTGTGTTATCGGTTGATAATAACAATTATGATGCGCAATATTGGATTAAGAACTTCTTAAATGTAAAGTTTGCTGATGATCGAAACTTACATACTCAGCATTATTTAGAATTATGTAGAGATTTTTCTGAGGAAATTATTAAACCAGAATACGGAAAACACGAACAAGGAAACTTTTTAGCTAATACTGTTGATTATTTTAAAGAACATGAAAGTGTAGATTATCATGCTTTCAAGGATGAGGTTTTTGAAGATGACAAGCATAAAGATATGTTTGAAGACTATAAGAAGCACTTCGAAAAATTGAATGATGTATTGGTGAGAAATAACTTCGAGGTTTCAGATATTGTTTTAAAGAAGGAGAAAGGGAAGTTGAAAACAGAAATTAAGTTAGATACGAATATTCAGATAAAGATTGATATTGATGCTCCAGACGCAGCTTCAGACTATTTAGAAAGAGGATATGATGAGGACAAGAAGATGAAATATTACAAAGTATATTATAACGCAGAGAAATAAAAAAAGCAGCTGAAAAGCTGCTTTTTTATTGGTTGTATTCTTTGATTTCCCTTTCTAAGTTGCGTTTTAACTCTTCCAGGTTTTTTAATTTTCGTTGATCCTGATATTTAGAAACTAGATGATAAATAAAAACAAAGAGAAGTATAAACACCAGCGCATATTAAAACTAAATTGGTATAAGAATATTCTCCTAAATCTAACATTGATTCTCCATGTTGTAAAAACTCTCTTTTTGATCTTCTTGTTGGTGCCCAGAACGAAAAGAGTATGCCTAAACCGATAACTTTCCAAAGATGTCTCAAAAGAAAATTTTGCTCTCTTTTTACATTTTCAATTTTGAATATTGTTGCCTGTAAATGTTTTTCTTTATGAGTTATTGACATCTGTTATTACAGTTTTTTTACATATTTAGTTACAATAACAATATTTTGTCCATCTACTTTTCCTTCTATGTATTCAGCATTTTCTGGATCCAAAGAAATTCTTCTTACAGCTGTTCCTTGTTTACAAACCATACTTGATCCTTTTACTTTTAAATCTTTTATCAATACTACATTGTCACCGGCTTGTAATATAGCTCCGTTGCTATCTCTATGAATTATTTTTTCACTTTCATCTAGATGATCTCCTGTGGCTTGAGCAAATGATAATTCTTCTGGTTCTAAATACATCATATCTAAAAGATCTTGAGACCATCCATCTTTTTTTAATCGATGAAGCATTCGCCAAGCAACAACTTTTACCGCAGAAAATTCACTCCACATACTATCATTCAAACATCTCCAATGATTCGAATCTACAGTTTCTGGATTATTAATTTGTTCGATACAGTGTTCGCAAGCTAAAATACTTCCGTCAACACCGCCAGTAGAAATAGGAGGAACTTCATAAATACTTAAATTTTGTGTTGAAGCACATAACTCACATTGATTTCCACTTCTATCTTGTAATTCTTGTAATAAACTCATTGCTTGTATTTGTGCTTGCGAAAGTAATCTTTAAATTGAAAAATTAGCACGAAGTATCTGCAATAATTTTCCACTCACCTTTAATCTTTTTGAAAATAATCATAAAAATTCCATCGGCATTACCAACTTCACGAGTCAAATGATATTCGCCCATTACATAATAACTATTACTTTCAATTCTCGAGATTGATCTAATTTTAAATTTTAACTTTCCAGTATCTTCTGCATAAGGATAACTCTTTTTATACTTTTCTAAAGTTTGTTTCCATCCATAAGTAATACCTTTTTTGCCTTGGAACTTTAATGAGTCTGATTTCCAATATCCTAACATAAAACAATCTAAATCATGTCTAGACCAGTCGGATTCCTGGTGTTTCATTAATGCTAGGATTTCTTTTTTATCTTGTTCTTCGTTAGAGGATGCGCATGAACAGATAACTACGAGTAGGGATAATATTAGTTTTTTCATGTTAAAATATTTGTTCTGAAAGATATAACCTTTTTTAAAAATCGTATTATTGATAAAAAAATAGCCAAATGAGACTTGAAAGTGACCGACTAATTATTAAAGACGCTGCCGTTGAAGAAGCTTCATTTTATTTCGAATTATTTAATGATCCGGATTGGATTACCTATATAAATGATAAAGGATTAAGATCGGTAGAACAAACAAAAACATATCTAGAAAATACATTACCTAAAAACGCATTATTAAATGGTTTGGGTTTTTTTACGGTTATTTCTAAAGAAACAAATGAGCCCATTGGTATGACTTCAGCATTGCAAAGAGATAAACTAGATTTTATTGATGTTGGTTATGCTTTATTACCCAAAGGAAGAGGTAAAGGCTATGCAAGTGAAGCTACAGTGTTGATGATGGAGTATATTAAGGATACATTCGAACAAGAGAAAGTTTATGCTTTTACATTGCCGGAAAATGAAAGATCTAAGCGATTATTGGAGAATCTAGGTTTTGCCTATATAGGAAAGCAAAGTGTATTCGAAGGGGAAAAAGATTGTGTTTATGAATTCAAATTTTAATAAATGAAAATTGATACTATTCATCATATCGCAATTATTTGTTCTGATTATGATGTTTCAAAGTGGTTCTATACGCAGATTTTAGGATTTAAAGTAGAACAAGAAGTTTATCGAAAAGAAAGAGCATCCTATAAGTTGGATTTGTCTTTAAATGGAACGTATTTGATAGAATTATTTTCTTTTCCAAATCCACCAAAAAGAGCTTCTTTTCCTGAGGCAACAGGTTTACGTCATATTGCTTTCGGAGTTAGAGATTTAAAAGCATGGAAAGATTATTTAGAATCTAATAATGTAATTTGCCAAGAAATTAGAATTGATGAATTTACGGGAAAACAATTTTTCTTTTTTAATGATCCGGATAATTTACCAATTGAGCTATATGAAATTTAAAAATTAGAATAGTGTTATGAAAATATCTGCGAATACCATATTTGTAAGTATTATCTCTGTAATTTTATTATTCATGATTTTCTGGATGGTAAGCATTCAAACGAAATATGAATATCCAGATGTCACTGATAAAGTTGTGGAAGCGAGAAATATGGAACTGTCAGTTAAAAGGGGAAGAGATTTATTTAACAAAGAAGGTTGTTATAGCTGTCATAAACCGGATAAGCTAGATGGATTTAGACCTTTAGTAACTGGTAAAGTATCACGAGAATGGTTATTCCAATTTATCAGAGATGAAGCTTCCTTACTTAAGAGTAAAGATTCGATAGTATTGGTTTTAAAAGAAATGTACAATTGGTCTAATGGAAAACACGATAAGAAGCATTTGAATGATCAAGAATTAACTGATATTTTGAATTATTTGGCTAGTTTTAATTAGCATTAACAATAAAGATTAAAATGAAAATCTCTGCAAATGTAATTTTCGGAAGTATTGTAGCTATTATTCTGTTATTTATGATTTTCTGGATGGTAAGTATTCAAACAACAACTGATTATGATCAAACAAAACATACTCTAGATAATGAAAAAGTTAAACAGATTGATCCGACGTTAGCTTTGTCGGTAAAAAGAGGTAAGGAATTATTTTTAAATAACAGCTGTTCAAGTTGCCATAGAGTACATTCTCGACATTCAATACTTACTAATATAAAAGAAAGAAGAGAAATGAAATGGCTAATTCAATACATTAAGGATGAGCAGATTCTAATAAATCAGAAGGATATTGATGTAATCGCTTTGAATGCTGAATGGAATTCAAATACATCAGAGCATTATAATCCTAACCTTTCAGAAAGTGATGTTAAGGATATTTTAAATTATGTTGATGGTTATTAATTGATGTATAAATCAATCAATCCTTCTGGAGTTTCTACTTCGATAGTTTTATGTTCCCTATCTACTTTTTTAATGAAATCATCAATCATTGGAATAAATAATTCAATTCCATCTCTATCTATTTCAAATAATGGTTGAGCAGCAGAGTCATTAATACTCGAAATAGTTCCAACTTCACCAAAATTTACATCCTTTACGGTAAAACCAATTACTTCATGATAATAGAATTTATTTCCAGAAAGTTTTGGTAGTAGGGTAAGAGGTAAGTAAATACCAGAACGTAAAATCGCTTCGGCGTCAGCTTCTGTATCAACACCTTCGAATTTTACACGGAACATTGTGCTTTTGCTCAATGAAGATTTTTCAATAAAAAAAGGAATCAGATTATTGCCGAGTTCGACAAATACTGATTCCAAATTTTTGTACAGATGAGGCTCGTCAGTATCTAATTTGATAACTACTTCGCCTTTAAAACTGTGTTTTTTGACGATTTTGCCTAAATAAAAACAATCTTTAGTTTGCATTATCGTCTTGTTTTTTACTCTTCGCTATCTCCACCTTCTTCAGTAGCAGCATCTTCGCTATCTACTACAGGAGCTTTTGCAGCAATACGAGCTTCATTAACAGCTTTTTCAGCTTCTAAAGCTTTAGCTTTAGCATCTTCTTGAGCTTTAGCTAAACTATCTACTTTACCAGCAACTTTAGCAGCTTTTTCTTCTAACCAAGCGTTAAACTTAGCTTCAGCTTGCTCTTCTGTTAAAGCACCTTTTCTAACACCTCCAGCTAAGTGATGCTTTAATAAAGCACCTTTATAAGATAATAAAGCTCTTGCAGTGTCAGTAGGTTGAGCACCATTTTCTAACCACTTTACAGCAGAATCAACGTCTAAGTTAATAGTTGCAGGGTTAGTGTTTGGGTTGTACGTTCCGATTTTCTCTAAGAAACGACCGTCTCTTTTAGCTCTAGAATCTGCAGCAACCACCCAGTAAAATGGTTTTCCTTTTTTACCGTGTCTTTGTAAACGAATTTTTACAGGCATACTTGTTAATTTTTAAGGTACGCGACCTTGGTTATTAATCTATTAATTTTTAAAATCCGAATTAGCTCGGAATTTTGAGTGTGCAAATGTATTAAATCTTTTTAATATAAGAGTAGTTTTCGATTCTTTATTTAAAAGGAAAAGCACCTGTAAATCAGATGCTTTCAAAAAATTAAATGTTGTTCTATATTAAATTACTCTAACACTTACAGCGTTTAATCCTTTTCTACCTTCTTTTAGCTCGAATTCAACAGTATCACCTTGTTTTACTTCATCTACTAAACCAGAGATGTGTACAAAGTATTCTGTTCCTGAACCTGTTTCTGTGATGAATCCAAAACCTTTAGATTCATTGAAGAACTTTACCGTTCCTTCTTTCATTATAAAATGTATTAAAAATATTATGGTTAAAGGTAAGGCATAATTTTTTGAGAAAAGAAGCTTTTTTTAAATTTTATTTCAATTTATAATATATTCTTTTGGTTTTCGAAAAATGTATCAGCTTGAAGCTTCATTAAATCGGTTGCTATTTTCTGTTTGTAGTTATATAGCTCTTCTTCTGATTTTAAATCTTCGTACACTTTAGTGTTGATATCTATATCAGTATCAGCTATTTTGTTACGTTGATCAACTTGTTGTTGAATCCATGATTTTACCTTCGATTCATGATTTTCTAACTTATAATCGTATTCACCTTTATGACTGATTAGTTTGGTGAAAATAGGAGCAGTTTCAATTGCTAAAAACAATAAAAATATAAATAATGATGGAAGCCAAGGAAGTTGATTCAAAGCGTCAATTCGAGCCATTAAACCGTCGAAATTTGAAATAATCGGTTGGGTTTTTGTCTCTGAGTTTTTTTGCTGTTCTATTAAAGTCGCTATTTTTGATTCTTTAGTGTCAATTTTCTCAGAATTCGATTGTTTTAATTCAGTGAGTTCTTTAAGTGCAGCATCATGTTTTTGTCTTTTTTCTTTATACACAGGACCTTTTCCGATAAGTTTCGTTCCTTTTCTCCCTTCTGCTTCTGCAATGTAAGTTTCGTAAAGTTTATTGGTTTCAATTTCTTTGGCGGTTATTTCATCTTTTAAACCTTTTATTTCAGATTGTAATTTATCAATCTCAGGAATGTACTGTTGTGCAATTTGATTTTTGTTTTCCAAGGTCATTTGATTTTTCTTGGTCAGTAGCACTTGATTGATTTCTTTTTCAAATATTTTTAGTTCCAAAGGTTTAGAAATTACTACAGCAATAATCATTGCTAAAAATAGTCTTGGCAAAACCTGTATGAGTTCTTGGCTTTTTTTTTCTCTTTTCTTTATGGTAGAAACAATAAATCGATCGAGATTAAAGATTAATAAACCCCATAAGAACCCAAAGAAAATTGAAGTATAAGGATTATCAAATACTGTGTAAAGAGCATAACTCGCTGCAATGGCAGCCATAAGTGCAGTGAAAAATACAGTGGCACCAATACCAGCGTATTTATTTTGCTCACCGTTGGAACAATCTTTAATTAAATCTTGATCAACACCCGAGCAAAGGAGGAAAAATTGTTTGATCATAGTTATAAGCTTATACAATAAGAACGATGAGAGAAAAATAATGTTACAAAAAAAGCCTCTTTTATGAGGCTTTTAACATATTTAAATGAGGTTGTTATTTTGTAGTAATATATACTGCTCCGTGTTTTCCCTCTTTTTTATTTACGTGTACTTTTTTAATAGTTTGCTTATCTATTTTTAAGTATTCCTGTTTATTGATTTCTTTACCGTTTAAGTATATAATTGGGTCTTTTTGACTTCCATTATTTGAAATCGACAGGATTTCTTTATTAGATAACTTATCTATTTTGTCAATAGTAATTTTTGAATTTTGCTTTTTAATTGTACTTGGGTCAGCTGGTGGTGGCGGAGGTGGTAGCTGTTTTTTCTCTTCTGGAGTTAAGTCAGCCATTTTTTTAACCACTTTTTTACCATTACTTTCCGTTAAAACCATGTATAATTCTCCTTTTTTATCCTCAATTACCTTAACATCCTTGTATTTCTTTGAAGCTTTTTGAGGTGGAGGAGGAATATTTGAATCGTCTCCTTTTCTTACTACAGGAAATTTCTTTTCAGGATTTATAATTTTCCCAGTTTTGTCAACTTGTTGTCCCCAACGGTTATAATATGTGGTTCCTTTATTATTTGTAACATAATATAGGTCTTGACCATTTATTTTAACCATTCCTTTTTTGGGTTTGTCTTGCGACTCATTATTTGATTGACGTGCCTCTTTCTCTTTCAGGTATTTATTTACCTTTCTAACCCATTTAGCAAAGATTGGTTTATATTTTTCCTTTTCCTCTTCTGTTGCATCAGGATTTGGAGGTGTTGGTTGGATAAACAATTTATCTTCATCTGTAAGTTCACTCGGTAACTTGTAATAAAAATCGTTTATTTTTTTGATTTTTATGTACGGAGCATAAGGGCGAGCAGCGCGTTTAGCTTTATTTCTATCCTCAATTGAAAGTTCCCAATATAGCAGACCTAATTGCGAGTATAATTCGTCTAACTCATTTTTACGTTCAGGACTACTGTTGATGTAATTAGGGCTAATTTTTCTAATTTGATCATAGTCTGATTTTTGTTCATTGTAAAAAATTAAATCATCGCTATAACTTTCCTGAGAAACTGTAAATTTAGGGTTTTCTGGAAATGATAATTCTAAATTGTCAACTCCCTTTAATTTTAAATCAATGTCCTTTTTTAAATTTTCTTCATAGGCAATCATCCCATTCTGATTGATATACTGCTTTTTATTTTCAAATAATGTAAAACCTAAGGTTTGCCATGCAGTGTTTTTTAATCCTTTAAAGTGTACATCCTTTTCTGTCACCTTGATCGTAAATGCATATTCACCTGTTGAGATATTGCTGTTATTTGTGAAACCCCAGTCTGTAATTGTAAATTCTTTATGTAATGGGATTTTTAATTTTGCCCAACGTTTGCAGTTATAGCATTTTAAAACAACATTATTATTAGTTCTTTCTACCGATGCTAAGAACTGTTCTTTTTTGGCAGGATTTACACTAGTTGAAGTTAATTCTTCATCAGGAATACTTTGCTTTGAATTGTTTTGAGCTTTCTCTTTTTTAATAATCGTTTTTAGGTTTTTTAACGTCTCAAAACCATCTCCTGTTAATAGATTATAATGAAATTGTTGATTTAACTTTGCTAGTTTATGAATCTTATCATAAGAGTAAGCAACAAAATCGGTGTTTTTGTAGTTAGAAAGATCAGAGTTATTAATTACAACACCGTTTATTCTTACAACGTAATTTTGTGCATCTTTAAGTGTGTTTAATTCACTTTGAGTTAAATTTTCCTTTTTGTTTTTTGGAAATAGCAACCATTTTTTGCGTAATCTTTCTGATAATTCGTAATACTTTTTAGCAACTTGTTTACCGTTGTTACCTTTAACCCAAAATGTTTGTTTGGTGTAATGGTATTCAGGAGTACTCGTTTCTTTTGTGTTTTCTCCTTCAACAACTTCTAAATAAGAATCGCTTTCGTTGTTTCTATGTTCGTTAATAGTTTCTATTTCTTGAAACTTTTCAACACGCTCGGCAAAAACGTAAATGCTTCCAGTTAGTAATGGAATTACCGCAATTTTTTTCAGCCAATGGTTGACTTTTGATGTTCTTGTGCTCATCATAACTAATCGTTTTTTTGTTAATGAATAATTCAAATTACTGGCCAGGTAATAATCGTTGTTCCAAGCAGCTCTGTTTAAAAGTAAGTGCTGATACTCGGAAATATTTTTATGAAGGTGAATCACCTTGTTATCTGCTATAAATTCGTGGTTAAGCTGAATGAATTTCTTAAGTACATAGAATAGAGGGTTGAACCAAAAAATTATTTTCAATAGCTCTATAAAAAGTACGTCTATAGTATGTTTTTGAGTAACATGCGTTAACTCATGAGTTAATAATTCCTTTTCTATATTTTGAGAAGTATAGTCGTTTTTATTAATAAAGATATAATTCCAAAAGGTATGTGGATTAATTTCATCATCTACTAGAACTAAAACGGCTTTATCGATTTTAATACTGTCATTACTTCGGATTTTATTAAAAATCTTAAAGAGATTAATTCCGAAGCGAATGAAAAATATAAATGAAATAGTTGCTGAAATAAGTAATAAAATAACTAAGTAATTTATTGGCTCTTCTTGAACCACCAGGTCTGTTTCAATAAAGGCTTCATCCATTAGCATTGGTTCTACTATTGTTTCTATCGGTATATAAACGATAATGTTATAGAGTGGAGCTAAGAATGAAAATAGTACACTACCTAAAAGGTAGAAACGATTGAATTGGTGCATCTTTTCGCGTTCCAAGACAAACTGATAAAATAGCATCAGTATCGTTAAGCAAATAGATGATTTAATTAAATACATAATCATTTTTTCTGCTCTTTTATTTGATTGTCTATGATTTTACGTAGTTCTTCTAATTCGGTTACAGATAAGTCTGTTTCTTTGGTAAAGAACGATGCAAATTGGCTAGCGGAATCGTTAAAGAAGTTTTTAATTAAACCGTTAACGTGTTTTGAGAAATAGTCTGTCTTTTTAACAAGAGGATAATACTCTCTTGATTTACCGTATAATTTATAATCGATAAATCCTTTATCACGCATTCTTTTTAAAAGCGTAGCAACTGTTGTAGTAGCTGGTTTAGGTTCTGGAAATTCGGATAGGATGTCTTTCATGAATCCTTTCTTTAACTTCCATAATAATTGCATTAATTGTTCCTCGGTTTTGCTTAACTGCATTTCTACAAAATTAGAATTAACTCTACAAATGTAGAAATTAAAATTTAATTCTACAAGTGTAGAGTTGTTTTTTGTCTGAAATTCAGTAAACTCTAAGAGAAATCAGTACTTAATTTAGTTAGGAGTTTCTTGTATCCACCTGAAGGGGCGATTGATTAACGGGAATTTTTTTAAATCCACAGTTTTTAATTCTAAAGAAAGTGTATCGTTTTTGAAAACTCCTTTGAGTGATAATTCATTTGCTGTTTTCGAAATTTGAAATGGTTTGTGATCTATACTATCAGATCTTCTGAAAATGGCTAACTCCTTTTTTAATTCATCATATTCTGCATTATACCAAGTTGCTTTATTATCCATTGTTCGAATACAGGCTACACCTTTTTGATCAAAAATTAAGTAGCGCCATCTTAAAGTATCAGTAACAATTGCTGGTCGTTCAATTGAATTTTTAGTGAATTTATGTACTTCCCAAATTCCATATAATTCGGATTTTTCTCTATCATCTCCAAATGTTTTTTCCGTTTGCGATCCTTGATAAGCCATAGTAGACACAAAAAGTATAGTTACAATTAGTTTAAACCAAAAAATGAACTTGTGATAGCCTCTTGATTTTACAGGATGAAAAAAATTATAATCTTCTACTGATTTGTTTTTTACAAATACAGTCCAAACTCTTTTAATATCTGTGAAGAAAATAAGCGATGCCATTAAGAATAAATGAATTGCAAATTGTTTTACTGGAATGTCATAAAATAAGTTAAGAAGTACGATTTGAAACATTACCATCATCGTAAGGATACTACCTAAGGTTTGAGTTCTTCTTGGAATAAGTAATAATCCACATAATACCTCTAATAAGCCAGTGAAGAAATTAAACCCTTCACTATGTCCCATATATATCCAAGCTAAAGCCATAGGAGAATGCTTTCCTAAAGGTTCTAAGAGTTGAGAAAGATTAGGTGATGGAAATTGAGTCTTATAAACCTTAGCAAATCCATAGGCAAGCATAAAAACAACTAAGGCAATTCTGATTAATACTAATAACCAATAGAACGATGTGTTGTAGGATTTTCTTTTTCGATCTAGAATAGACCATAAAAAGGTTCCAATAATTGTAAAAATAACCTGAACGAAAATACTGATGTATGCCATAGTAGTGTCACCACTACCAGTTGGAAAATATTCCAATCGTCCCTCAGATTTTAAAATGTTTTTTCCGACCCAAGCGAAAAAATCTTCAAAGAACATCCGTCCTGTAAAGAGAAAAAAGATATATAGGCCGAAATACAGAAAAACAAATCGAAAGGTAATTTTAGAGAAAACAGACCAGTTTTCCCTATACTCTTGTGAAAGTAACATTAGTTGATATTTTAATTGGTTTACTTTTGTCGACGAATGATATCAACTAATGTTACTTTTAAATAATTTTATGTGTTTGGTTATGATTTTTTAAGCTCTATATAACCTTCCTGAAGTTTAATTAATTGTTTGAAAAATTCTTTTAAGTAATAATACTCTACATTGGAGTAAATTGCTTTACTAAAGTTGAACTTCATGTAAATAATTACTTCGGTATCTGTTTTGTTTACTCTGTAAATTAACTTTCCTCCTTTTTCGGGAAGAGAAACTGCTTTGTTTTCCGGGAGTTTAGATACAGTATATCCATCAGGAATTGAAACTCTTATTGAATATGATTTAGACCAAGCATAACCAAAATCTACTGGATAATTTCGCTCTTTAAGTTTAAATGGGTTTTCCCCATTTTTATCAATTACAAAAGGATTTAGTTTGATAACATCGGCTTCCAACGTAAAATCAGGAATACTAACTTGATAGGATGTTTTTATGAGGTCCTTTTTGTCGGAAATTATCGTAAACTCATCTACTTCAAGTATTGAATTATCCGTTTCAAATTCTTCTAAATAATCTTCTTCTGATTGTGATTGTAGTTCTCTTCTCTTACGAAGTGCATAATATCCTTTTTCAGAAGAGATAATATCTCCTGTCATTTCTCCTGTTTCGTCAAATTTTAGAGAGATATTATGTCGAACACTTGATCTGAATTTTGGTTTTAAAAGCTCCCAGTAACTTCCTTTTTTAAAGTCAAAAACTCTTACTTCACCATTTAAACATCTATATGGAACTTCACCAAATATTAAATTTTTGTCAGTTGCATCCAAAAAGTAAGTTTGACCATCTACGATAACCTTAACTAAAAAATAGTTGAATAGTGAAATTGATGGATGAAGTTTTGTAATAATTCCGTTTTTTCTGGTAGACAATCCGACGATATAACTCTCAATATTGGCAGCTTGTAAACAGTTGTATAAAACTAGATTAATTCCATCTACACCACCTGAATTGCTCTTATAAATATCTTTTACTCGAATTGATTTTGTTCTAAAGTCTTTATTCCAAGTTAGTTTATTTTGTATGTGCTTATAAATGCCTTCTGCTTTTTCAGTTTCCGAATTTGCTGAGAATAATTGCTGAGGTAATTTTTTTCTAAAGAATCCTTTTTTAGTTGTTTGAGCATCTAAAAATATTTTTCTTATTGTTCGATCTGCATCTTTCCAAGTTTGGGTGTATTTTTTTATTACACCATTAGTATTGGTAAATGAAATGGGTTCAAAAATAAGTTTCCCTTTAAAATTTTCTTCGGAAAGCATAAAATCTTCACTCTTAAAAGCAGGAATATCGTCCATTCCATATTCCATTACAGAGCAATCTGCAGCACCTAAACCACCCACTTGCAAACAAGATTTTTTAATGTAAGACTTGTTTCTATCTAATTTTTTTGTTGATCTAATTCTTATGTTATATTTCCAATTTCCAGGGAAAGATGATATAAAATCACTTTTAACTTTAGGAATGTCAGTTTGAAATTTCCATTCATCAATTTGACTATAAGGAGAAAATAAACTGTACGTATATTCAATTACAGATCCTTCTTTAACATTAGGAAGGGTAAACGTTGTTTGAGACCAATTTTCAGAAAGTTTCTTTTTAAATATTTGATTTGATAATAAGTAAATCTTGGTTTCTCTGCCGTCTTCAATGTTATACGTTACAGCTTTTATATATTTTACTTCCTCTTCCTTATATAAATTTAATTCTATTGTTGTTCGATCGAATTCAGATTTGTTAAAAATTTTCACTCTTCTGTATATATCTCTTCTGAAATCGTAATTATTTTCTTCATCAACATAAGAATATCCTTTCTCTTCAAGTATTAAAGCTCCAGCAGTAGAATCTTTCTCATATACTGTCAGCTCTAACTCGGCTCTAGATGTTTGTCCAAGCTTTGGAGTTTTTCTGTTTTTTTGTCCGTAAACAGAAATACTACTTATAAAAATAAGTAGTATTACAAGTAAATTTTTCATCTGCTGTTATCCTTTGACTAATACAATTTGTTCTTTTTGTTTCGCAATAACTTTTGTGTAAAACTCTTTTAAACTACTGTAGTAATTTGGAGCGATAATCGGACTGTTAATTTGAATAATAGAATTAATATTAACAGTTTTACCTGTATTTGTTACTTTGAATTTAAAGAATCCAAGGTTATCAGGTAATCCGATAGCAAATTGTTCTGGAATGGATTCAGCTTTATAGCCTTCTGGTAATTGAATTGAAACATTATTTGTTTCTTTCCAAGCAGAGGCAAAATCAACAGGAAAAGTTCTTTCTTCAGACTTGAAAGGGTTTGTTTTATCTGTTAAGAACAATAATGGGTTAATTAATAATTTACCATTAATGTTTTCAACTAAATCCTCTGAGCTAAACTTAAGCATTTTGTTATACGACTTGTAAACATTTTCTTTATTACTAGCTCTAAAGTTTTCTATTTCAATATCATATTTCTCTTCAAGTTTAGAAATAACTTCATCATCTTCATATTGATTATATCGTTTTCTACCTAACATTGCGCTAAGCATTTCATCTTTAGTTCTTAATAACCCTTCTACCGTTCCTTCTTCATCAAGTTTTACTTTTAAGGTATTAGTTTCAGATGAATGTTTTGGAGCGTTTAAATTAACCCAAGTAGAATACCCTTCTTTAGTAACTTTTCTTCCATTCCAATTTAAAGCTCTATATGGTAATACATTTGGCATCGCATATTTTTCCGTAGCGTCAAGTAACATTGAAGTCCCGTCAGTAAACTCAACTAAGCTAACTACATAATTAAATCCATCTAGAGTAGGGAAAATAGGGATGTTATGATTACGAGTGCTTACTAAAACGGGATTCGCTCCGAGTCCTGCTTCTCTTAGCATAGCAGTAAGGATTAGATTAATTTCAGCAACATTACCAGTTCCTTTTTTATATGCTTCTTTCGTTCCATCTCTTGTGAATTTTCCATATTCTGAATTCCATTGAACTTTGTTTTTAACATGTTCGAAAATAGCAAGAGCTTTCTGAACATCTCCTTTGGCTTGAGCAAGTATATTTTGTAGATCTTCTTTAAAGTAACTCGTTCTTTCAAGTTCTCCTCCAAACTTAGAAGATTTATAAATTTGCTTACTTACATTTTCCCAAGAATCCGAATAAGTTTTGATTGTGGAATTTGGAAATTGAGTATAAGATAATTCATATTTTAATCCACCATAGTAGTTATTAATGTTAGAAACAAATGGCTCATTATCTCTCAATGCTGGTATATTTTCTCCATCATAAATATCAACATTAAAATTAAGATCCCTTGTTTTTTTCGAACTCTTTGGAGGTATAGTATAAAAACCTTTACCTATTTTATTAAACACAAACCATTCTGGAGTTTCAATCTCTATATGTAATTTTTTTATTGGAATATTGGTTTGAAAAGATAAATCATCAACAATGTAGATGTAAGGGGAAGTAAGTTTGTATTTTAAATCAATTATAGAACCTTCCTTTACATTTGGCATTGTTACTTTTTTTACACTTCTGTATTCAGATTGTCTTTCCTTGAAAATACTTTTATCACTCAATTTATCCTTAGTAATTTCACCATTTTCATTTAGATTGAAAGTATACCCTTTAACGCTAGAAATTTTTTCTGTACTACCAGATTTGGAAGCATAGTAAATTTTGAATGTAGCTCTGTCAAGACCTTGTTTGTTGTATACTTTTAAGCGGTAATGAAAGTAACTTACAATTCGAAACCCTGCATTTCTATTGTATTCGTAGAATGTTTTTCTTTGTTTTAGTAAGTAAGCAGCATTAGCTGTTGAATCTAATGGGTAATACTCTTCTTCTAATGCTTGTTTGGATACCTTTCCGAATTTAATTTCTTGTGAAGCAACTGAGATTGACACTAACAAGGTTAGCATGATAAATAATTTCCTCATAGTCTTTTAAAGTTTGATTTTATAGTTTTTGTAGAGCAATTCTTAAATTTTCTTGTTTAGCAATACGTTTTCTGAATTTTCGATATAGTTTGTAATCTTCTTTAGGAAATGTTCCTTCTTTGATTAATATAGATTTATGATAGGTAAGAGTTTTTTCATCTACTTTTTTAACTTCCATTGAGTACGTACCAAATTTAGTAGTGATTTCGTACTTAGGAGGTAAGGTTGTTATGTTGTATCCTTCGGGAATAGTAATGGTAAAATCATCAACATCTTTATAACCTCGGCTAATCTGTAATGGGTAATTTCTTGTTCTATAACGTTTAGGAACGTAAGTGTCTCTATTAAAAATGTTCACTCTTAACAATAATTCATTTCCCGTTATACTTCCATAATCCGCAACTGTAGTAGTAATATTTTCTGTGAAAATCACATTCTTTTTATCGTTTGTCAGTTTTGTTGATTTTATCTCTAGATTGTTATTGTAAGACCATCTTGAAGACTTGTAGTATTTTTCTAAATCGTTTTTCGAGTAACTTTCTATATGGTATTTATCATCGTACTGAACTCCTTTTGAGGTAATTTCTACATCAGCCTCAATATTTCCATTAGCATCTAATTTAATATTGGCTTTACAGGTTTGAAGATTAGTTTCATTTTGATAAGACGGAGTTCTTTTGATGATTCCTCCTTCTGGAGTGATTACTAAAACATCTCTATTATCGGTAAAATCACCTAAAAACCCAAAAGGAATAGTTTGACTAGTACATTCTAACCACACGTCATTTCCATTATTAGGAATATTCAAAATCATATGATTGCCTTGCAAAGAAGAAAAATTTTTATCAATATCTCTTCTTTCCTTTGCATAAACTAAAGTATGGTAAGATTCTACTCCAACAACATCAAGTAAAGCTTTTGTATAATTCGTTAAACCTTTACAATCACCATATCCCATTTTGTCAACTTCATTCGCAGCCGCAGGTTGCCAGCCTCCAATACCAATACTTACATTAATATATCTAGTTTTGTTTTGAACAAATTCATATATTTTTTTTGCTTTCTCAATATCATTATCTAAGCCAGAAACCAAGTTTTTTGCTTGTTCAATTGTTGCAGGTGATAACTCTGCCCTTCCATTAAGAAGTTTAGCATTCATCCATTTCCCAAATTCTTTCCAGTCAGTTCCAGTTCCTGATACTTTATTTAGACTGAACTGATTTAAAGCAACTAATAATCTGGGAAAAATTTCTGTATAATTAATGCTATTTCTTTCATACTCTATTGCAGGTACGTTTTCCGCTAAATAATGAATACTTTCATCAGATACTTTTTTGATTGGATAGTTTTCAAAATTTAGTTTTCTAATTCTAGTTTTAAAGTTATTGGGATTGTTAATTTTATATTCACTTCTTTGAACAGAAATGTAATAAGAATCTTGAGGGTTCCATTCAGGAATAAAGCCAGTAGAAGATGATTTAAATTCACATTCAAATACAACAGTATATGGATATTCCGTAGGCGTGTAATCAATATATTTTAATCTGTCGTCAGAATAAAGAGTAAACCCATTAACAGCACTAACATCAATAAATTTGCTTTTAGAAAACTTTTTAATTTCTTTTCCAAGAGCGTTATAGATTTTTGCAGATAACTTTGTAATTTTCCTATCACTGTCATAGTGAATGGCAGCATCAATATGTCTATCACCTAATTTATTAAGAACCGTAGTAACCTTTCTAAGTTTAACGGTCATTTCATCTATGGCATTTAAATTTATCTCTGTATAGCTTTCTTTAACTACAGCATTTGCATCTTTAGTTAATTCTGCAGGTATTGTTATAGCAGTTAAACTCAAATCTTGAGCATAGGTAAATAAAGAGCAACATAATAATAGAGATAAATACGCAATTTTATTTCTCATAGTCTTAATTTTCAGCAAATTTATAAAAAAAAATAAAACGTTGTTTCCTGCTAATGAATAATTAAGTTTCTATTAGTTTTGTGTATATACTTGATTTGTGATGAATAAAAACAAACTACTAACATTACTACTTATTTTGATTTATCAAACTTCGTACTCTCAATTCAAATTTGAAAGAGAGTATCGAGTTTCATTAAAGGAAGTTCCAGTTCAGGCTATTGATTTTGTTAAGAGAGCAAAATTCCAGAAAAAGGTAAAGTGGTTTGTTGAGGAAAGTCAAGAAGGGAAAACATTCGAAGCAAAAGTTAATCATAACGGAAATAAACATAGTTTAGAATTTAATGAAAAGGGAGAGGTGTTAGATATTGAAGTAAAAGTTAAGTTTACAAGTTTAAGCAAGACTGTCATGGGAAATGTAAGTTCTATATTGAAAAAGAGATTTAGAAAGTACCGCATTAAAAAAGTTCAACTTCAATATACAGGAAGAGGTGAGGAGCTAATAAAATGTTTGCAAAGAACCTGTTATTTGCAACCAAAATTTGAACTGATTGTAAAAGGAAAGGAGAAAAAAGGATATCAAAAATTTGAGTTTTTATTCAATGAAGAAGGGAATAAAGTGCTTAAGGAGCTAAAATTTCTTCCAGATAACTATGATAATCTAGAGTTTTAGGATGATGAAGAGGTTTTTATGTTTAATCATTATGTTCTTCGGAACAAATCTTTTAGCCCAATCGAAATTAAGTTTTGGTTGGTTGCCAAAAGTTAATATCTCGAAAAAGTTAAATGAAAATTTGAAGTGGGTAAATAGTATTGAAGCTAGAGAGGATATTTATAAAGAGGCTTTTCAATTTTCTCATAATTTAGTTGACCTTTCCACAATTTTATCTTACAGATCCGATATTAATGAGTCTTTTAATTTTGGATATATTTTACGATTTAGAGAAGGAGAAACTATTCATAGATTATTACAGCATTACAATCGTATTCAAAATTTAGAAGCATTTAAACTAGCTCATCGTTTTGGGTTGGAACAGTTTTTTCAGTCTGATATCAAAACGCAATTTCGAACGCGATACAGAGCTACAATTCAAAAAGCATTAAATGGAGAGAAAGTTGATATTAACGAATGGTATTTGAAAATATCCAATGAGTATTTATATCAGTTTAATGAAAAGGATTTGGAAATTCGTTTATCTCCATATTTAGGATATAAATTGAGTAAAAAAGATAAGATTGAATTTGGATTGGATTACCGATTGGGCAGAGTATTAGAAACTGAGCATAAAAATAATTTATGGTTTCGAACAACTTGGTACATTTCTTTATAAAAAAAGTAGCATGCCTAAACATGCTACTCTAATATGTTCTTATTTGCTCAATTCTGCAAAGTGCTTATAGAAATACGGAATAGTTTCTATTCCTTTTAAATAATTCCAAACACCAAAATGTTCATTAGGAGAGTGGATTGCATCTGAGTTTAATCCGAATCCCATTAATATGGTTTTGCTTTTCAATTCTTGTTCGAATAATGCTACAATAGGAATACTTCCTCCACTTCTTTGCGGAATAGGAGTAACTCCAAAAGTTTCTTGATATGCTTTACTCGCTGCCTGATATCCAATGTTGTTAATTGGAGTAACATAACCTTGTCCTCCATGATGTGGAGTTACTTTAACTTTTACTCCTGCGGGAGCAATATTTTCAAAATGAGTTTTAAATAATTGAGTGATTTCTTCCCAATCTTGATTTGGAACTAAACGCATTGAAATTTTAGCATAGGCTTTAGAAGCAATTACAGTTTTTGCACCTTCACCAATATATCCTCCCCAAATTCCATTAACATCTAATGTTGGACGGATAGAGTTTCTTTCGTTTGTTGTATAATCTTTCTCACCATAAACGGCATCAATGTCTAAGGCTTTTTTGTATTCTTCTAAAGAGAATGGAGCTTTAGCCATTTCATCACGTTCTTCACGAGATAATTCTTCTACTTTATCATAAAAACCAGGAATAGTAATATGATTGTTCTCATCATGAAGAGAAGCAATCATTTTAGATAAAATATTTATTGGATTTGCCACAGCACCACCATACAATCCAGAATGTAAATCTCTGTTCGGTCCAGTAACTTCAACTTCAACATAACTTAAACCTCTTAGACCTGTTGTAATTGATGGAATATCGTTAGCAATCATTCCAGTATCTGAAATTAAGATTACATCATTGGCTAATTTTTCAGTATTTCTAGGTACAAACCAAGCTAAACTTTCTGAACCAACTTCTTCTTCACCTTCAATCATAAACTTTACATTACACGGAAGGTTTCCTTGAGAAGTCATGTACTCTAAAGCTTTTACATGCATGTACATTTGACCTTTATCATCACATGCGCCACGAGCAAAAATTGCTCCTTCTGGATGAATATCTGTTTTTTTAATAACAGGATTAAATGGAGGAGAATCCCATAAATCAATAGGATCAGCAGGTTGAACATCGTAATGTCCGTAAACTAATACTGTAGGTAAGTTTTTGTCAATTATTTTCTCTCCATATACAATAGGATAACCAGGTGTTTCACATAATTCAACATGATCACATCCAGCTTTTTTTAAAGAATCCATAATGGCATCTGCAGTGTTTAAAACATCTTGCGAGTAAGCCGTATCTGCACTAACAGATGGGATTTTTAATAATTCGATAAGTTCTTCAATAAATCTGTTTTTGTGAGTAGATATATATTCTTGAATGGTTTGCATTATAAAATTTATTTAAGGCTAAGTTAATTCATTTTTAAAGAAATACGAATCACTAAATGCAAATAGAAAGAAAAAAATGAGACAAAAATCATATTTAAGTTTGTGTTTTGAATACTTTATGTATATTTGCACCCACAATTCAAAACACGCGGGTGTGGTGGAATTGGTAGACACGCTAGACTTAGGATCTAGTGCCGCAAGGCGTGGGGGTTCGACTCCCTTCACCCGTACAAGCTGAAAAGCATCTTAGATTTCTAAGATGCTTTTTTTTATTCTTTTATATTTTCAATATGGATAATATAAAGTCATCTCGAAATACTTTTAATGAATTTTAATTTAAATATTATTGTTACTTTCGCTATTCTAACCTAATTTTTAGTATAATAAGCTTTGTAAATCGCAGTGAAAACTGATTGTAAGTAGTCGGTGATTTAAATAAGAGGAATGTAGCTTAGTTTTTAAATATCAGTTAATTGAGCTGATGTTTCGAGCTGGAGTATCTACTTGGTTATAAGTTATTACAAGTTCTCATTCCAATCAATGCAAATAAAAATGGAAGAAAATCAATTGTCTGGAGATGTAAATAATGATGATTCTGTGCAAAGGTTAGATGATTCTAGTACAACGGCAAGTAATTTCTTTAAAGGAATTTCTTACGATTTTAAAACTGTGGTTTCTCTAATATTGTCTTCAACGGAATCACTAATGAATTCGAATTCCAATCATGATTCAAAAGAATTGAATTTAATTCATGATAATGCAAACTTGTTGTTGAAGATGGTCAATCAACTTTTAGAGTTTAGAAAACTTGAAAATAATGAGTTTGATTTAAAAGTATCGAGAACAAGTATTTCTGCTTTAGTTTCTTCAGTCTATTCAAATTTTCAAAAAGAAGCACAAAAAAAGGGAATTGAGTTTTCGTTTAATTCTAATGCAAACAGTCTTGAATTATTTGTAGATAGAGAGTTAGTTCGAAACATGATTTTTAATCTATTGTCTAATGCCTTCAAGTTTACACCGATTCAAGGAAAAATAAGTGTTGATATTTTTGAAAAAGAGAATTCGGTATGTATTGCTGTAAAAGACTCAGGTATAGGAATCTCAGTAACAGATAAAGAAAAAATATTCAATCAGTTTTATCAAGGTAATAACAATCAACAATCAAGTTCTGGAATTGGGTTGTATTTAGCTAAGGCGTATGCTGAACTTCATAAGGGAACAATTGAAGTCATTTCCAAAGAAAATATTGGATCGGAATTTATTATTTCGCTTCCAAAGGGAGAAGATCATTTTTCTGAGAATCAATTGATCGTTGAAGAAGATATTCAGGTTGGGCATAGCGATAGTCTAACTGATTCTAGAGAACACATTAAAGAAGATTTAAATTCTAATGAGGAAATTGTTCTAATTATCGAAGATAATGACGATTTAAGGTTCTTTTTGAAAAGCAAGTTGAAAAAGTCATATGAGGTTCATGAATCGGATGGAATTAATGTTGAGTCAAAAATATTGGAAACCATACCGGACGTTATTGTAAGCGATGTTAATCTACCTCAGAAGAACGGATTCGAACTTTGTGAGTTTGTAAAGAACGATGAAAGAACTTCACATATCCCTGTAATCATGTTAACTTCTTTAGATACTGATGAAGCTCATATTAAAGGATTGAAATCTGGTGTTGATATGTTTTTAACGAAACCATTCAATCTTTCTGTGTTATCTGAGTCTATAGAGTCTTTACTATACAATAGAAAACAGATTCAAAAATATTTAAAACAGCTATACTTAAATACTTCAATAGAACGTCCTAATAAAGCTGAGGGAAAGAATAAAGATAAAGAAGTTGCATTTATAGGGAAGTTGAATGAACTTATCCAAAAACATTTAGATGACTCGTCGTTTACTGTTGAAATTCTAGCGGAGGAATTACATATTTCTAGAGTACAGTTATATCGTAAAACTAAAGCTGTTTTAGGAATAACAATTAGCGATTATATCCAGAATATTAGATTAGAAAAAAGTAAGGAGTTATTAATTGGAGATAACAATTTGTCAATTGCTGATATAGCGTATTCAGTTGGTTTTTCATCACCAAATTACTTCTCAACGGCATTTAGGAATAAATATGATCAAACTCCAAACGAGTATAAACATGCTCATAAACACTAGTTTCTAGAGGTAACATCAGTGTAATTTTCATGTCAAACCCTTTGTTTTACTGTGGTTTTTTGTTCTAAAGTGTGATTTTTTCAGGTAACATTATTGAAGGTACTGTAAGATAGTATTGGCTAAATTTGAAGGGTAATCTTTTGGGGTTTAGTTAAAAAATTAATTTAATGAAGAATTTTTAGGGGGATTATTTAAGACTTCATTATATTTTACAAGAGATTATTAAAGTGCGATTCTTTCGCACTTTTTTTATGCTTCGAATTTTATTAATAAAAAAAACAACAAAACTTAGAGCCTTGTTGTTTTATGTTTTTAGTCTTAAGTAAAAGTATAAACTTCATCCCCCAATTAAGTTTATATTTATTTATACTTAAAGATTAACTTCTTTTACTGATACTAAATTATAATGATTAGAAAAGATTAAAGTTCAATGATGTTTCATAATTGTGTTTAAAGTAACTTTTTGAAAACTTGTTTTTTAAGAAGTGGTTCTTTAAAAATGTTACATTTTTACAACGAATTTACGCGGGTAATGTAAAATGGAAAGTAGTTCCTTCACCTTCTTTTGAATCAAACCATATTTTACCTCCTAAAGATTCGACAATCTTTTTGCAGTAGGCTAATCCAATTCCGGTACCTTCATATTGTTCTTTTGAGTGCAATCGTTTAAAGATTACGAATATCTTTTCTTTGTTATGATCTGCTATTCCAATACCATTATCAGAAACAGAAAATTGCCAATATTTTGACTGATTATTGTTCTCTCTGATTTTTTGTGCAGTTATACTAACAATTGGATTTGTATCTGATTTTTTAAACTTAATGGCATTGTTTATTAAGTTTTGAAATAATAACCTAAGTTCAATAGCTGAAGCATTTACAATTGGTAAATTACTATAGTTAACAGTTGCATTATTTCTAGAAATCAGACCGGATAAATCCGTTGTAATATCGGTTACTAAATCACTACAATTAATTTCTGTATTAAGAATGTCAGAGGTTCCCAGTTTAAAATAAGCTAGAAGTGCATCTATGAATTGCAATCCTCTTTTACTTGCTCTGGTAATAAAGCTCACATAATGAGCGCCATCATCATCTAATTGGGTTTTATGATTTTCTTCAAGTTCATTAGCAAAACTAAAAATAGAAGCTAACGGCTCTTTTAAATCATGACTCGTAATATGAGCGAATTGCTCCAATTCTTTATTCTTGGACTCTAATTGAATGGATTGTTTGTAAATTTTATCATTCTTTAGGGCTAATTCCTTGTTATATCTTTTAACAGCTGCATAACTTCTGTATATCAAAAAGGTTACTAAAAGCGCAAATGCTATTACAGCAATAAGGAGATAATTAATTGTTTTTTGAGTATTTAATTTGTGGTCTTTTTCTTTTAAAATATTTTCTTTTACAATGATTTCCTCCGCTTGTTGATTTAACTTTTTCTGTTGTGTTTCAATTTCAGAGTTTATAGATTTTATATTCTCTTTTTGCTTTTTAATCGATTCAAACTGATGTTGGATTCTTTTTTCAAGTTCTTTTTCAATTAAAAGTTTTTCCTCGTATTTCTTTTTTTGAAATTCATTTTCATCAAACAGCTTTTCTATAGCTTGAGTTTGTACATAAATTGAATCATTTTTTACCGTAAGTTCTTTTTCTTGAACTGTAATTGTCTTTTGCTGAGATTGTATCTGCTCTTCTTTGTTTTCAATTAGTTCTCTTTGTTCGGTTTTTTTCTCTTCGGCTTTTATTAATTCCTTCTCTGTAGTTTGATATAATTGTTTCCATTTATCAGAAGAGGTAATGGCGAATTTTTTTAAAGAAGAGGCAATTCTGAAATTTTCTCTTGATAATAGTTTTTCATTTAACTCGTAAGCAAAAGAGTTATTCACATTTATAATATTAATCATAGAAGAATTGTAACTATATCCTTCGGTGACTACTAGTGTATTATGGTTTGCTATCTTTTTTAGTAAATAATTAATGTCAAAATTGTAGCGCTGTTTTACAAAAACTAGTTGAACATTTTTCACGTCTCGAATGGCAGAAAAATGTTTGATATGAACTGGTTTGTTCTTGATTTTTCTCTTTTTTGCTAAATTTTTAAGATCTGTTATGGTATTATCATTTCCTAAAACACCAATGGTAAATTGATCTTCAGGAGCATTTTTCCAACTAACCTGTTCAGCGAAATTAAAAATGAAAATAGCACGTTGAAGACGTTTTACATCATTAGATTGGGCATTCATTTGAATCGCACTACATATGATTGTAAAAACAATGAATAATCGAGTTGTTTTTAATCGAATCATAATTTTAAATCTAATCGTAAAAAGTAATTTGCACCTTGAACACCAAATTGTTGTACACGTCTACTGTACGTGAAATTACCTTGACTTGTGTTGGCAGAGTGTTTATGTTTATCTGGATAAACGTTGAAAATATTGTTCGCGCCTAAACTAAATCTAATCCAGTTCTCGAATTTATAACTTAAGGATAAATCAGTAAGTATTTTAGGGGCAAACGTTTGATCTCTCGATTCTATTAATCCATTAAACTCATTTAAAGCCCAGTTGTTAGAATCGCCATCACTCGGATGCATATATGTTACTTCTCCAAAATATGTATTTCGTAATTGGAAAATAAATTTATTCCAATCATATGAAACTAATGAGTTAATTTTGAAGTTAGGTTGTGAAGATTCAATTCTGGCAACTTCTTCACGATTAAAAATTGCAGAATTATCCATTCCTCCAATTTGTCCACTTTCTATATTGATACGATCAACTTTAGTATTGTTGAAGTTCGCTGCTAAAGAAGCATAAACTTCTCCTTCTCCTAATTTATCACGATAATTTATTACGGCATCTAAACCTCTTGTACGAGAATCAATCGCATTGGTTAAAAATTGTGCTGCACTTACATTAAACGGTTGTAAAATAGTTTCAAATCCATCTTCAAGACGAGCCGATAATACAATTCTGTCTTCAATATTTATTTGATACAAATCGAAGGAGAATGTAAATGTGTTATTTACTTTTCCACTTACACCTAAACTAAAATGATTTGATAATTCAGGTTTTAAACTTTCTAATTCAAAAGCGTCATTAACAATAGCACTTTCGCTATTAAAAGTTCCTACTTCTTTAATATCACCATCAATAAATTGATTACTCACATTTTGAAAATACACCTGATGTAACGAAGGAGCTCTAAAACCAGTGGAGAAACTAGAACGAATACTTAAATTATCTGAAAAACTATACCTAGAGGCTAATTTCCAAATGGTTTGACCAGAGAAATCATTATAAAACTCATATCTCATAGCTCCTTTCAATAACCAATTGTCATTTGGATTTAATTCCACATCAATATATGCAGCAGCATTTGTTCTAAATCTACTCAGTTCATTTTCTGGTCGAATACCAGGAAAAACTTGTGCTCCAGGAATTCTAGGTTGTTCAACACCGTTACCGTCAATATATGTGCTTCCACCATCTATATAAGATGCTTCCTCTCCGGCAATAATTTGATAATTCTCCAATCGAAGTTCTCCTCCAAAAGCCAGATTCAATCCTTTTAAGTAATCGAAGTTTTTAGTTAAATCGAAATTTGTAGTACTTTGCTGGTATCTAAAACCACCAGAATTAAATCCTCTAGGTGATGAAATTCCCATGGAAGCATTGTTAGAACTTTCAACATTAAACCCGATTGTGTTTATACCAAGAGATTGGCTGAAATCTAAATTCCATCCATTTTTTATCCCAGTAATTCCGGCTAAAATAGCATCATCTCTTATATCAGTTAATATTTCAGGAGAAAAACCATCCGGATTTAATTCTAACACAACTCTATCCTCATCTTTAGGGAATCGATAAAAACCTCTCGAATTTCCTTGTCTGTTGTTCCTTCCTCCATGAAAATAGAATGTAGTCTTTTCGTTAATCGGTAATTCTCCATTAAAGAAAAAACTAAGATTTTGCGTTCCAGCATTTCCTATTTCCATAACTCTTTGATCACTAAATCCAGTTTGACCAAAAAAGTTATTTTGATTGATAAGTTGTGTATCAACAGTAGGATCAGAAGTATAAACGCTTCCAGTATAATTACCTGCTCTATTTGTAGGTTCTCTTTGTCGATATTCAGCAGTAAGATTTAAAAATCCTTGTTTACCCAATTCTAATCCCAAATTTGCTCCGAAGTACCTGGTTTCTCCATCACCTTCAGTATTTGTTCCAAATTGACCATCAATATCTATAAACTCAGTCTGTTGTTTTAAAATAATATTAATTACTCCAGCAATAGCATCAGAACCATACTGTGAGGTAGCACCATCTCTTAAAATTTCAATTCGATCCACAGCAGCTTTGGGAATGGCATTGAAATCCGTTCCAACACTTCCTCTTCCAACAGTTCCATTCACATTTAGCAAAGAACTCGAGTGTCTTCTTTTTCCATTAATTAAAACTAACACCTGGTCAGGTCCTAATCCTCTTAAACTAGCAGGATCAACATGGTCTGTTCCATCTGAAATAGTTTGATGAGTTGAATGAAAAGAAGGTACTAAGAAATGTAGAATTTGTCCGATTTCTAAATGAGATGAATTTGTAATTTCCTCAGGAAAAATAATATCTACAGGAACCGTAGTTTTTAAAAGTGATTTTGGCTGTGCTCTCGATCCTAATGATATAGGTTCGTCAATAGAAAATCCAGCAGAAAGTACAAAGTCCAGAGTAGCATTTTCTCCCACTTTCACTTCCACGGATTTAGAAATATTGTTATACATAATAAAACTGACGTTTATTACATATTCGCCTTCTTCAATATCAAATTGGTAAAATCCATCTGCATTTGTAGATGTAAATATTGTAGTTCCTTCAATACTTACTTTTGCTCCAGGTAGTGTACCGCCAAATTCGTCTGAAACAGTTCCAGAAATAGTAGCTCTTGATTGTGAGTAACTATTTAAACTAAACAAAAACACTAAAAGTAAACTAGTAAGAGTAAACTTTAACCTTAACGTATATAAAATAGAAAACACTTTCAAATAATTAATTTAATTGAATGTTATTAGTTAGCGTTAATGTTGGGTATAGAGACTAGACCACAAATATATTTATTTTCTTTTGATTGACTAGCGAATCGGGAATTAATGATGTGAATTAGTTCGATTATCGAAAATATTTAACTGATAATTGTGTATTTCATTAAAAAGTTTTTATTTCGTTTCAAATTGCTAAAGAAAAAAATATGCTAGTTAAAATTCATGGCTCTGCCGTTTTCGGGGTGGAAGCTATCACCATTATTGTTGAAGTTAATATTGATAAAGGAATTGGGTATCATTTGGTAGGTTTACCAGATAATGCTGTGCGTGAAAGTTCTTATCGGATTTCAGCGGCACTTACCAATGTGAACTATAAACTCCCTGGAAAGAAAATTATCATAAATATGGCTCCTGCTGATATTCGTAAAGAAGGTGCTGCTTATGATTTGCCTATTGCTATTGGAATACTCGGAGCCTCGGGTCAAATTCAAACGGATAATATTTCCGAATATGTAATTATGGGAGAACTTTCTTTGGATGGAAAGTTACAACCTATAAAAGGAGCATTGCCAATAGCGATAAAGGCGAAAGAGGAAGGATTTAAGTATTTAGTTTTACCTAAAGAGAATGCAAAGGAAGCAGCTATAGTTTCTGGATTAACCGTTTATGGAGTAGATAATATTTTACAAGTTATTCAACATTTTAATGAGGAAGAAAATTTGGAACCGACAATTATTGATGCTGAAGAAGCTTTTAACCAAGGAGAAGAATCTTTAGAATTTGATTTTTCTGATGTAAAAGGACAAGAATCTATAAAAAGATGCATGGAGATTGCTGCCGCTGGTGGTCATAATATTGTCTTGATTGGTCCTCCAGGAGCAGGGAAAACAATGTTAGCAAAACGATTACCGTCTATTTTACCTCCGATGACATTAGATGAGGCTTTAGAAACAACAAAAATTCATTCAGTAATTGGTAAGGTGAAAAATTCTGGAGTACTACGTCAACGACCATTTAGAGCGCCTCACCATACAACTTCAGATGTAGCATTAGTAGGAGGAGGTCAATATCCACAACCAGGAGAAATATCATTAGCACATAATGGAGTGCTGTTTTTAGATGAACTTCCAGAGTTTAAACGTTCCGTACTTGAGGTGATGAGACAACCTTTGGAGGATAGAGAAGTTACCATTTCTAGAGCTAAATTTACTATCACTTATCCTAGTAGTTTTATGTTGGTAGCAAGTATGAACCCTAGCCCGTCAGGTTTTTTTAATGATGAAAATAATATCATGTCTTCTTCTCCGGCTGAAATGCAAAGGTATATGAGTAAGATTTCAGGTCCTTTATTAGATAGAATTGATATTCACATCGAAGTAACTCCAGTTCCTTTTGAGAAATTAACGGAAGTTAAAAAAGGAGAAAGTAGTGTTGAAATTAGGAAAAGAGTGATTAAAGCTAGGAAAATTCAATCTTTACGATTTAAAGAATTTAATAATGTGCACTACAACGCTCAAATGTCTGTAAAGCAAATTCGTGAGTTTTGCGTGCTTTCTGATGAAAGTAAGACCTTACTCAAAAATGCTATGGAGAAATTGAATTTATCCGCAAGAGCTTATGACCGTATTTTAAAGGTAAGCAGAACTATTGCAGATTTGGAAAATTCAACTGAAGTTACTGGTAATCATATAGCAGAAGCAATTCAATACAGAAGTCTTGATAGAGAAGGTTGGTTGGGTTAAAAAAAATGATGTGATGTACTAATCATTTTTTATTTTTGCTCGATGTCTTTACGTACGGAACAAACTTTTTTTCTTGATGATGTAGCCATGTTCAAAAAGCAATTATTGACTTGGGGACAACAATACGAAACTGTGGTGTTTTTAGATAGTAATAACTATGAACAACAATATTCAAGCTATGATGCAATTCTAGCAGTTGATGAGTTTACTTCTGTAAAAACAGATTATTATCAAGCATTTGAACAGTTAAAAGAATATCAGTCGTATACACGTGATTATCTTTTTGGTTATTTATCTTATGACTTGAAGAATGATACTGAAGAATTAACTTCAAACAATTTTGATGGTTTGAATTTTCCAGATATGTATTTCTTTCAACCACAAAAAATCATCTTTATAAAAGGAAACGAAGTCTCTTTTGCTTATTTAAGAATGGTTGACGATGAAATTGACGAGGATTTCGAGCAAATTGTAAATGGAGAAAGTCATCCTGAAATTGTTCGTCAAGAAGAGGCCTTAAAAGTGAAATTAAGAATCCATAAAGATGAATATCATAAAAAGGTTTCTAAAGTAATCGATCATATAAAGAGAGGAGATATATACGAAGCTAATTTCTGTCAAGAGTTTTTTGTAGAAAACGCTCAAATAAATCCTTTAGAAACATATAACCATTTAAACAAAATCTCTCAACCTCCATTTGCAACATATTTTAAAAATGATGAGTTGTATTTATTATCGGCTACACCAGAAAGGTATATTAGAAAAGAAGGTAGTAAGATTATATCTCAACCGATAAAAGGAACTGCAAAAAGATTTGTTGATCCTGTAGAAGATGAAAAAAATGCGTTTGATTTAGCTCGTGATGAGAAAGAACGTTCAGAGAATATTATGATCGTCGACTTGGTAAGGAATGATTTATCAAGAACAGCAAAAAAGGGATCAGTAAAAGTGGAAGAATTGTGTAAAGTTTATGCGTTTAAACAAGTACATCAATTGATTTCAACAGTAGTTTCTGAAATAGAAGATGATATTCATCCTGTAGATGTTATTCGCGATACTTTTCCAATGGGAAGTATGACTGGAGCGCCGAAAATTTCAGCAATGAAAATTATTGAGGAATTAGAAGAAACGAAAAGAGGATTGTATTCTGGTACTGTTGGATATTTTACTCCAAATGGAGATTTTGATTTTAATGTTGTCATCAGAAGTATTTTGTATAATCAAGAAAAAAAGTATATTTCATATTCTGTAGGAGGAGCAATTACTGCAAAATCGACGCCTGAAAAGGAATACGAAGAATGTCTTTTGAAAGCAAAAGCCATGAAATATGTACTAACTAATTCTTAAAATAAATAAGCAATGACGCATCAAACATTAAATTTCAATTTTCATAATACCGATTTTTTTGGACAGTATTGGAAACCAGAACAGGTTAAAGCGGTAGTTATTATTTTACATGGATTGGGAGAGCATTCAGGTAGATTTGCAGAAGTAGCAAATAAACTGGTTGACAATGGATATGGTGTTGCTGCATTTGATCATTTTGGTCACGGTAAAACTTCTGGAAAAAGAGGACACAATCCGGGATATGAAGTTGTTTTAGATAGTATTGATCAATTTATAGTTAAGACTAAAGAACTTTTTGGAGACGTAACAACTTTTTTATACGGTCATTCAATGGGAGGAAATGCTGTGTTGAATTACATGTTATCTAGAGATAATAGTATGAAAGGCGTTATCGCTACAAGTGCTTTTTTAAAACTTGCTTTTCAGCCACCAGGATGGAAAATGTTTTTTGGAAAAATCATTCAGAAAATTGCTCCTTCCGTTACTTTAGATAACGAAATAGACTCATCTTCAATATCTAGAGATAAAAATGAAGTTAAAAAATACGATGAAGATCCATTGATTCATGGTAAGGTTAGTCCGAACTTCTCATTGTCATTCATCGAAAGAGGAGCGTGGGCCATCGAAAAAGCCAAGCAATTAGAAAAACCTATTTTACTTTTACACGGTACAGATGATAAATTAATTAGTTGTGAGGGATCAAAAGATTTTGCGGCTAATAATTCAGAATTTGTAACCCTAAAATTATACGAAGGAGGATATCACGAACTGCACAACGATTTTTGCAAGGAAGAAGCTGTAAGTGATATTATTTCCTGGTTAAATAGGCATAGCTAAACCAATGTTAAAAGACTTTAAACAACACATTTTTTCTAATTTCCCTAATTTAGAAAACAAGAAGATTATAGTAGCTACATCAGGAGGTGTAGATAGTGTTGTTCTGGTACATTTGTTAAATCAATTAGAGTTTGATATCGAATTGGCGCATTGTAATTTTCAGTTAAGAGGATTGGAAAGCGAACTTGATTCGAAGTTGGTTGAAGATTTAGGTAAGCAATTGAATTTCAAATGTCATATTAAAAAGTTTGATACAGCGAGTTATTCTGAAGAACATAAGACTTCAATTCAAATCGCTGCAAGAGAATTACGTTATGCTTGGTTTACTGAATTAGCTGATTCAATTAATGCCGACTACATTGCAACTGCACATCATGCAGACGATAATTTAGAAACATTTTTAATCAATTTGTCCAGAGGAACAGGATTAGACGGATTAACAGGAATTCCTAAACAGAATGGTAATATAATTCGTCCATTATTACCTTTTTCTAAAGAGCAAATTATCTCCTACGCTGAGTTAAACCATATCAATTGGAGAGAGGATCAATCTAACTCAGAAACGAAGTATGTTAGAAATAAAATAAGACATAACATAATTCCAACTTTAAAGGAACTAAACCCTAATGTTCTTAGTAGTTTTTCTAAGACGATTGATCACTTATCTGAAAGTAGAGCAATAGTTGACGAAAAAGTGAGTGAAGTTTTAGTAGAAATTCAATCGAAAGATGGTGATGTTATAAAAATTAACATCGAAAAAATGTTAAAATTGACCAATAGGAAAGCATATTTATATGAAGTGCTAAAGAATTATAATTTCACTGAGTGGAGTAATATTTCCGATTTGCTAGAAGGGCAAACAGGTAAGACTATTTACTCTAAAAGTCATGTGTTACTTAAGGATAGAGGCTTTTTGCTTTTAAAAGAAAGAGAGCAATTATCAGTAGATAATCACAAGTTTTATATTGAAAAAGGTATAGAGGAAATAGAGGAACCTATTAAATTAGCTTTTAAAAATACAGATAAAAAAGAGACGGTCACTAAAAATTATGTTTTAGTTAACAAAAATTTAGTAACTTTCCCCATAATTTTAAGAAAATGGGAGGAGGGAGATTTCTTCTATCCAATTGGCATGACTGGCAAAAAAAAGGTCAGCAAGTTTTTTAAGGACGAAAAACTTTCAAGATTCAAAAAAGACCAAACATGGTTACTGTGTAATGCCGATAATGAGATTATATGGATAGTTGGGATGAGACAAGATAGAAGATATTCTATTGATTCCTCTACCACAGATGTTTTACAAATTAGTATATAAAATAACCCCAATACAATACAAACAATGAAAAGAGTTATTACCTTACTTTTATTAATTTTTGGATTTGCTTTTACGGGATTTGCGCAAGATGATCCAGTAGAAGTAGAGACTTCAGTGAAGAAAATTTCAGACACTGAGTACGATTTAATTTTTAATGTATACATAGATGATGATTGGCACTTGTATTCTCAATACAATCCAAAAGATGCGTCTTTACCGATGTCTATCAAACCTTCTGAAGGTGAAACTGGATTTACAGTTGTAGGAAAAGCAGAAGAGAGTGAAACTGTTACAGAATACAGTGAGATATGGGGAATGGATGAAATATTCTTTGTAGAAGAAGCAACGTTAGTGCAACGTATTACTGTTGAAGATCCTTCATTAACTCAAGTTTCTCTTAATATTGAAGCTCAAGTTTGTAAAGAGTTTTGTTTACCTTATGATGATGATTTCACATTTTCATTAACAGGAGGAGAAGTTGTTGAAACTGTGGCTACAGTTGACAAAAAGAGTGAAGAGATTACAAACTCATTAAAATTAGATTTAAAAAATAGAGAATTACTTGAAGCAAGTACAGATAAAGATGAAAATAAAGGGAATTTATTTAACATTTTTATGTTAGGATTCTTAGGAGGTTTAATTGCATTTTTAACTCCTTGTGTATTCCCATTAATTCCATTAACGGTATCTTTCTTTACGAAGCAATCTGAGAAAAGATCTAGAGGTATTACGAACTCATTATTATATGGATTCTTTATTGCTGCGATCTACGTTTTATTAAGTTTACCTTTCCATTTTGCAGAGAGTTTAGATCCAGAAATTTTAAATACTATTTCGACGAACATGTGGTTAAACATTTTCTTCTTTATAGTTTTAATATTCTTTGCTGGTTCTTTCTTCGGATTCTATACAATTACACTTCCAAGTTCATGGAGTAGTAAAGCTGATAATGCATCAGGTATTGGAGGGATTTTTGGAATTTTCTTTATGGCGATTACATTAGCAATCGTATCGTTCTCATGTACTGGTCCAATTTTAGGATCTTTATTAGCAGGATCGTTAACTTCTGATGGTGATCCAATGCAGTTAACTGCTGGTATGGGAGGATTTGGAGTTGCTTTAGCATTACCATTCGCGTTCTTCGCATTATTCCCAAATTTATTGAAATCATTACCAAAATCAGGTTTCTGGATGAAGGCTGTGACTGTATTATTAGGATTTGTTGAATTAGCTTTAGCTTTCAAATTCTTATCAAACGCAGACTTAGTTGGTAACTGGGATTTCCTTAAAAGAGAAATCTTCATCGGAATTTGGATATTCATTACTGTTTTAGCTGCGTTATTCTTGTTTGGTGTAATCAGATTCCCTGGAGGACCAAAAGTGAAGAGAATTTCAGGATTAAGAATTATATTAGGTTTAGCAGTATTAGGATTTGCAGTTTATTTAGCTCCTGGTGTTACTAAAAACCCAATGTGGCCTCAAACAATATTAAGTGGTTTTGCACCACCTCAATTCTATAGTATTTACGATCAAGAAAACAACAAGTGTCCTTTAGCATTAAACTGTTTCAAAGATTTTGACGAAGGAATGGCTTATGCTAAAGAAGTTGGAAAACCTGTGTTAGTTGACTTCACTGGATGGGCTTGTGTTAACTGTAGAAAGATGGAGGAAAATGTATGGAGTGAAAGTAGAATCTATAATACATTAAAAGATGATTACGTATTAATTTCTCTTTATGTAGATGATAACGAAAATCCATTACCAGCTGACGAACAGTTCGATTATGTAAAGCCTAGTGGTAAAATCAAGAAAATTAGAACTTACGGTGAGAAGTGGGCTACTTTACAAACAGTAAACTTCAAGAATGCATCTCAGCCATATTACGTGCAGTTAAGTCCAGATATGGAAGTTTTAAATACTCCACAACAGTATACTGATAAGTTAACTTATTACAACTGGTTAAAAGAAGGAGTTAAGCGTTACAAAGAATAATCATTAGAATTATTATATAAAGAAAAAGATCACTTTAATAAGTGATCTTTTTTTGTTTTATACTTTACTTTTTTGATTATCTAAACGACCATTTTTTATAATCAGTAGAAGATTCAAGTTTCTCTTCAAGATCATCTGGTAAGTCTTTAAAGAAATCAATTTTAGTAATTTTTTCTAGTTCGTCAATAGAAACAACGAATTCATATAATGGTTTATTAGATTCCTTATGAGGTAAAAGAAAAGCAATGGCTTTTATTTCTGGTTGAGTATAATCAAGCAAGATCTTATAAAATGCTTTAGGTACAACTACTTTCTCTTTTCCAATAGTTTTATAATTACTGTCTGTTAAAATACCGCCTGTAATTACATATAGATGATTATATTTTTTTGTCCAATACCTTACTTTTTGTTCTAGCTTGTTCCAGATACCTGCGTTAAAATCGTGTTTTTGAGGAGAAATATTTGAGGTGTAAAAAGTTTCGTCAAATGCATCTTTTGAAAACTTTCTATCTCCGGCAGGACATAAATGGCCTCTATCATATCCAGATTTTTTATAATTTCTCCAATGCGCAGATTTTGTTTTTACTTTAGGATCCTCAATGAAAAAGGGTCTTTTAAAGTTGGTGTACACAATATCTTTTTTATCTAAAGAATACGCCACCCATTCTGCTTGTTCATGTTCCTCACTATAAGACAAAGTGTAATAATTGTGTTTTACAATTTGTTTCGTAGTAGAGGTAGGTAAAAAATTAAAGGAAGAATGAGAGGTTGGTTCTTCGATATCCTTCGAGGTTTTGTTTTCCTTATTCTGTAAATCTTCCTTGTCTTCTAAGTAATATTTATAAAATAAAACTGCGCTTAAAATTAGCGCAGCAATGATTCTTTTTTTATTCACGTTTTAATAGTATTTCTTTAAAGTCTTCTGTTTTCTCAGCATCCTTAAAAATTTCTTGAAACTTTAATGGAGGTACTGTTAATTTACGTTTAGCTAGATCTAACCAAGCTCCATAAACATTAATAATTGCTGATAGTTTTCCTTGGCTGTTGAATACTTCGTGCTGAATTTTCCAACGTTCACCTTTTTCGGACAAACCTGTTATTTTAAGGTTAACGGAAATATCTTCACCTAAGTGTATTTCTTTTAAAAATTTAGTGTTTTCTTCAAATAATATTGGACCTACTTTTTCTTTTGTAAAGTCATGAATTGTAATACCGAATTTATTGAAATAACGTAATCGTGATTCTGCTGCATAATCATTATAAGCAGTATGACGCATATGTATATTGGCGTCAAAATCTGCCCATCTAGTTGTAAATTGTACTGTGAAATTCATTGGGTTCTTTTTAATGAAGTTGCGAAATTACGAACTTAACTCGGTTGATACAATCTTAAAGAGCATAGTTAACAATGTTCTAAATACCTTGATTTTACTGTAATTGTACTCTTGACTATCTTCTAATTTATAAATTGAAAGACACACTGCTTTTTATTTGTTTGATTTCTAGATAGTTTTGGAAGTGTTAGAATAGTTGTAGATCTATAGTTTAACATTTTCGCGAAAAAGACATAAACCTTGTATGTCCATAAAAGAACAAGGCAAATCAATTTTAAATATTATTTGTAATGAAAAAATCAATTTTAAATTTAGGAAAGACATTAAGTAAAGAAGCTCAGAAATCAGTAAATGGAGGAAGTATGGATTACTGCAGTTCACATTTTGAATGTCAAGGAGCATTTCAAGTTTGTATTGCAGGACGTTGCGGAACTCAATTGCACTAAGAATTTTAGATACTATGCAATACTGCTTGAATTAAAGCAGTATTGTTTTTAACTTTTTACATCTAAAGCATCTCTTAAAGAATTTCCTAAAAGCATAAATGCCATGACTAAACTCATGATAGCAATTCCTGGAGCTAATGCTAAAAATGGTTTTCCTAGAATAATATAATTGTAATGATTCTTTATAATTGCTCCCCAAGATGGAGTAGGAGGTTGAGCTCCGATTCCAAGAAAACTAAGTCCACTTTCTATTAGAATCGCTGCTGCAAAGTTAGCCGCAGAAATTACAATTACTGGTGCTAAAATATTCGGTAAAATATGTTTGAAAATAATTCTAAGGTTAGAATATCCTAAAGCTTTTGCGGCTTCAATATATTGTTGCTGTTTTACAGTTATAACTTGTCCTCTCACAATTCTAGCTACTTCAACCCACATCGTTAATCCAACTGCGATAAAAACTTGCCAAAATCCTTTTCCTAAAGTAAGTGTAATTGCAATAACTAAAAGTAGAGTAGGAATAGACCATGTTATGTTAATCATCCACATGATGAATGCATCTATTTTACCACCAAAATAACCAGCTAAAGCACCAATTGGAATTCCTATTAATAAGGAAATAAAAACAGCTATAAATCCTATAGAAAATGAAATTCTAGTTCCAACAAGAATTCGACTCCATAAGTCTCTACCAAATTTATCCGTTCCTAGAAAGAAGTTTTTTTTCTTTATATAATTTTCTGGAGACGATCCAAACTGTTTTAAGTCAAACGATTTGAATGTGCCATCATATTTTTTTACTTCAATATGCTCCTTTTGTATTTCGTATGATAAAATTGGAATTTCAGTGTAATTGATTTTTTTGCCGTATAATAAAGTTGAAATCCATGATGATTCGTTTGAAGTATTTTGATTTGGAACCTGAATGAATTCTGAAGAGAATCCTGGTGATTTTGAATGAATTTCTATGTTCATTTGGTTTGCAGAACTACTATTGTCTGGAGCCAATACATAACAGAAAAGCGCAACAAATCCACAAAGAATTATATAAACTAAACTGATTAATCCAGTTTTATTCTTTTTGAATTTTTGTAATGTTAAATACCAAAGCGAATTTGTTGATTTCATCCTCTTTATACTAACGATTAAGTTTAGATATATCTTTTCCCGTAGGAGATTCAAAAATTTCTAAATCAAAGAAAGAAACAGCGGCACAAACATGATCAAAAATGTCTGCAATAATACGTTCATAAAACACCCATTCTTTCATTGTGCTAAAGGCATAAATCTCTAAAGGAATTCCCTTAGAAGTTGGAGTTAATTGTCGAGTCATAAACGTAAGGTTTTTGTTGATTTGAGGATGCTGTTCTAGGTATACATCCAGATATTTACGAAACAACCCAAAATTAGTCAGGTTTCTGCCGTTTATTAAAACTTCTTTATTAATCTCATTAACTGTATTAAAATCTCTTATTTCAGTGCTTATAGCAGTTATGTATGGGCTAATTATTTCAATTTTTTTGAACTTTTCAATTTCTTCATCAGAAAGAAATTTTATACTGCTCATTTTAATAGAAACTGCACGCTTAATTCTTCTTCCACCTGAATTACTCATAGCACGCCAGTTTTTAAAAGAATCGGATATTAATGAGTATGTTGGAATACTGGTAATCGTATTGTCAAAATTCTGAACAATTACAGAGGTTAAGTTTATTTCAACTACAGTTCCATCAGCTCCATATTTTTCCATTGTTATCCAATCTTGGAGTCGAACTGTATCGTAAACTGAGATTTGAATACTGGCAACAAAACCAAGAATTGCATCTTTAAAAATTAAAAGTAGAACTGCGGAAAATGCTCCTAATGTTGTAAAAAAACGAGCTAACGGTCTGTCAGAAAGTATGGAAATACTAATAATCAAACCAATTAGCCAAAGAAAAACCATAAAGATTTGAACGTAACTTTCTAAAGGTTTATCTCTGAAAATTGTAAGTGTTCTTAAATAATCTTTAATACTAGACAATACACTTTTAACCAATAGAATGAAACTAATGACAATACAGACGTTGGTTATCTTTTGTGCATAATTTAATAACCGATTAAAATCAATAAAAATGTAATCTAGAAAAGAGTAAACAACAATGAATATTAAGACTCTAGATAAATTTAAAAAGAATTTATTCTTTATTAGTATATCGTCAAATTCGGTTTTAGTTTTTGAAGCAATTTTTCGAATCATTTTACTACCGAAAAGTTTTACTAATCGATAAATCATATAACCAAAAATGGCAACAATCAAAAGATTGGTAATTACATTAAGATACATTGCTATACCAGCATCAATATCAAAAGTATTTGTATATAGATTATAGAATATCTTTCTTGAATTCATAGTTTATAGAAGATTCGTAAACTCTTCTCCTTCTTTTAAATTAAATCTTTTTCTGAACCAATATACTACGATGTATAATAGTGGCGTATCAATTAAAGCAATCATTATTTTAAAAATAACTCCACTTATCAATAACCCTAAAAATTGTTCCCAAGCAATTATTCCAAATGAACATAACAGCACTAATACCGTTAGTGTATCAATAATTTGTGAAGAGAAGGTTGAAAAATTATTACGTAACCATAAATGCTTACCGTTTGTAAAGTTTTTCCAGAAGTGGTATACTCTAATATCAACAAATTGAGCGAATAGATAAGCTAACATAGATGCAAGAACAGCTAATGGTGCTGCTCCAAAAACTAAATTAAAGGTATCGTCATTTACTGGAGACCACGTTGTTGCAGGTGAATATTTTCCTAAGTAAATTATTCCTAATGAGAACAATGAGGCAAAAATTCCTGTAATTACAACTTGATTCGCTTTTTTCTTACCGTATATTTCTGACAATATATCCGTAATTAAAAAGGTAATTGGATAAGGTAATAAACCAACAGAAACCTCAAATAATTTTACGCCATAGATTTCAATATCAAAAGGATACCAATAAAAAAATTTCTGAAAAATAAGGTTGGAAGCAACTAGTGAGGCAATAAATAATGCGGCAAGAATGAGATAAATATTATGCGCAAGTAGTTTGTTTTTCTCGGTCATATAACGAAAATAGCAAAATTAAAATTGATTATGTTTGCATAATTAAACAAATGATTAAAGAAACATATGAAAGCATATATTTTTCCTGGTCAAGGTGCTCAGTTTACAGGTATGGGTTTAGACTTATACGAGAAATCACCGTTGGCTCAACAGTTATTTGAACAAGCAAATTCAATTTTAGGATTTAGTATTACAGATGCAATGTTTGAAGGAACGGCGGAGGAGTTAAAGCAAACTAAAGTAACTCAGCCAGCTATTTTCTTACACTCAGTAATTATGGCTAAAGTACTTGGTGAAGATTTTAAACCAGATATGGTTGCAGGACATTCTTTAGGAGAGTTTTCTGCTTTAGTTGCAAGTAATGCATTATCATTCGAAGACGGTTTAAAATTAGTTGCTACAAGAGCGATGGCAATGCAAAAGGCATGTGAGCAACAAGCCTCTACAATGGCAGCTGTTTTAGGTTTAGAAAATGAAGTAGTTGAAGAAGTTTGTAATTCAATTGAAGGAACAGTGGTTGCAGCAAACTATAACTGTCCAGGACAGATTGTTATTTCTGGAGAGGTTGAAGCAATTAACAAAGCTTGTGATATTCTGAAAGAAAAAGGAGCGAAAAGAGCTTTAGTATTACCAGTTGGAGGAGCATTTCATTCACCTTTAATGGAGCCTGCCCGTGAAGAGTTAGCAAAAGCAATTGAGGAAACTACTTTTAACACTCCAATTTGCCCAGTATATCAAAATGTAGTTGCTAAGGCAGTTACAGATCCTGCTGAAATAAAAGAAAATTTAGTGGCACAATTAACAGGCGCTGTTAAGTGGACTCAATCGGTTCAGCAAATGATCGCAGATGGTGGAGCAGAGTTTGTAGAAGTTGGACCAGGTAAAGTTTTACAAGGTTTAATGAGAAAAATTGATAGAAGCGTTGCTGCTATTGGAGCAAGCTTTGAATAAAAAAAACAATTTATTATAAAATAAAAAACGCCCTAATTGCTAGGGCGTTTTTATTTTTTATTGCTTCACTTTTTCTTGAAGTTTATTAAGTAGGACTGGCTCTCCAAATCCTAAGTCTTTCATTCTTTTTAATTGTGTTTCTGCATCTCCAACAACTAACCAAATCATTTTGTTAGGATCAACATATTGATTTGCTAATTCTTGAATGCGAGGAATAGTCATTTCAGAAACAATTTTTTCTCTACCCTTTACATAGTCAGGAGATAAATTATAAGTACTAATGTTTTCTAACATTCTTAATTTAGCATTCATCGTTTCAAAAGCACGAGCATTTGATTTGATTAAGAATCCTTTAGTCGTTGCTAAATCTTTCTCGTTATAGTTTTTAGCGTAGTTTTCTAAAATTTGTTTTACTAATTGAGATGCTTCTAAAGTTACGTTACTTCTTACTCCACTAGAAATAGTAAATGCTCCCTTTTCTTTGTTTCCAGAAAAACGAGAACGCACTCCGTAAGTATAACCTTTACCTTCTCTAAGTTGTTGTGTTAACTGAGAAGCAAAACCACCGCCACCTAAAATATAATTCATAACAGTAGCTGGATAGAAGTCTTTATCATTAAATGCCAATGCCGGAGTTCCAAAACGTAATTGAGATTGTTTCGCATTAGGAACGTCGTAAAAATATACCGTCGATTTTTTGGGTGGTTCTGGAGTCGGGAAACTAGGAATGTTAACTTCCTTGGCTTTCCATCCGTCGTTAATTTCTTTTAAAGAAGATACAATACTACTTTGATCAATATCTCCAACAACATGCATTGTAGTAACAGAAGGAGAAATATAATTATTATAGTAGTTTTTAATATCATCAATGGTAATTGTTTCTACAGAGGCAATTGTTCCTAAAATATTTTTAGATCGGATATTATCTTTACCATATAATAAAGTATTATACTGATTTGCGGCAATTGACCTCGGACTAGCTTCTTGTTGTCTTAAGTTCGTAATAGCGCGTTTCTTTAATAAATCAAACTCTGTTTCATCCCATCTTGGCTCTAACAACATTTCTTTTACTAAAGCCAAAGTTGCTTCGTAATTTCTAGTTAAAGTAGTTCCTGAAATTCTGATGTTATTTTTAGTAGCGAAAACAAATACAGAAGCACCTAATTGCGCTAATGCATCTTCTAATTCACTAACCGTTTTATTTTTAGTCCCTTTTTCTAATAAACCAGCGGTTAAGTTAGCAACACCTAATTTATTCATGTCTTCTAAAAGTTGTCCTCCTTCAATTACAAAGTTGAATTCAACTAAAGGAACTTCACTATTTTGGATACCAAAGATTTTGATTCCGTTATCCAATTTATCTTGCCAAACATTTGGAGTTTTGATTTCAGGTGATTTTCCATATTCAGGCTCAACAGAACGATCAAAAGATGAAGGTGTTTTTTCGTATTCTGCTGCAATTGAAGCATCAAAAGATTCTTCTGCACCCATTACGATTTTCTCTTCTGCAATTTTTGCTTCTTCTGAATTTGTTAAAGCTAAAGCTTGATCACCACGAGGAACAAAACTAGTAGCTATAAAGTTTTTTCCTTTGATGTATTTGTTGAAAACGTTCATTACATCTTCAGTTGTAACTGCTAAAGTTTCATTTAATTCTTTCGTTACATAACCTGGGTCTCCAGTGTATGTATTATATGAAGCTAAACGAGATCCTTTTCCAAGAACACTAGATAAGCTACTGTAAAAATCAGTTTCTAATCCTGCTTTAATACGATCTAAATCTTTTTGAGGAATTCCATTTTGTTCAAAGTCAGTAAAAGCTTTGTCAATTCCAGTTTTCACTTCATCGAGTTTGGTATTATTAAAAGCTCTAACTACTAATTGAACCTGTCCCGCAATTTCTGATGTAAAGTTAAACATTGTTGTTCCAGAAGTTAGTTTTAAATCATCAACTAAAACTTTATTTAATGGCGCTTTTTTACCAACAGTTAAATATTCTGTTAGAATGTCAAGAGCATAAGAATCTTTATGATATTGTTCAACAGTAGGCCATGTTAATGTTAATTCAGGTAATCTTGCGAAGTTATCTTCATAAAATAAGTACTTAGTTTCATTAACAATTCCTGGGCGTTTTTGAACTGGAGTGATTTCTCCTCCTCTAGGAATTTCATCAAAATATTTGTGAACCCATTCTTTTGCTTTAGCAACATCAATATCTCCAGATAAAACTAAAGTAGCGTTATTTGGAACGTACCATTTTTTAAAGAAATTTTTTACATCATCTAAAGTCGCATTCTGTAAATCTTCTAAAGAACCAATTACTTGCCAATTATATGGATGATCTTTTGGATATAAGTTTTTACCAATAACATATTGTCTGTGTCCATAAGGTCTGTTATCAACACTTTGTCTTTTTTCGTTTTTGACAACTTGTTTTTCTTTTGCTAAAACTGGATCAGTAACAGTATTGATAAACCAACCTAATTTATCAGCTTCTGCCCAAATCATTTTTTCTAATGCATCACTAGGAACAGTTTGTAAATAATTAGTTCTATCTCTCGAAGTTGAACCATTTGCTCCAGATCCTCCTATACGTGCACTCATCTTATCTAATCCACCTTTTCCAAGGTTTTCAGATTCAAGGAATAATAGATGTTCAAATAAGTGAGCAAATCCTGTTCTACCTTCTATTTCTCTAGCAGAACCAACATGAACCATAAGTTCCACAGCTACAACTGGATCAGATTTATCTACATGAAAAATAACATCAAGTCCATTATCTAATGTTATTTTCTCATAATCAATTTTTAAAGCTACTTCTTTTTTGTCTTTAGAAGTAGAGGTACAACTCAGTATAAAAACTGAAAGGCATACCAATAGTATATTTTTAGTCATTTTGGATTTTATTTATGGGATGAAATTACAAAAACTAGTAAAGAAGCCTTTACTAGTTTTTGTTAAATGTTATTGAAGTCAAGCAAGTTGCTCAGAATATTTATTGTTTTTTCTGCCATTCCCAAGCAGATTGTAAAGCTTCTTCAATTGATTTTTCAGTCTTCCACTTGAGTTCACTGTTAGCCAAATTGGTGTCAGCATATGCAGCTGTAATATCTCCTTCTCGACGTGGTGCTATTTTATAATTCAACTTTTGATTTGTAGCTTTTTCAAAAGCAGTTACAATTTCCAAAACAGAACTACCTTTACCTGTACCTACATTGAAAAACTCAAAGTTATTTTTATTTTCTTTTTGAAGTAATCTTTGGAGTGCAGCGATATGTGCTTTTGCTAAATCAACTACGTGGATATAATCACGAATGGCCGTCCCATCTGGTGTGTTATAATCATCTCCAAATACAGAAAGTTGTTCTCTAATTCCTGCAGCTGTTTGTGTAACGTAAGGAATTAAATTTTGTGGAACTCCAAGAGGTAATTCTCCAATTTTAGCTGATTCGTGTGCTCCAATTGGGTTGAAGTAACGTAGAGAAATGGCATTTAATCCATTCGCTTTGCATGTATCTCGAATGATTTCTTCACCAATTTGTTTTGTGTTTCCGTAAGGAGATTCGGCTTTTTTGATAGGAGCTTCTTCGGTTATTGGTAATTCATCCGCCTGTCCATAAACCGTACAAGAAGAACTAAAAATAAAATTATCAATAGAACGATCTCGCATTTCTTGAAGAAGATAAACTAAACTCCCAATATTATTTTCATAATACTCTAATGGTTTTTGCACACTTTCTCCTACAGCTTTAAAGGCTGCAAAATGAATAATTCCATCAATATTGTTGTTGTTAAAAAAATCAGTTACATCTTTCTTTACTTTGAGGTCTATTTCGTGGAATTCAGGAAGCTTACCGGTAATTTCTTTTATACTTTCTAAAACTTCAATTTTAGAATTTGAAAGATCATCTATAATCGTCACATCGAAACCAGCATTTTGCAATTCTACAACTGTATGTGAACCTATAAATCCTAACCCTCCAGTGACAAGTATTTTTTTCATTATTTAAGAATTGAAATCAGAGTCTCTTAAGTGCAGAACAGTTTTGGCGTTTTCTTTCGATGGTCTAATTAGAATGAGTAATATAAGTACTCCAATATTTAAATTTATTAATTCCGGTTTTACCAGTAAAATAAAAAAGCCTGCCGCTTCTAACGGAGCCCAGCGCATTATGAAGGAACTGATATAAGCAGTAAGTTTATCAGAAGTCGATTGTTCTCTAGCAATACTATCTAACTTTTTCTTCGATATAAAGAGACCTAAAAAGTATGCTACAATTGGAATTAAAACATAAATAAAATCAGAACCCTCAATTTTAAATTTGTCAAGATTTTTAAAATCGCCTAAGACATAATTAAAAATACAAAACCCAATAATCTGAGTTACATGAATAAGTTGAGCGGTTCTAATTTTCTGATTCATTCTAGCTTAAAAAATCATTTATAGTTTTCGTAATAAAAGTCAATTGCTCGTCATCCAATTCTGTATGCATTGGTAAAGAGATTACTGTTTCTACTAACTGATTCGTAATTTTAAAGTCGTCCTCATTATAACGTTCATCTGCATATGCTTTTTGCTTGTGTAAAGGAACTGGATAGTAGATTGCATTGGCAATTCCATTATCTAGTAAATGTTTGTGAAGCTCGTCTCTTTTTCCATTTGTAATTTGTAATGTATACTGATGGAAAACATGACAATCGCAAGTTTCACAAATTTGACCGCAACTTGAAGTAGTTGGTGTTACAATATTTGGATTAGAAGCAAAGGCGTTGTTATAAAATTTAGCAGCTTTTCTGCGTGCATTACAATATCCATCTAGTAATGGAAGTTTAGCCTTTAATACTGCTGCTTGAATACTATCTAACCTCGAATTTACACCTACAACATCATGATAGTATCTTTTATACATTCCGTGGTTAACAATTCCTCTAATGATATGAGCTAAATCATCATCATTAGTAAAGATTGCTCCACCATCACCATAGCAACCTAAATTTTTCGAAGGGAAGAACGATGTGGTTCCAACATCTCCTATTGTACCAGCTTTTTGCTTAGATCCATCCTTGAAGGTATAATTCGCTCCAATTGCCTGAGCGTTATCTTCAATAACGAATAAATTATGCTCTTTTGCAATTTCTAAGATAGCCTCCATATTAGCCACTTGTCCGAATAAATGTACAGGAACAATTGCTTTGGTTTTAGGTGTTATTGCTTTTTTTAATGCGTCAATATCAATGTTAAAAGTATCAGGTTCAACATCAACTAAAACAGGAGTTAAATTCAATAGTCCAATTACTTCTACTGTAGCAGCAAAAGTAAAATCAGCAGTTATAACTTCATCTCCAGGTTGTAAACCTAATCCCATCATTGCAATTTGCAACGCGTCTGTTCCATTTGCACAAGGAATTACATGTTTAACATCCAAATATTTTTCTAAATCTGCTTGAAATTCTTTTACGTAAGGACCGTTAATATATGCTGAAGAATTCAAAACTTCTTGTATTGATGCATCTACGGTATCCTTAATTTTTTGGTATTGACTTTGTAAGTCAACCATATGAATTTTTTTCATCTATCCGCTGTTTGTTTACTCAAAAGTACAAATTTAAAACCTTTATATTTGATAAAACATATTTAAGAATGAAACTACTAAAAAAACTCCTAATTTTTTTATTCATCGTCGCAATTTTATTAACCGTTTCTTATTGGATTATCAGTAAATCTCTTTCTCCGAATTATAATGGAGAAATAGAAATTTCAGGATTAAAAGATAAAGTTACCGTGTTTTATGACGATAATGGAGTTCCTCATATTAATGCAGAAAATAACGAAGATGCTTTAAGAGCATTTGGATATGTTCACGCACAAGATAGATTATGGCAGATGGAGTTGATTCGACGATTAGCTGCTGGAAGATTAGCCGAAATATTTGGGAAAGATTTAGTTAGGGTTGATAAACTTTTTTCTGGTTTAGGAATTGAGGAAGCTGCAGTAAATAGTATTGAAGGAATTGATAAGTCTAGTGAAGCGTATAAGTTAACAATGGCTTATTTAGATGGAATTAATCAGTTTATAGAGGAAGGAGCAACTCCATTAGAGTTTTATTTAGTAGGTGTAGAAAAAGAGAAATATACCATTAAAGATATTTACAATGTTTTTGGATATATGGCATTTAGCTTTGCTGCTGCTCATAAAACTGATCCAATATTGAATGAAATAAAAGAGAAATATGGAAGTAAGCATATGCAAGAATTGGTTTCGTCATTCTCGGAAAATTTAACGGTAAATAAAACTCAGAAGAATCCTGAGATTAAAGCTACAATGGCTCAAGCTTTAAATTTGATTTACGATAAGTTACCTGTTTCTCCATTTATAGGAAGTAATTCTTGGGTTTTAGGTCCAGAGAAAACAGCTAATGGAAAAGTTATTTTAGCTAATGATCCGCATATAGGATTTTCGCAACCCTCTGTTTGGTATCAATCTCACATAAAAACACCAACTTATGAAATTTATGGTTTCAATTTAGCGTTAACACCATTTCCGTTATTAGGTCATAATAGAGAATATGCTTATGGTTTAACTATGTTAGCAAATGATGATATTGATTTTTATATAGAACAAAATAATCCAGAAAATCATTTAGAATACAAAACAGAAAAAGGATTTGAGAAGTACGAAATAGTTGATAAAACTATTAAAATTAAAGGAGAGCAAGATACTACCTATCAAATAAAAGTTAGTCGTCATGGACCAATAATGAATGATATTATTGAGCATTTAAATGATGAAAGACCTATTGCTATGCAATGGATTTATACGAAACTTCCGAATCAATTATTGTTAGATGTTTCTTACGATATGGCGCATGCAAATTCAATGGATAGTTTTAAGAAAGGAGCAGCAAAGGTTCATGCGCCAGGTTTAAATATTATGTATGGTGATGCTAAAGGAAATGTAGGATGGTTTTCTTCAGCAAAATTATATCAAGTCAGAGATAGCTTATTTAGACAAGCTTATTTAGACGGAGCTTCTGGAAAAGATGAGATTATTGATTATGTTGATTTTGAAGAAAATCCGCAAGCAACAAATCCGGATTGGAATTATGTATATTCTGCAAATCATCAAATAGATACGGTTAGAGGTAAATTGTATCCGGGATATTATCAACCACAAGATAGGTCTAAAAGAATTGTTGATATTTTAGAAAGTAAGAAGAAGTTCAATAAAGAAGAAATGAAAGATATGATTTTTGATATTACTTCTTCAACAGCTTCAACAATAATAAAAGATATGCTGGTTGGAGTTGATGTGAATTCTTTATCTCCTTCAGGAAAGAAAGCTTATGAAATTGTCAGTAATTGGGATGGAAGTTACACTAAAAACAGTGTTGCTGCTACCATTTATAACAGACTGTTATTCGAATTTTATAAGGCTACTTACCAAGATGAAATGAGAAGTGGGTTTGATATTTTCTTAAATACTCAAACGGCAAAAAGAGTTTTAGCTGAACAAGTGAAACGACAGGAATCAGTTTGGTGGGATAACGTTAATACTAAAACTGTTGAGAAAAGAGTAGATGTAGTAAATGGCGTTTTTAATAATGCAATTTCGTTTTTAGAAAAGCAATTAGGAGAAAATGTTGATGATTGGAGATGGGATAGAGTTTTGTCTGTTGAACATGAACATGCTATTGGTAAAGCAGGAGGTATACTTAGAAAATTATTTAATGTAGGTCCATTTACTACGGTAGGAGGAAATGAAGTGTTGAATAATCAAATATTTCATTTAGATAGTACTGGTTATTATAAGGTGAAATCTGGACCTTCAACAAGAAGAGTTATTGATTTTTCTGATATTGAGAATAGTGTGGCTGTTATTCCAACAGGACAGTCTGGAAATGTATTTAGTCCGTATTATAAAAATCAAGCTTTACAATATGTAAACGGAGAGTTTGTTAAAATGAAATTAAATCAGGAAGAAATTGAGAAGTCTGAGCAAAAATTGGTGTTACAACCAAAATAAAATCAGTCGAGCTTTTCTTTCAATAAAGCTTTCATAACACCAGTTCTTAAACTATAATCATAAGAACTAATTTGAGCATCTATTTTTCCTAATAGATGCTCAATTTCTCTATATACGTTATCTAAATTTTTATAGTAGTCGAGGTAATTGCTTGGTTCAATACACAATTCTTTAGACCATTCTAAAATATCCTCAGTTTCTCTGTATGATTCTAAAGCAGCTAATATTAAATACCAATTGATCAATTTATTGGTTCGTGAAAAATCACCATATTCATCATCAATCAAAAGTTTATAGGAAGAATTGTCGATAGAAAGAGTTATATAAAACAAATCTTTTCGAACATAATCAAAAGGCTCTGATATATGTATATCGTGATTATTAAAATCAGATTTTAAATTTTCAATTTCTTGATATTGCATTAATCATTATAAATATTAAAGTTGAAATCAGCTTGAATTTTTACTTTAAATTTAAAATCGGTCAACATTTTAAAGCCTTGATTTTCATCTTTGTCATCTCGAGAATCAAATAGCTTACAATTGTCAATTGTACCTTCAATTATTATGAAATTATCTTCTATTTGATTTACAGAACTAATTTTTGCTATATATTCACTATTGTCATTAAATCTAGTTGAATAATAGTAATTTGGATTGTCTCCTTCTGGTGGAAAGAAATCGAAAGCTATATTACCCTGAAAGTTATTTGTATTGCCGAAATCTCTTCTAAATTTAACTTCTTTATTTTGATTAAAGAAATCGTGAATTCCATTTATTTCACTTTCTAAAGTCTTTTCTTCAGCCTTAATCGGTCCAAAATACATTTTAGCCGAAATAATATCTTTAGGAGTATTATAGGTTAATAAACCACTAGCATAAACAGAATAACACTCAGAATGGACTTCATTATCAGGTTGATTTGCACAAAAAATGGTTGTACCTCCATAATCAAAGGAATATTCTGTAACAAAGTTGTAGCCATCATAAACTTTCTGTTCAATTGTAAATGGTTCACCTCCTAATTTTCCCTCAAAATAATAATGACTTGTTAATACTGGTTCGTCTGAATTATTTCCTTCATTGGATTCATCAGTACATGAAATGAATAAAAAAAGAGAGCATAATAAGATTGTAAGAGTAGTTTTTAATTCCATAGATTTTTCAGTTTATATTGAGTAAATATATAGTTATGTTCCTAAAAAGGAATATAGGTTACTATTAAAATGAAAGTTTTTATGAAAAGATTATGAATGGATAAATCTTAGTATAAATGAATTGTTAAAAATGAAGATTTATTTTTTACAATACAGTACTAATTCTTTAATATAATGTTCTCCCCATTCATTAATTATTCCTTTTTCTATTGCTTTATCAAGGTAGGTACAAGCTTTATTTTTTTGTTTTCTTTTTAGGGCAATCAGTCCGAGGTTTCGGTAAACAAAAGAATTATTAGTATCAATTTTTTGTGCTTTTAAAATTAGCTCTTCTGCTTTATTAAGTTCACCATTTAAGTAATATGCATATCCTAAATTGTTTATGTTATTAATTAATTTAGGATCTTCATTATATGCCATTTCAAAGTATTCAATAGCTTTTGAATATTTTTTTGTTTCGGCATAGCACCAACCTAAATTATTTGCAATACCAGAATCTTTATGACCAGCTTCAAGTGATTTCTCAAGATAAGTAATCGCTTTTTTATATTCTTGAGCGAAATAATAATTGGTACCAATTGAAAAATAAATTAAACCATTATTTTGAAGTTCATCGGTGTGTTCAACAACCTTTACGTAACAATCTGCAGAAGCTTTAAATTTCTTTTGTTTTAAATAGGCATCACCAAGCCAAGCATAAAGAAGTCCTTTATGTTTTTCATCGTTTTTTAAAGCTTTTTTCAAGTAATTTATAGCTACTTCTATATTTCCTTTTGCATATTCTTTCTCGAATTGATCATAATTAGGACTTTGTGAGAATGCTGTAAAAGAACACAGTGTAAAGAAAATAGCAAATATCTTTTTCATAGCTTTAAGGTGATTTAGGTTCTAAAATTAACAATTTTAGAGGAATTTTACATAAAGTTACGAACGAATAAATTTTAGTAATAGTGTGAATTACATTAAGAAAGTGTCTCAATCAGTTGGATATTATTGCCGCAAGTATCATTAAAAACAGCGACTTTTACAGTTCCCATTTCTTTAGGAGCTAAACTAAATACTACACCAAGTTTTTGTAATCGATTATATTCTTCATCAACATCTTTAACATCGAATTGAGTATAAGGAATTCCAGCTTCCATTAAAGCATCTTGATAAATCTTAGATGGTTCAAAATGTAGAGGTGCAGGTTCTAAAAGTATTTCAGGTCCGTTAGGATCTTCTTTAGAGACTAAAGTTAGCCATCTGTTTCCATTTCCCAAGGGAATATCTTTGTTTTTTAGAAAACCTAATTTCTCGGTGTAAAATTGAAAAGCTTTTTCTTGATCTCTTACTGGAATGCTGATAATAGTAACTTTCATTGATCTTTGTTTTGGTGTCAATAAAATTAAAGAAAACTTATGTTTAATTCCATAATGAATATGAAAAATGAATTTATTGAACTACATCGATTCTAAGTATAAGTCTTTGAAATTTAGTTTCTTCAATAGATGGACTTCGATGAACAACACCTAAAGATTCTTGGTTTCCATAGTTTGCACCTTTTAATATAATTACATCACCTGTATTTGCTTGTTGAATATTATTCGAATTGAGTACAATTGAATTATTATCTGCATTAGCGTTTAGAGCTTCTCTGTTAATATTATCTTCTGTAAGCCATAATGTTCCAGGTCCACTATAAGTGCATAAAAGTCTTAAAGAATTAAAATCCATATGAAATCGTTTACACATATTTGTATTTACAGTTGCTAGTAATAATTTGAAATTAGTGCAGCCTGTAATATTGCTAAAAGTAATTAATAAGCTTTTAATGTCATTGTATAACGAATTGTAATCTTCTGTTGAAATTGTTTGAGCAATTTCGCTCAGAATATTTTCTGTGGTTCCGTTTACTTTTAGTGAAATTTTTCTTTTAAGTAATTGATAAATTTCAAAGTTGAGGTGATGTATGTTTCTATTATAAATTGCAATATTCACCTCATTATTATGAATGTTATCCAAAATATCTATAGTTCCACCTTCTATCGAATTTTTAATCAGGTCTGCTGTTTTCATTTGTAGTGTTTTTAATACTTGAATTCAACCTAGATTTCCATGAAATCGCAAATCAAAAATACGTAATAAAAAATAAACGCTACTTAGTTGCGTTTATTTAATAGGTATTAATGTGATGTTTTATCATAACTAAAAATTGAAGTTATGAGTAAAGAATTAATTACAGAATTTAATACTATTGAAGTATAAATTCTACATTTCCTGAAACTAGATTGATATGGCAACAATCCGAACTAACTTTATATAGACCATTAATTACTTCCTGATTATCTATAAAACCTTTAAACCGAACTTCTATTTCTTCATTTGTATCTAGACTGGAATCATTTAATAGTGGGTATTGACCAAATTGGCGCGCCATTTCGAGTCCGGAATTAGAAACTGAAACTGTTACATCTTCTCCATTAGCTGTATTTATAGTTTGAAAGCTATCTAATGCAACAGCATTTTGATTTTGGTCCTTAACTAAGATTAGGATAGTTCGAAACTCTTCGGTACAAACTGATTGTTCACAATTGACATTAGTATCGTTATTGTCATTGCAAGACATGAAAGAGATTGTTGAGAATAAAAATGTTAACGCTATTAGTGTTTTGAATACTTTAATCATTGTTCTAAGTTTTTTATTTTAAGATGTAAAAAAAGTAGAATGGTTGCGTGAACATTATTCTAACATTTCTTCAATTGCTCTTATTCCTGAGTATATAGCATTATGAACACCACCCCAATCATCACCAGTTGTGTAGGAAGTTCCAGCAAAATATAGTTTGTTATTTATTGATTTTCCTAAACTTTTTATTGTTCTCCAACCCTCTTTGTCATTTACATATGCACCTTCAATAAACGGTTCTTTACTCCAGTTTTGTGTGATGTGTTTCATGTAACTAGCAGATGCCTTCCCATCAAAAGCTTCATCAAGCTCATTTAAAATATATTTAATTAATTCATTATCTGATAATTCTAAATAGGGTAGAGTAGCAGAGCCTACTACAAATAATCCTAGCACATTACGTTTTGAATTTTGTCCATAAGAAGCATCGTAATACATTTTTTGACCAGAGTTTTTTGGTTTTACTTTTGTTTCGATTGCAGTTGGATAAAACTTTTCCGAAAATTCAATAAAAACTTTTAGACCTTCCCATACTTCAACTTCTGTAAATGCTTCAATTTTATATTCTGGTACATCAGGTGTAAATTTTATAGTATCGTTTTGAAGTATTTTTACGGGTATTGTTATGATTACGTTGTCTGCTTCAAATTTACCTTTTTGGGTTGTGACTTTAATTAGATCTTTCGAATAGTCAATAGAATTTACGATTTGGTTATAAGAAATCTTATTTTTTACGGAAGGAAGAATATATTGCTCGAAAAAGTTCAGCCAAGATGAACCAATAAACTTCTGATCAATTCCAAATCCCATATCGTCCATAGAGAGTTCTTCTCCATTGTATATCCCGTAATCATCAGATGAATAACCAACAGTTTTGATATTTACTTTAACAGAAGGATTCTTAATTGCATCGTCAAAAACATCCCTTTCAACATGAAGCCATTCTGCTCCAAGTGGAATTGGAAAATCCACAAAGTCTTTCGCTGTTTTCATTCTACCGCCGTAAGTAGGTGAAGCCTCTAAAATTTGAAAATCAATTCCCAATTGTGATAACTTATAAGCAGCAGTTAAACCCGCAGCTCCTGCTCCAATTATTAATACTTTACCATCGTTTTTATTGCTTGAATTGTTAGATTTAATTTTGTTTAATGCCGAAAGAGTGGGATGGAAAACAGAAGATATTCCTAACAGACTACAGATTTTTATAAACTCTTTTCGTGTCATAATTCTCGTGTTTTAAATCAGTTTTTGCGAATGATTTGTGTATTGAAGTTACAAAAATTTAAAATTATGATGATGAATGAGTGGGAAAATCTTAATTGAAGAGAATGAAAAATGGCAATAACTCGGAAATTTATAAACGAACGAGAAGTTATTGCCATTTATTGAACTACTCTACAGGTAGTTTGTACTAAATATTTTATTTAGATATTACTTTTCTACAATTTGAACATCGAAGGTTCCGTTTTTTACCATGATAGAATCACCATCTTGATTTTCAATTCTTCCTTCAAAAGTACCTCGTAAAACACCATCTTCTTTAGATAGTATTGTTAAGGTGAAATCATTTGAATATGTAGTAGCTGCATATGTATTTGTAACAACAAAATCTTGTCCGTTGCTATCAGTTTCAATTCTTTGATCTACAGTATAATTAATTTGAGCATCCTCACCTACAATACCAGACTGAAACGTGTAGGGTAGCAGTAATGAGTTTAAATCTGTTCCCGACATAAATATGAATACTTTGTGAGAGAAATCATTTGTTTTTGCTAAGCGTAGCATTTGAATCCATTGGATAGAAGGATCAGAAAATCCGTAAATATCTTCTTGTTCCAAATTAGTAGTCGTAGCAGTAAAATGAACGGATTTATTTTGATAATCAAATTTGATTATACCTGTTGCATCATCAGCAATTTCGAGATCATCATTAGAGCAAGAACTACAAGCAAGTGTAATAATTGCAAGACTAAATAGATAGAAGATCTTTTTCATTTTATAGTAGTTTTGATTGGTTAAAGGTTAGGTTTAACGAATCAAAAATTGTACCAAAACAAGAAAATTGAAGAGGAATTATGTGCTCAGTTTTTAATAGTGAAAATCTAATTTTTCATATAATCTTTTCACCAATAATCCCAATTAAAAAACCTAAAATAGCTCCTAAAGACGTTAGATAACTTTTTTCTAATTTACTTTCAGGGATAATATCTTGAATTAATAAATACAGAATTCCACCACTAGCAAAAGTCATTAAATGTGAAGTTAAATCTGGATAATTACTTAGTACAAAATGTCCTATTAATGCTCCAATAATCCCAAAAAAGCTTAAGAAAAAGAATATGATTAAAGTTTTATGTATGGTGAATCCACTTTGGACTAAATCTCTAAAAGCATTAAAAGCCTCGGGTAGATTTTGCAAACCAATAAATACCGCTAATAATGTAGACATATCTGGTTCGATTGCATAAACAGCTCCAAGAGCAACAGATTCAGGGATAAAATCCATCATCATTGCCAGAAGAGTTGCCGTTTGTCCTCCTTTTTTAGCTAGATATTGATCGAGGATCATAAATAAGAGAGCTCCAAAAAGAAATGAAAAAATGAAAGGAAATAAATTTAATTCTTGCATTCCTTTCGGTATTAAAACCAATGCAAGAGCAGATAAAATTATACCTGCACCGAATGACATTAAGGTATGGGTTATTTCATATTTAACTGGGCTTTCTTTAACATGATGATTAAAGTAATTTGCTAAAATTCCTCCTAAGAAAACTGTAATGCCTGCAAAACCTGAATATAGTATAAGCTGAATCATCTTCTATTTTAACTAAGTTGTACATGATCGTGTTATAGTCCTTATTCTAAATTCAATTGCCAAGATACTCCAAATTGATCTTCTACAAATCCAAATTTTTGACTAAACCCATAATTTCCGAGGGGCATCATAACTTTTCCATTTTCAGAAAGTTTTGTGAACAATTCTTTTATTTGATTTTCGTCTTTACATTCTATAAAGTTTGAAACTGCAGGAGTGAAATCCCAAGCATGGATAGCAGGACTATCACTACACATAAATAGTTTATCATTTAATTTGAATGTAGCATGCATGATTTTCCCTTCTTTTCCTGGGCTTCCTTTTTCCCATCGTTTCAGGTTAATTATCTCTGAATTGTCAAATAAATCCATGTAAAAATTCATGGCTTGTTCTGCATTATCTTTTTGAAAAGTCAAGAAGGTTGCAATTTGTCCCTTCGTACTTTTTGAGTTTTCCACTAATTGATTTAAACTATCAATTTTAGTTTCCAGAGATTTAATTTTTTCAAGTTGAATAGCATTCTTTTCAGAATCAGAACAACTACTGATAATTAACGAGAACAATACAACTGATATAATTCTTTTCATGATCTATAAAATATTTTATTGAATTTTCTTAAGAATGTTTTTTCCTGTTACTGCAATTGCTGATAATACACCAGAAAATAAAGCGCCTCCAATACCTGCTGTAACAATATCTTGACCAGTTAGGTAGAAATTTTTAATCGGAGTTTTAGGTTTTAAAAAAGGTTGTCTATATCGTTCTGGACTATGATCTAATCCATAAATTTCTCCCTTTTGATAATTCACGAAATGCTTTGTTGTAAGTGGTGTAGATAATTCATAATAAGAAACCTTTCCTTCTACTTGTGGCAATTGTTTATATAATTCCGCTAAAAGACGCTGAGCGATTTCTTCTTTTATTTTTTCATATTCATCACCTCTTTTTTTCCATGAAGTATCAGACCATTTTTCGAAAGTTTCATATGGAATTAAAGTAATTATATCAATCGAACTTTTACTCGGATAACGATTAGACCAATCTGGATCTTTAGCTGAAGGAAATGAAAGATATACAACAGGGAAGGGTTGTGATAAATCTTCTAAATAATTTTGCACACAAGTATCATGATCTATTTTATCAGGATATATCCAATAATTTGTTTTGGGTATTTCCAATTCTTCTGGTGATCCGTCTAATCCAATATATAGACTTACATGCGCAACCGAAGGTTTTACTTTTTGTAAGTTATCAAATAATTTATGCTTTTGTACTGTTTGTTGAGGTAGTAACTTTGTGTAGGTTGTTATGATTCCGGCGTTACTCACAATATTTCTGGCAAATATTTCTTTTCCATCTAACATTTTAACACCAATAGCTTTATTGTTCTTAACTATAACTTCATCGACTTCTGCATTAGTTAAAATTGTACCTCCAGCATCAGAAATCACAGGTGAAATTGTATTTACGATTTGAGAAGATCCTCCTATGGGAAAACTTCCTCCACCAAAATAATGACGAGCTACAGAAGCATGCATGGAAAAACTACTTTGTTTTGGAGGCAATCCATAATCACCATACTGACCCGTTAGAACTTTTATTAACTCCTCGTTATTGGTTAAAGATTTAAGAACTTCGTATGTAGTTTTATCAGAATATTTGTAAAAAGGTTTTTTCAAAAATCCTCCAATGAGGGTATTTAACAAAGGAGAAATTGTTTTGCTGATATAATAGTTTTTACTTGTTTTTACAGCTTCAAAAACTAATTTAATGTAGGTGTTTATGGCTTTTTCTTCTTCAGGGAAGTAGCTGATCATTTTTGCTTTAAAATTCTTAACACCTTTAACAAAATCATACTGTTTATCACCAATAATAATACGATCATAAACTTCACCCATATCCTCCCAGTTTAATTGATCGTTACTTACGTAATCAAATATTTTTTTAAGGATACTATTTTCTCGCTGTACATCTCCGATGTAATGAATTCCTACATCCCACTCATAACCTTTACGTTTAAAAATATGAGTGAATCCTCCAGGAGTATAGTGTCTTTCAAGGACTAAAACTTTCTGACCTTCTTTAGCTAAGATTGCAGCTGTTGCTAAACCACCCATTCCTGATCCAATAACTATTGTATCATATTGTTCCTGTAGTTTGGGTTTTTTCTTGTACGATTGAACCATTGAATTGTTTTTAAATGTTATCCTAACTTAAGTATACTTCCTGTTGATATTTTTGATATTGATTTTATATCCTTGATGGTTCCTATTTTTATTCCAGGACTTGAAGTTCTTGGTTTTGTGCCATCACCATAATCTGTATTTCCATACATAAATAAAATCCCAAATTTTTCCGGATCAGTTGGAGATTTCCAATAAATAACGTCTCCTTCTTCAAAAACTTCTTTTTCTTCTCCGTTAAAAGGAATATCTAAATCATACTGATAAAAAAATACTTCTCCGCCAATATTGTTTGCGACGCCTTCTATAGGATTGGAATTCAATATTGAATTTATAATTCCGGAATTTAAATCCCATTCAATTTCAAGTTGAAATTCTTCAGTACTCAGTATGTTATTCATTAGTAATTTATCGGTCTATTGTTTTGGTTAATCTAATGAATTAATTTTTAATTTCTTAATTAAAATCTTAACAAGTAATTCATTAATTTGAAATAAAGAAGTTGAATTTCAGGGAATAAGATTGATGTTATTTAATTATTTTAACCAATTCATATTCATCAATTTTTTGAATCAACGCAGGACAAATAGGTAAGCTCATTCTTCGTTCTTTAATTCCCATTTTATTTGAGATAATAGCCTCGGATAAATCTCCAGCTATATAAGCTGCATCGCATAGATTTTCTCGCTTAGTTTGTTTATTTCGTGAATGAATGTGACAGAAAGAATGTACACGCTCATGAATCAATGTATTTAATATGGAATATTTATCTCTTTTTAACCTCCATTTATTTAATTTAGTTGAGTCTTTGCAAGGATAAGTTGCCGCTTTGGTTTTTGAAAAAGGATTGAATTTTCGCCATAAAAAAACAACATCTTTATGATATCCCCTTTTCTTCTCGAATTGTTCTAATAACCAATGTGTATTAGATTCGTAATTGGAAAGATCTTCCTGAATAGAACTAGTTCTGCCTTCACTCCAATCAATTGTTCCTTCTTGTTCTAATTCCAATAGGATTTTTTTAAATAACGGATGGTCTATCACTTCTTTTTGAAGGTTGATTGCTTTTTTTACTTTTGGATTTTCAACACCTTTCGTGACCTTACAATTATAAAAAGAGAAGGAAAGTAGAACCACTACAATTAATTTATTGATATTCATGAATTTTGTTTCTTATGCGATATTTACATAATATTTAAAAACTGAATATATTACTTTTTTAATGGAATTGAAAACTTGCAATAATGAGTTTATTGTGAGTGGCTTAACATTTGTTTTATGAAGCTAGAATAAACTTGGAAGTTATCAACTATTTTAATTTTTTATTTAGTTTTTCTAAATAGTTTACTAAATGCTCATCACTCCCATAAGTAAGAATTACAATAATAAAAGGATTGTAAAGCCTAGTATTTTATTTATAGTACTCATAATTATTGGTTTTAAGAAGTTAATCAGCGAATTGTACTCTTATGAGTGGACTGTTGAACAGACTAAAAAGTGTTTTAACATTCATGTGAAAACTAGAAGCTTGAGATGCTGTAAATATTTTCAATTCTTCAAGTTTTTGTGTGTCGTAAAAAACTCCATTTATTAGAACTCCATGGATTTCTTTTGTATTCGAAATGTCTTGTAATGGATTACGATTAAGTAGAATTAAATCAGCCATTTTCCCTTTTTCGATACTTCCAAAAAGATGATTTTTATGAGCATATTTAGCTGGAATTATTGTAGCTGTTTTTAAAGCTTCAAGATTAGTTAATCCACATTTAGTCAAATCGATTAATTCATCATGAACACTAAATCCAGCGAAGGTATACGAATCGGTAACATCGGTTCCTGTCATAATAGGAACTCCTATATCATGAGCTTGTTGTATTTGTTTTTTAGCAATAGTGTAAAATTTTCCACTTACACCTTTAGTGTTTTCTGTTTGATTTCGTTTGGCATTATTATTAGCATCTATTTTCCACCATAAGTTCTTTCTTACACTGGTTACGTATTTTAAATTCGGATTATCTAGAAATTCCTTTTTGTGTGCTGATGCTTCAAATTTTAGAGTTTGTAAAGTAGGAACCCAGTGTGTATTTTCCGAGTGCATTAAGTTCATTAATTTATGAGCTGTTTCGGGATTGTATTGTTCAACTAATTTTCGTTTGTTTTTCGAGAAATATGATTTCCAATTATGAGGGTTTTTTAAACTGTCTGTTTCTGGAAAAGATTCAAATAGAAAAATGCGTCCATGTTCAAAACTTCTTTGTCCAAGTTTTACAGCTTCTTCCAAACTCAAAAACATTGGTTTGTGTCCGGCAATGTGTAAACCGTAATTTTGAGCATTACGAGCCAGTTTTTTATAAGATTCTACAGGGATTTGCTGATAAATTTTAATGAAGTCAACGTTTTCATTTTTATAGTATCCCAATAAAGAATCTACTTGGTTTGTATTGTTAAGTTTGAAATAGTTTGGAAATCCATCAGGAACGCTAGATGGTCCATCAATTTGATAACTACTCTGTAAAATATATCTCGGAGAAACTCTTTGATTAACATTCAATTCAGCATTCCACTTTAAACGTTCTTTGCTGCCAACCCAATAACTGTCTTTGCGATTAAGTTGTCCTGACATATCTCGTATTCCGGTAACACCATTCGCAATGTAAATTGGATGATGCAACCAAGGAGAATGCTGATTTGAATGTGTATGCATATCCCATAAACCTGGAATAGCATATTTACCTGTTCCGTCAATTTGTAACGTATTTTGATTATCAACAGATATATTTGAACTGTCAATTCGAATGATTTTATTCTTTTCAATTAAAATATTTCGATTTTCTAAAATCGCTCCAGTATGTACATCAATAATATGAATCGATTTTATGAGTACAGTATGAAACCTATCTGGAGTTGTTATTTTTGATGTAGGCCAAATAATACCAACAGCAATTATTAGAGTTGGAATTAAGAACATTATCAGAATGATCTTAAAGAATTTAAATACCTTTTTTTTCATTGTTGTTGGATTTAAAATTGATGACGATTTACATTACAAATTATGATGAGCTTTAGGCTACGTGGCAGAAAATTTTATTTACTATTTTCCAATCATCACCGAATTTTATCAATGATAAATAGTCATAGTAATTGTAACCTAACATTGGTAAATGAACTTTAACCATAGCAGTATTCCCCAGAACATCAATTCCAACGATTTTCATGTTGAAAGTCTCTTTTAATTCATTTGGACTTTGTCTGTTTCTTACCCCATTTACATATTCCTCTTTACTCTTTTGATAAGGAACTCCGTTAATGTCTCCGTAAATAATGGCTGTTTCTGTAAAGCAAGAATCAAGTTTATCAGCTTCTCCATAGAAAATTCCTTCAAAGTAATTAGTAATAACTTGTTCTATTGTTTTTATATTTTCTGTATACATAATTTTGATTTTTATAAGTTATGGCCAACAGTATGACCTCCTGCTACATTTATAGTTTCTCCGGTTATAAAATCAGATGAAGCTAAATAATACGCTGCTTCTGCAATTTCATTAGCTTCTCCAATTCGATTCAATAGGTGCAGTCCAGCTAAACTATCTGCATCTTCAATGCCCATTTTTCCTTGTAATGGACTTCGAATAATTCCTGGAGCGATGGTGTTTACTTTAATGTTATTTTTTCCAAATTCCGCAGCTAATTGTCTGCTCAAAGAATGAATTGCACCTTTACTTGTAATTGGAGCTGTTGCAGGAAAACCACCAATTGCATGATCAACTAGTACCGTTCCAATATTTATAATTGATCCTTTGTTTTGTTTCAACATTTCGCCGATTGCAGCTTGAGAAGTAAAATATGTTCCTTTAAGATTGATGTTCCAATAATAATCTAGATCTTCTTCTGCGACATCCAAAAAAGGCTTTGGTGCAAAAACACCAGCATTATTAATTAGTATATCCACAGAACTGAATGTTTCCTTTGCTAAACGAACAAGCGTTTTTCCAGTTTCCTGTTTACTAATATCACCAGCGAAATAAATAGCGTTTGTTGGTGAACCTAATTCTTCAAAAGCACGTTTAAGATTATCTTCATTAGAAGAATTCATAACTACGTTACTTCCATTATTAATAAAGTAAGCAGCAATTGCTTTTCCTATTCCTGTTGAGGCTCCGGTTATAATTACAGTTGTATCTTTCATTACTTAAATTTGTTTGAGTTTGAATACTGTGTTGCGTTAACTCCCCAGTTTTCAATAGGGATTTCATCAATAACCACATGAGTAGTTTTTGGATTTTTGTTTAAGACATCAACTACTAATTGAGTAGCTCCAACTATGAGCTGATGTTTCTGTTCTTTAGTTACCTGTTCGTCGGTAACTTTAATGTTGATATAAGGCATGTTTTATATTTTAAATTATTACTACAAAGTTCAGTTGAGACTCAATTTTTTTAAAGGAGGTAAGTCACTACTTTAGTGTGATGTATGTCACATTATATGTGAATAAATAGACTTGCTTGAACGTTGTTTAGAAGCGTGTTATAGCGAATCGATAAAAACCCTTTGATTCTATTATGTTGAGGAAATAGTCTTCTTACACCAAATTCTAAATGCTTTTGTTTGTCTTGGTAGGTATTGTATTCAGAATCTAAGTAAAAAGAATACTTTGATGTTATTGGTATTAGTGTTGAAAATGCAAGATTATTCCTAGAGTGAGTGATTAGAATATTTCCTTTTTTGAAATTCCATTTACCTACAAGAAATATTTTGTTTCGTTCAAAAAAAGAGGATACAACTAGATGTTTATACTTTAATTTAAAATGTTGTCCAATATGATTATTGTGATTATGGATGCCATAACTTAAAGTATAATTTTCGCCGAGTAGATAATTGAATTTTATACCTGGCTTTCCACCTAGAATAGTTTTCTCGGCATTTGTTTCTATTTGACTTTGTGATGTTGTGGGATGTGGCCGAAGTTCAGTTGTTGGAGTTGCCATAACACCAAAATGAATAGCAATACTTTTGTTTGGAGTAATTATGGCTTCAAAGTTTTTAAAAACCTTTGGTTGTTGTCCTTCTAAAGATTTGAATACTCCAAAAGACCTTATGGTAATTAATTGCGGAATTAATTTTAGTTTGACTCTTGCTCCGAATTGAAATGAAGAGGAAGAACTTTCATTTTTGGATGTATAGTTAAGATTGGTATTAGAAAGGAGGCCAGCATAAAGTTTATCTACTGTAACCTCCTTGCTAATTTGTAAGTTTTCTATTTGTGCCTGCAATCCGAGAAAATGAATTATTAATGTCAGGATAATCAGGTTTTGATAAATAGATTTAATTTTTAGAGAAGACATCTTTTAAGTATGTCTATTTGTTCAATATGGTATATCTACCACTATCGGTATAAAAAATAGCAATAGCTCCAAATAAGTAGAAAGCTTGTAACTCAATTGCCCAACCGCCGAATTGATTTAAACTAAATATTTCCCCAGCATGTGTGGTTAAAATCGCAATGAACATTGTTAATGCTACAAATAGCGAAGAAATACGAACACGATATCCTAGGAGAATAAAAATTGGAGCAATGATTTCTCCCATAAATGCTCCGTAGGCCATAAATTCAGGTAAACCAGATTTAGACATCATACTTTTAATGAATACATATCCATTTGTCAGGTTTCCAATACCATGTAGAATCAGTAATCCAGCTACAAGAATTCGAAATATTAGAATTCCTAAATCAGTGTTTTGTTTAATTGTTTTCATCTCTTTATAATTTTATGCTACAAAGTTGAGATGAATTGAAGGGGTGGGGAAGGACTTACATCACGACTTTATTGTGACGTATATCACTTTGAAAAAAATACGAAGTAAAATTAAACGTGAGTTAAGAGTTCAATCGACTCAATGTTTCTCTTGAAACACCAAGATAAGAAGCTATCAATTTTTTAGGAACTCTTTGAAATAATTGTGGATGTTGTTCTAAAAGAAGATCATATCGTTCTTTAGCGGAGTTTTTCAGTAGAGAGAGAATTCTTTTCTGAAGTGCAATTCGTCCAAACTTACTTTTCTTTGCCCAAAAACGTTCCATTTTGTGCATTTCACTAGTAAGCTTTTCTCTATTTTCATAAGAGATATACAGGAATTCACAATCTTCTAAACAATCGATATAAATAGTCGAAGGAATTTGTTTTACGAAGGATTCATAATCTGTAATCCACCAATGTTCCATAGCAAAACGAAGTATGTGTTCTTTTCCGTTTTCATCTAAAAAATAACTTTTGACACATCCTTGAGTGATCCAAAATTCTTTTTTGACGATATCTCCTTCCTGAACTAAATATTGATGCTTTCGTTTTTTTACAGTTTCAAAATGACTTAAAACAAAATCGAATTCCTCATCGGTTAACGAGATGATTTCTTCAATGTGTTGTCTTAAAGGATGTTTCATTTTTATTTGGCTAATGGATATTACATGAAGTAAATTATCTAGTAAAGTTAATTAAAAACTTATGGAGTTTGAAGGATGTTTTGTTTCTTTCTACAAAGCTTATTCTAAAATTTAGATTGAAAAGTTTATTATTAACCAGCAATTAATGGCCAGATTAAATCTACAACTACTTTGTATAGAACGACTCCGACAATAGTTAGAATGAATACATTTTTAGTTGTTTTTTTAGTTTGTTCTTTACTCATTTTGATGGTTTTATAATTATGTTTAATGTATGAGAAATATGAAGTTTTTAGTTGTTGTATATAAAGGCTTTCAAAAAACTAATCCCAATCTGTTGTGAATTCCGAAATTAAGAATGTATTAATAATTCCTCCTTTGAATTGATGTTCGTTTGTGAATAAAGTGTAAAGCAGAACTTTTTTATCTTTTTTCACTTCGTTTCTAAATGCCGTCATTATTTGATTCTGAATTGGCATCCATATTCTTGTTTTTCCAATATTAAATTCAAATTCTTTAGAAACTAAATCATTTAAAATTTTATTGCTTCCAGTTTTAATTTTAAAAACTCTCTTCATAGAATTTAAAACTTCGGAATTAATAGGTCTTTCTTTTCCAGTAAACGTTGCAATAAATCTAAATTTACTCATTGCAACGTAATAACTACCTTCAGTTTTATCTTGGTCTACTTTCTTAGCATAATCAATTTCATTTTGAATTATATTTTCAGCTTTTTCGTATGTGTAGCTTTTATCCCAATCTGGGAATCCATTTTGAGAAAATAGGTAGTTGGAAGTTATTGTTAGAAGTATAACTATGAAGTTTTTCATTTTTGAAATAAAAGTGATTAGTTAATTAAGATTTTTGCAGTTCTTTTTCTGATGTAAAGTTAGTTAAAAGTTTAATTTCTTGAATTAATCTTTTATTCAGTATTCTTTTTCAATATAGCTAATTTAATAAAATAGAAAAGCTGACTCAAAAGATATTAACTTTCCTTTTGAGACAGCTTCTTATATAATTAAGACAACTCTTTTTTGTGAAATTTCTTGATGTAATTATAGAGAAACAAAAAAGGTCAACTTATAAAAATCATTTTGTGAAAAGGCATTACTATCTTCTGCGTTCCATCCACCTGAAAATCTAAAACCAATACCTTTTTTTTGAATTTGTACGTAAGGACCAACCCAAAAATAACCATCAGCTCTGTCAAGGTCTCCGCCGCCATTTATACTTCCGCCAGATAAGTACAATTGTTCAAAGTGTGCTCCAAAAGAAAAAATAGAGGATACTTTATGTCCTAAATTTGCCCAATAGTGTACATAATTGTTAGTAGCTTGACCGGCAGCAGTATTATCTCTTAACGCTAGGTAATAACCAAAATAAAATTGTCCTTCAAATTTTTCTGATCCATAATTAACAGTTAAGTTAGGTACAATACCATCACCAATAATTCCTTCTTGATTAGCTCCACTAGATAATAAACTACCCATGGTAAAACCTAGTTGCGGATTAATATCAAAATCACCAACATTAAAATTGTATCCTAAACCAATTTCTGTCCACTGTCCCCAAGCACTTCCGGTTCCGGCTCCCCATTGAATACCATATGCGGTAATTGAACCTTTTTCAGATAATTCATAAGATGCAGTCATCATTGGGTTAAATCCAAAAAACGCGTCTTGGTTTAAACTAAGTGTAAAGCTTAATTTGTCTTCTGAATTTTCTTTGTCTTCTTGAGCAAAGCTTACGTTTAACATTGCTATTAAAATAACTGTAGTAAAGATTTTTTTCATTTTTATTTCGTTTTATTTATTAATGAAATGATATTTTCTCACAGTCAAATGTAATGATTTCTTTATTTTAAGTTAAGTATTAATACTTAGTTTTATTTGATTTAAATACGTATTTAAACGTATTTTGCTTATTCTGTTTTATTTTTAAACTTTTTTAATTCAATGGTTTGATGGATTCCCATGAATAGAACTATTAGTGCAATTATTCCTATTATTAGATTTCCAGTTGATGTAATTTGAAAAGGTTTTGTAATTAAGATTATAATGCTGCCTAGGACCCAGACATAATCCTGAATAATAATCCATATTATGGGAGTTCTTCTTTGTTTTTTAATTTCGAACCCAATGGTTATAGCGAAGTAGAGTAATACTAAACCAATACTCCAAAAAATAGTGTTGTTTGATGTTCCAAATAATGATGAGAGTTGACGATTTAGTAGAATCATTAATACTCCTGAGATACTTGAAAATATTGCATTGTTTCTTAATGCTTTCTGTAGGTTATTCATTGTTGTAAAGTTTTATTACAACAAAATTGAATAAATGAAACAAGATCTCTCTTGACAAATGGTAATTAATTGATTTTTCTCAATCTACTTAAAGATTCAGGTGTAATTCCTAACATTGAAGCAATATATTGAAGTGGAACATATTTAAAAAGTTGAGGTTCTTCTTTAAGTAAATTGTCATAGCGTTGTTTTGCTGTAGTATGCAATTGAGAAAACATACTTTTTTCTAATAGCGCAAAAGAGTTTGCTAATAACATATTATCGAATTCTAACCATTTAGGTTCTGTTTTATTAAGCTTAAAATGATTCTCTCGATTAATAACATACAGTTTACAATCTGTAATAGCTTGTATGTTCCAATGATTACTGGTTTGAAAAATAAAACTAGAAAGAGATGTAATGAATCTTGAATCGCTACCTATCCATAACGTTATTTCTTTTCCATCTACGATGTCATACATTCTTAGATATCCGGTATCTATAAATGCCATTTTACGACAAATTTTACCTGATTTTAGAAAGAACTCTCCTTTCTTTAATTCAACTAGTTCGAATGCGGAAAGAATAGCCTCCATTGATTTTTTCTCAATAGCAACTTGGCTTAAAATACAGTTCTTTAGTTTTTCCATTAATTTTCAATTAACTGCAAGTAGAATAATTATTAGGACAAAGTTTATTTGATTGAATCCATCCAGATACTCTTTTTCCTTTATAGCTTATGGAAACCTTTGTCCATTTCGATTGAAAACCTTCAATGGTAACAAATCCAGCTTTCCAGTTTTTTATTTTTTTTATTTCGGATAATTCATCTTTAGGTGAATTGTAAAGAGTCAAATCCATATATTCTTTTTCACCTTTCATGAAAGCTCCGATGTAGCTGTTCTTTTTAATCCATCCAACTTGCTTTATGCCATTTATTTCTAAACTTATTTCAACTAAGAAAAAATCGCTAGTAACTTCTTTAATCTTTAAGTTTAGAAAGTTTTCATTTTGTAGATCATTCTGGAGTGATGTTAATTCTTTTCCGTTAGGTTTATTATAAATTTTAATAAGTCCTTCATGTTTCCAATACACAACAGCATCACATGGTTGAATTTGTTTACAACCAATTAGAGAAAAAATTACAAGAAATTGGAAAAGTATTGAATATTTCATTTTGTAGATTGAGTTAAAAGGTAGTAATTTAATCAGGAAGAGAGTCTAAAAATATGTCTTCCTTACTAAAGTCTCGTCTTACCCATTTACATTCACCATCTTTTGAGCAATATTCAATTTCTAATAGTAGTTTGTTTATAGATAAGCCAAGTTTTTTACAGTTTCTAAGGTAATTTTCATCGCTATACAATCCCTTTACAGCTCTAATCAAAAACTTTTTTTCACCTGCAACCATTGATATTTGATCGTTATAAATTTCACCAGTTTTATAACAATAATATTCTGCCCAGAGTCCATCAACACCCATTGCTTTTAATAATTTTACAATGTTATTTTCATCACAAAGATTTTTGTACCACTTATCTTTAAATTTTGCATTTATACTTTTAATAAAGCCACTTCCTTGTCCTTTATTTCTTAGTATTATTCCAAATTCTTGATTTCGAGTTATAAAACTTCCTTCAATTGAAACGATAGGAGTATTACTAAGTTTTTGTTCTTTTTTTATTGTTTCTAGTTGCTCAGAAACGGAATTAATTTTGGAGTTAAATATAAATAGAGATACTACCATCAATACTAGTATTAGAAGTGTTAATAATACTATTAAATTTATTTGTTTTACTTGGTTAATATTTCTTCGATCAGTCTTTATATTGTTCATATTTTTATTTTTTACTTAAGTAAGATAAAACAAATATTATCAAATGAAAGCGATATGGTCGTAAGAATTAAAAGAAGAGAATAGCTTTCAATAACAATGGAAAATAATACTATTCAACAATTGCTTTTTTATTAAAAGGAATGTCAATATTTACATCTTTAGTATAAACTCTGAATATTCCGTCTATTACATACGTTCCTTTTTCCAAGGAATTAAACTCAATATCTACCATAGAGTAGTTTTTGTTCAATGTATAGTCTAACTTTTTCTCTTTCCCGTTATGTTCAATTTTATTAATTATTATTCTTCTGTTTTCTTTAATGCTTTGCCCATATTTTGAAGTCAATGTAAGATTGGTTCCTTGGTTAGTATGTTTTGAAATAATACTGTCTATTTCTACTTTTCTGATTATGCTAAGATCACAAGGTATGTTGCAGGCATATTCAAATGTATTGGCCATTGCAAGTACAAGTTTACCTTTTAACAGTTTCAATTTATGAAGTCCATCTTTAGTTTCATCAAGCTTGAAGGATAAAGTGTTGGTTTTGTAATTAGCTATTTTGTGAGTTTTAGTTAAAACTTCATTTGAGAGAAGGATGATTTTTTCATAATTATTTTTGGTATTGGTGATTATCGCGTTATCAATTAGTGAAATTAGCGAGTCAAACTTTACGTCTAATTCATCTAGATTTTTGATTTTTCTTGCAGGTTTTTCTGAAGCTAGTTGATAATATTGACCTCTGAATATATTTAAAACTCTTTCATTGAACTTTAAATTTTCATTTAGCATGTTGTTGAGTTCATTTATTTCAACTTGTTCAGGTTTACAAGAAAACAAAAAGATAAAGATTAAAGAATAGAATAATGTCTTGTTTTTCATAGTGTTAAAATTAATTATATTCTTTATTACATTGTACATCTATTTCAGATAGGTTTCAATTTTTTTGATTTCTATTACAATCCAATGATCTTGTGGTAAACATTCTATAATTTCGGAAGGAACAACTCTGTCAATTTCAGGTAATTTTTTATACCATTTTAGTACTTCCTCGAAATGTGTTTCTGCACTTTTTTTATTGCCGAGTTTGTATTCGCAATAACCGATTTGTTCTATTAATTTAGTATATCTCCATACTTGAAACTCTTTTAGCTTTTCCTGGTTAACTTTATTATAGTTTAATAAGGCTGATTCTAATTGATTAAGATCATGATAACAATGTGCTAAGAACAGTTGAGCTAAAAAGTTATTTTTATCCAACTCAATTGCTTTTTCAAAATTTTGGATTGATTTGTCTATATGTTTTTTCCAGTCATCAGATTCATAATCTAGAAGTCCAAGAAGATGATAACAATTCGAATCTTTTTGATCTAACTTATTTAACATTAATTTTATTTCAAGGCGTAACTCATTCTTTTTAGTTTTATCTTCAATTAAAACTAAGTCATCATATTTTTTAAATATTTCGTCTTTAAGGTTTTTTATATTCAAAGGTAGTTGTGCTTATATTTTAATTTTCCCTAAATCAATTATAATTTGAGTTATTTCAGAGGTATAGTGAGTTTTTATAATTGTGGTTGTACTTTGTTGATAATCGTAGTTTAAGGTACATAAACTAATTGAATGTCAACTAAATAATTATTATTGTTTTTGCTTACTTCAGCATTCAGAACTAAATCGCTCAATCCTTCTTCTTTTGTATAAAGGTCTATAAGGACATTCCAATAATCGCCATAACAAATATAAACCGATGAGTTCCAGGTTTCATTGGGAAGTTCAACTAATTCTTCTCCATAATCTTCAATATAATCTCTGATTTGTTTAGCAGTTTCATTAGAAATCGGATTCACGTTTTTTATTTCTGAAATTAAATTATAATCTCCTTTCACAAAAGCTTTTACAATTTCTTTGAAAATAGGTCTCCAAATATGTGGAATTGGAAGTTCCTCTTCTTCGTTTTTCTTAACAAGTATTTTTTTCATTTGTTTTTTCTTTACTAACGTATTTGTGTATGAAGCTTGGTATACAAAATACATAATCCTTTCGGTTTAAGAATTATTAGTTATGTTTTATATATTATGATACCTGCTGGTTTTATTTTACCTTTATTAACTCACATTCCGAGTCCAAAATTTCAGGATTTATACATTTTAAAATTAATTTTTCTTTATCCAAAAACTCAATAACTATTCTGCTATTTCTGTAGTCTTTAGTGCAATAGATTTTCGATATTCGCTTTCCTCTCAGTTTAAGTTTGTCCGTCGAATCAATGTGTTTGAATTCATCATCATCATCAATATCTATTAAATTGTCCCAGTTTTCCCAAAACCCAATTCCAGCATCAAGAAAATACTGATGCCAGTTTCTGTTTTCAACTTTAATATATACTAATATAGGTTCAGAATCTGCATTTTGACATACGATTATTCGTTCAACTTTTAATCCATTAAATTCATCAAAGACAAACTCTGATTCTTGATATAATCTACCTCTAGGTTCCTTTGCCATAAAATTATTCAAACCATTTATTTCCGCAATGCCTACATTGTCTTGCTCTTGGCGTTCTTGCTAGTTTTCCGCATTTTGAACAATTATTAATAATATTTGGATTGTCTTTTAAAATGCGCTTTGCGATAATTTCTTCTGCTTGAGTCTTTCCTAAAGAAACTATCTCATTCACATTATTATCTTGAAACCTGTATAGCAAATCCATTTCATGTTGAGCTAGAGCAATTTTTTTTGTTGTGATTTCTCCAGATTCAGTCAAGCCTAATCTTCTCAAAATTACCTTTTCTTCATCAAGCATCCAATCTCGACATTGTTCTAATAAATATTTTTTTAATTCAGAATTCATTTTGAGTTAGTAGCTTGCAGATATTAGAAATGTATAAGAATAGTAGTGGGTTTTGGTTACATGCTTTTAAGTTTATTACCGCTTACTATTTATATGTTTTACTTTCGTTTTTGTAATTAAATAGCTATTGTTTTTCAAATTCTTGTTTTCAGTTTTTACGCCATTTTATTTGTACGGCTGATATTTTTCCTATTTCTAATCTGTTCTCTTTCAGTTTTTCAAATCCATTTTTAAGATAAAAATTTAAAGGTGAAATGTAAGCTTCCCCATTTTTCTTTTTATCTCTATTATGGTCAATTACCCAACCATTTAATTCTGATTCTTTTTCTTTAGCAAGATTGAGAATTTTTGATCCGAATCCTTTTCCGTGAAACTTTGAATCTAAAATTAAAGCAAACCACTTTTCTTTATCACGTATAAAGTCAAAATACCATCCTTTAATACTTTGATTTTGGCTTTTCATTAAAATATGTGATTGTTCAGTTAAATCTTCGAGATACTTTTCAAATTCAGAAAGTGTTTGATAATTCAATTTTTCTGGATATTCAGTATTCCAAAGATTAAGAATCTCTTTTTTATCATTTTTCGAAAGTTCTATCTTCTCAATAAATTCCACTTTTCGTTTATTTGTTTATCATTCTTTTGCGCGTTTAAAGACTAAAGTTATCAAATAAATCACAGATAGAAAGTCCTCAAAGATTTTTGTAAGGAGGCTAAAACTAGCAATTACTTATAGTTATTGTTAGTAACTTTAATTTATATACAATTCAGTTGAAATATTAACTTCTTTTTCTGAATTTTTGTCTTTCAATTTTGCAGTCAATTTACAAGGATTATTTATTGTTCCTTTCGTTTTCGTAAATGTAAGTTTAGCGGTTACTTGACTTTTTAAATCTTTCGGATTTACTCCGACATTTTCATAAGCACTTAAAAGATTTGGATTGGAAAGTATTTTGTTCCCATTATTATCGGTTAAGTCGAGCGAAAAAATAGGAAAGACCTTTTCATCGGTTAATTCCAATCCTTCAATATCATTAAGTATCAAGATAAAAAGATGTTCAGAACTTACATTACTGTCAAAAACAGGTTGTTTTAGAGTTTCATTCCATAAATAGATAGTTGAGTATTCAATTCCGTTACTTTTTATGTCCAATAAGTCGTTTTCTTTTACTGTAAAAGGTAATTCGTAATTAAATTTTCCATCGCCTTTTTTATCTGAAATTTCAACAAACACCTTGTATTTTTCATTGTTCTTGTTTGGAAAAGCAGCTCTGAAGTTCGCGTGCAATTGAAGTGGTGAAAGGTCAGTTCCATTATTTATACTTTCAAGTAAGTTTGGATTTGAAAGAATAGTGTCTTTCTCATTTTTTACAATATGCATTGAAAGTTCAGGAAATGTTTTTCCGTTTGAATTCGTTAGTCCAGAAACGTTGTTAAATACAAGATTTACTTTTTCTCCAAAGACAAATTCATTTCTATTGTCAGCTGTTCCATTAATCTCAATTATTACATCGTCAATTCCAATTCCGTCACCTCTTGAATAAGCTCCAGTTGTCAAATCTTTGTTTACCGACTGATTAAATTGGCAAGAACTTAATGTCGTAATTACGATTAGTAAAATCAATATTCTAATTTTCTTCACTTGGTTTTTCATTATTGGTGCTAACGGACTTGTGTATGGAACGCAGCGTGTAAAAAGACACTAACTTTTCGGATTAACACAGTGCCGAATTTTTATATTTTGTTTTTAATTTCTCTCTTTTAAAAAGCCAAATTAAAAATTTGGCGGACTTTCTAAATATACACAAACCTTTCGGTTAAGCATTTATTAGTTATGTTTAAAAAGATCTTGTTAGAAAATCTTATTTATCGCTGATAAATGACCCCATAGAATATCTTTTTCTTTCAATTATTTTTCCTGTATCATCATAAAAAATCCAAGGACCATCTTTTTTATTCTTAACATATTTTCCTTTTGCTCTTATAACGCCTTTATTATAGCTATCGTATTCAATATATTCTCCATCAAGATTGCCATTTTTATAATTTTCGATTTTAAATAGATGTTTTTTCTTAGCAAAATACTTCCATTGGCCTATTTTACCTTTTTCGTTGTAATGCCCAGTTTCAATTATGGTATAATCTCTTCCTCCGTATAGTGTCCATTTACCCATTTTTCGTCCACGTGCAAAAGTACCGTTATATTCGATTTGACCATTGCTATAAAATGTTTTATAATCTCCATCAATCTTCCCAGCAACGTAAGAGATTTTACTTTTTAACTCTTTATTTTTATGATAAGATTCCCATAAGCCCTCTTGTTTATCATTTATTTGAGTCCCTTTTGTCTTTAACTCGCCATTTTTGTGATATTCTAATACTTTTGATATTTTATTATTCTCTTCATAGCTTATCTTTTTAATTCTTTCCAAGCCTTTGGTTGCATAGAAAGTTTCAATGGATATAACCCTTTGTATACTGTCAAATATTCTTTTTTCTTTCAATACTCCGGATTCATAAAAGTTTTTAGAAGCAATCTGTTTTCCTTTCTCATCATAAAATATAGTTTTCGATTTTTTTCCATTTTTATGAAATAAATATGATGCTCCTACTGGGTAATCATTTGTGTATTTCTTTTTTTCTTGTACGCTACCATTGGCATAAAATGATATGTATTCTCCATCTTTTTTTCCATTTTTAAAATAAATTATTTTACGTGGTTCTTTGCTTAAAGATTGATTGTTTGGAAAATATGACACCCATTTCCCCTGTTTTTTTCCGTCAACGTATTTTCCAATATCCGACAGTGTTCCTACTTTAAAGTAGTACTGCCATTCTCCAGCTTTTCTGCCTTTAAAATATTGCCCTTTTATGACTAAATAGCCTTTTTCGTTGTATTGTTTGAATTCACCTTGAAAATCACCATTTTTATAAGTGTCTATTTTCCAGATTTTATTATTCGAATAGTAGCTAATCCATTTTCCTTCTCGATTATTATTAACATATTTTCCTAATTCGTACCTGTTTACACCAGGATAAGTGACCTTCCAATTTCCGTTTCGTGTTCGCTGTTTGTTATTTTGTTCTAATGTTTCAACTGTAATATTATCAGTAAACTCAATTATTTCTTGGGCATGTGCAACTTGCAATATTATTATTAGTATGATTAAAAAAAGAATAGATTTTTTCATAATAGTCGCTAACGTTTGATGTATGAAAGTCGCGTGTTTGTGCATGAAGATTTTAGAAGAAAAATCTCAAGCTAGTAGACAAGAAACTAATATTGGCTTATCTAAAACAGCAATTTTTATACACTGTGTTGGTAAGAGTTATTTTATTTCAATTATTTTCAATGTTCGTTCAAGACTTTTATCAGAATAATTAGCACTTGTCTTAATTCTCACATAATCTTTCATTATTTCAATTATTTCAACTGTATAAATCTTGTTCAATTCTTCTTTTTCAAGTTCTCCTTTATGATTTCGATGATTTTTTAATTCATACTTACAGTTTGATATCCATTCCACATCAGAGTAATAATTCAATCCCTTATTCTTTTCAATCTGTATGTTTCCTTTTCTTTCGATTATTGTTGTTCCAGTCTCGGACTTTAATTCAAATATTCCGTTTTTTAAATCAGAACATTTTAATTGCCCCTTGCAACTTTGGAAACTCATTAATATTAAAATCAGATAGAAGATTTTTTTCATAATTATTACCAATGTATTTGCGTATGATTATTTTGTTGGAAAAGCACGTGAGTTCTTTTCAGATATTACGGAAAGATAATTAATAAGATTGAATATCCAATTAGTAAATTCATAAGCAATGAACTATACATAGTTTAATAAGTTTTTTAATCTATCCAACTGTCTAATATTTTCTTTTGTTTCCATTTACCATTTGTTATCTCGTACAATGCTAATAATCCGCCTCCGCATAATGGGCCGCAAATTTTTTCAAAACGAATTATAGCAAGATTATAGTTCTCATTAAATAAAGGTTTAGAAATGGACGAAAAACCTTGTTTACAATTTTTTTTATCTAACCAATCTAAATAAGCAAATTCATTTTTATTAAACGATTCGCTGAATTGAATATATTCTTGATTAGTAATAATGTTTTTTTGGGATGTTAAATCTTTAGTTATTTTGAATTTATTAAACAAGTCTATTTGAAATTCTAAAAATGGTTTAGAATTCTATTTTTACTCCCTTTTTGACTAACCTTTTTTGTAGCATATCCATTTCTATATTATTATTTATCGTATGAATAGAGGTTCTAAAGTCAAATTTTTTATTCTCTCCCTCTACATAATATCCGCTTCCATAAATTCCTTTGTACTTGTATATTTTATCTATTTCTTGATATTTTACTCTTTTAAATTTGGGCTTAATGAATAATTCATTAAAAAGTTTTGCAAACTTAGGCATTGGTGCATCTAATTTAAAAGTCATATAGTCTTCATAAAGACTAACAATAGGTCGTTTTTTTTGAGCTGTTTTATAAAATTTATAATAAAAGGGTATGCTTAAAAGTATAGGGATTAAAAAAAGGTCAATCATGTATGAGATTAATCTTATGCTATTACTCCAAAAATTAAAATATCTTAAAAGTAATACAACCCAAAAGATAAAAAATGGAGTTATAATTATTCTAGGCCAATAAAAGTTGAAATTAGAGCCATAAATTTCAAATTCTGCATTCTGTTTTTTTGTCATATTTTTTTAAATCAATTGTAATGTATTTGCGTATGATTTTTTGCGGAAAAAGGACGCGAGTTCTTTTCCAATGTTTCGGAAAGATAATTAATAAGATTGAATTTTCTGGTGAGGTCCCGAAGCTTCCGGACAGCCGTAATTAATTATACACGATGTGGGCGGTAGAATTTTTTATTTTATTATTGTTAAATTAGTTATTCCCATCTATCATTATCCCTTATTAATTCTGCATTAGTTTTAAAAATTCCATTTTCTCCAACAATAGTGAATGTGATATTTGATTCTCCATTTTTTCCTCTTGTAGTAATATTACCACTCATTAATAATCCGAAATATTTTATTTTACCAGTTTTTTGGGTTATTTCAGTATTATTTCTACAATATTGTTTGGTGGTTTTAAAAGCATCAGATTGTCCAAATGTTAGAATTATTATTAGGCATAATCCCATCCAGAAAATTATTAAAAAAGTCCAAAATTCAAGTATGTGTTTAAATGTAAATTCAGATATGACAAATGGATTTTTTCTTGCTCTTTTAGTCAGTAAAGAATACGTTTCAAGAAACTTTGGGAAATATCCTCTAGTCTTTTTGTAATATTTAAACCAAATAATTACTCCAAATAATAAAATCATTGGTGAAATTATTATTCCAATTGTAGAATAAGGTTGAAGTCTAGTTAATTCTCTAAAAAAAGAAGTTATCCAAATTATACATCCAATTAATATAAATGGTTTATGATTAATAATGTTTTTCATAAAGAATTTTTCATAGCATTTTTGTTGTTGCTAACAGTTTAGTATAAGAGCAGTGGCGAATAAATGTACTTACCTTTCGGAAGACAAGATACCTAATTATTAGAAAAAATGATTCGAGTTTTCATCCAAACCGTTATTACTTTTATACATTGTTGGCAATAGTTTTATTCTTTCATCTGTGCATAAAATTTTCTCCATTCCGAAGTGTCGTATATTAAATTTGATTCTTTTATCATTCCATTTTCAATCTTAAACCATTCAGTGGCTGTGTTTGATTCCAGACCTACGACAGAGGATTTAAAATCATAATGGACAGCTATCCAATTCCCATTTTCAGCGATATTGATTATTTCTATTCCGGTGATTACAGCACCTATTTGTTTGGCTAATGCAATAAATTCTATTTTAGAATTCAATTCAACCATTGGATTTTTAAATTTATAGTCATCTGCTAACAATGCTATTGATTCTTGAATCAATTCAGGGTTATTAAATCCATTTAAAAACTTTGTTACAATTTCTTGATTTGTCATAGTATTTGTTTCCTTTTGTTGGGCATAAGCATTTATAGAGAATATTGTTATTCCTATTATAAATGCGTGTTTGATTAATCTCATGTTTTTTTAATTATTAATGAGACAAAGTTCAGAAATGGAAGTGTTTTAAATCTTGGTAAAAACCAAGATTTTTAGATTTCGATTGTATTAATTAGTTTACTAAAATTGGTAGCATCAATTCGTAGATAGGAAGCTATATCTTTTTGAGGAATTATATTTATTAAATGCGGACTTCTCTTTGCAAAATTTTTGAAACGGGTTTTGGTGTTAAAAGCCATTAGTTGATGATGTCTTTCGATAATACCTAATAAAAACTGTTCTGTAATTTTTCTAAATAGCGTTTCAAGTTCTCTGTATTCTTTAATTAGTTGTATATGTTTACTGTAAGATAATCTTAAAAACTTACTGTCAGTAATTGTTTCAAGGTAGTATTTTGAAGGGGTTTGTGTTAGAAAGGATTCCATAACCCCGCTAAATGATGGGTTGTAGGCAAAAAACATTATATGTTGTTTTCCTTCATTTAAATAGTAAGATTTTTGAATTCCCTCCTTCACAAAATAGATATAGTTTTCAGTTTTTTCAGGTTGGGTAATTATAGTTTTTTTTGGTATTTGGTATTCAGACCAGTGTGAAATATATTCATCAAGAATTTTATCATTTACTTTATATATATCTGACAGAAATTTTCTCAATCTTCTTGTTTTTTAAATTATTGTCAACGGTTCGGCTATGATTAGTTGCGTGGTTTAGCACTTAGCTTTGCAAGTACACACAAAACTTAAAATCCGCGAGGGTTTTCAGGAGTAGGTTAGAACAAGCAATTACTTATAGCCATAGTTTTTTAATATTTCTTTAATTTCGTCTCTTACCTTTTTATCTTCAAAACTATATTCTAATTTATCGTATTCATTTATTGGATTTAATACAAATTCTGAATTTGCACCATTATTTAATACCCACTTTAAAACATCAATAGCTTTGAGATACTTTTCTTTAGATTCTTTATTTCTAACTAAAGTACCAATTGAAGAAACAATATTTTGAATAGGATAATCTTTAAACCAGTCATCTTGCTCATTTATGTTTATTCCATGATTGACAAGCGATTTTATCATTGATAAATTTAAATTATAACTAGCTTGTTTTAAGCATCCTTTAGTTTCAACTGGTTTTTTAGATAAAAGAAATTCGACTATTTCATTATTGTCTGACTGACACGCTCTTTCTAGAAAAGACATATCTACGTAACCTGTTCTTGTTTCTGTATTTATATCACCTTGATTAAAGTGGTTTATAAACTCTTGATTAAATCCTCTTTCAATTAAATGGTAGTAGTATCCTTTATTAGCATCTTCTTGTGAAGGTTTTAGTCCGTAAGTAGGGTGTGGAATATATCTTTTCGGAAGCTTAGGATTTTTATTATTCTCTGCTATTTCAGATTCAATTTGCTTTTCAATCCCTAAATCTCTGTAAGCATTCCATGTGCCACTAAAACCAATAGAAGACTCTCCTACTTCCAAGACTTTAAGTTTGTGAGTATAAAATCCTATACCATGTTCTTCATCCCAAGAACAATCACCTCTATAGCCAATATAAGAAATACTTTCTTTTTCTGGTAAGTCAATATAAATAGACGAAATTTCTATATGTTTTTTAACATCATTTATAGACTTCATTTCTGGTAAATGTTCTTCATAAATCTCTTTCCATTTATCATATTCAGACAAAAAACTTTCATAGAGACTGTTTAAAATTTTCGCTTGATTATTAATTATAAAAGTTACAGAATTTAATTGAGAATCTTTGGGTTTTGGAATTTCAGATAACTCATCTTCAAATTGGATATTAATTTCTTCATTTGAATCAAATTCTTTCAAAAAGTAGCAGGTTTCCCAATAACCATCCCATTTATATTTCTTATTAAATAATCTCATTTTTTAAATTATGACTAACCGCTTCGGCTATGATTAGTGAGGAAATAAATCTGCGATTAACTTCCGATTAAGCACTTAGTTAAAACTTTTTATTTTGTTTTAATTTTTTCATTTTAAAAGCCAAATTAAAAGATTGGGCGGACTTTATAAAAATAGACTAAACTTTGGATTAAACACCAAAACCCGTATTAATTATAGCCATTGTTGTAAATACTATTTTATTCAACTTTTTTAATAGGTATTTTAAAATCACACGTTTTTTGGTTGTCTTTAGTGTACCAAACTTTAATATTCAAAGTATCATTGTCTATATAGTCCTCGAGAACTTTAATTTCTGTTCGCATTCCCGTTTTATCTTTATTCGTTCCAAGAACCCTAATCCCAGCTCCTGCAATCCTGAGATTTATCGGGTCAATATTTGTTGTTATAAAATTAGTTTTAGTTGGTTGATTATAAATTAAAAATTCTTTTCCGTTTTCAATTTGGATAGTGATTTTTTGATTTTCATAACCACAAGTTAAATCTGTTTTATTAAGTTTTGAATTTGAACAACTATATAAAACAAGAAGAAGAGTTATAATTCCGAATAGATTTCTTTTTTTCATGTTATTTACAACTACTTATATCATTACTATAATTCTGGTTATCTCGAAAGTAATCCAGGATATTAGGAGTTTTATATCGTTTTATACACTTCTTCAAAAGGAACTCTAAAACGTTGTCCGTAGACTCCTTCTTCTTTTCGAATTCCACAGGAAATAATCATGTTAATTTCGGCACCAAAAGGCAATCCAATAACTTTTTTTACGCGCCAAGTATCAGAACCTTCCATCGGGCATGTGTCGTATCCTTTGGCAGCCATACTTAGCATAAAAGTTTGTGCGGCCAAAGCAGCACTTTTATGTGCAACAACACGCATGTCTTTACCACGAACTTCTCTATATATAGGTTTGAATAAACCCATTACTAGCATAATTACGTATTTCAATAATCCAAATAATCCGAAGAAATCTCTATAAACCGTTGGTATAAGTTTCTGGTAATAGTTTTTGGCAAATTTCTCTCGGCTAGTTTGTTCTGCTTTTGGTTTTGGAGGAAATACTTTGTTTAGATAATCTAAATTGGCTTTTGCGCGTTTAGGCCATAAATCTTTGCGAACCGTTACTACAACTAACTGTTGTGCAGTTTTCGCTGCATTTTGTCCAAAACATAACGGAACAATTTCTTCTATGACATCTTTGGAAGTAATGTGGTAAAACTCCCACAACTGCATGTTACTACTGTTGGGTGCTAATACTGCTTGTTGAATGCATTTTTTTACAACTGAGGAATCTATTGGTTTTTCATTATCGTAAACTCTAACAGATCTTCTATAGTTTATGGCTTCAGAAACGGTCTTTTCACTCATGATTATCCTAGTTTCATTAAGGTTTTTAATTGTTTTAGTTTTCCTTTGTAAGGAGCATATCGAGTCGGTACATCTAACCAGTTTCCTCGAGTTACCACTCCTTTTTTATGAGAAAAAGTATCGAAAGTATGTTTACCATGATACCCACCAATTCCACTTTCACCAACACCTCCAAAAGGTAATTTATGATTCGCGAAATGAACTGTCGTATCGTTTATAGTTCCGCCTCCGAATGAATATTTCTTAATAAGTTCTTTTGCAAACGACTTCTTATTTGAAAACACGTAAAAGGCTAAAGGTTTATCATATTTAGAAATTACAGTAGCTAAGTCTTCTTGTGTTTCATAGGTTAACAAAGGTAATATCGGACCAAAGATTTCTCCTTTCATGGCTTCGCTATCAAGACTAGTTTCATCTAATAATGTCGGAGCAATATAATTTTCATCTCGATTTGTTGTTCCTCCAGCTAAAACAGATTCGTTTTCTAACATTTTAGCTAATCGATCAAAATTTCTCTGATTTACAATTCTCGGGAAATCTTCTGAAGCTTGTGGGTTTTCTCCATAAGCCTTAGTGATTTCTTCTTTAAATGCCGCTACAAAGTTGTCTTTGCTCTTTTTATGGATAAGCAAGTAATCTGGAGCGATACAAGTTTGTCCACCGTTTAAAAATTTCCCCCAAACAATTCGTTTAGCGGCTAATTTTAAATTGGCAGTATCATCTACAATACACGGGCTTTTTCCTCCCAGTTCTAAAGTAACAGGTGTGATATATTCAGCAGCCGCTTTTGCTACGATTCGTCCAACAGGAACACTTCCTGTGAAGAAAATATAATCCCAACGTTGAGCCAACAATTCTTGTGCTTCTGATACTCCTCCTTCAACAACAGTAACATGTCCTGGGTCAAAAACTGCTTCAACTATTTCTTTACAAATAGCACTCGTATGAGGTGTTAATTCAGAAGGTTTTAAAACAACAGTATTTCCTGCTGCTATTGCTCCGGCCAATGGAGAAAAAGCCAATTGATACGGATAATTCCAAGGGGCAATAATTAAGGTTGTTCCATAAGGTTCAGTATGAATTTTTGCTGATGATGGAAAATTCAGTAGTGCTGGTTGAACACGTTTCGGTCTAGACCAATACGCTACTTTTTTAATCATCATTTTTACTTCTGCAATAACAATACTCGTTTCTGTCATTACACCTTCATATTCCGACTTTTTAAAATCATTATGCAATGCTTTTAAAATATCGTTTTCTCTTCGGATGATCTCTTTAAGTAATTTTTGTAAACTCTTTTTTCTAAAAGCAACACTTTTTGTTTGCTGGGTTGCAAAAAACTGTTTTTGTTGCTCAATAAGTTGAGGAATGCTCATGTATTAAATTTCTTGAAGTTTTTTATTCATTATTCTAAACCAAATAGGAGGAATGAGAGAGAGTAACATCATTCCTGGGTAACCCGTTGGCATTTGCGGGCTTTCAGGTAAAGATTTTAATATTTGGTAATGTTTACTGCCATTGTAATGATGGTCTGAATGTCGTGATAAGTTAAATAACACTAGTTTTCCAATAACATGATTGGAATTCCATGAGTGTATATGTTTTACTCTTTCGTATCTGCCAAATTTATTTTTAGTTCTTAATAACCCGTAGTGTTCTATGTAGTTTACGGTTTCTAATAATAGAATTCCAAAAATTGCAGCTATTAAGAAATAGAGTGTTGTAGTTAATCCGAAAAAGTAGAATATACTTCCGATAAGAATAGCATGACAAATAGTGTAGATCAACATTCTGTTTTGGTGATGGGACCAAGAACGATCAGAAGTAACTAATCTTTTGTTCTCTAACTTCCAAGCTTGGAGATAACTCATAAATTGAGATCGAATCCAAAAAGTATATAAAGGTTCATTTTTTCTTGCCGTTGCTGCGTCTTCCGGGGTCGCAACATTAAAATGATGACCAGCATTATGATACGGTAAAAAATGCGTTTCTAAAGAAGTAGCTAATAAAATTTCTCCTAATAATTCTTCGAATCTATTGTTACGATGACCTAATTCATGACCAACATTAATTCCTATAACACCACACATAATTCCCATTGCCGAAATTCTACCAATTAAATCTAAAGGAGCTGTAGTTTCATTAATTACAAATAAAAACCAAATAAGAAACCCAACTTGTACAGGTAGTGTTAAGTATAAGATGTAGGTGTATAGTTTATTGTTTTTTTCAATTACCTCTTGTTCTTTATCGAAGTTTTCTGCATTTACCTTTAAAAACATATCAGATAAAGGAACAATTCCGAAAACATAAATAAGTGGAAGAAATGTTATCCAACCGGTTGAGGTGAATGAAACATATACAGTTAAAGGGATGCTGAAAACGAGTAAATATTTTAATGCTTTCATTGAAAAGGGTCTAAAAAAACTAAATATACGAATTTAGTTACAAGCATCCCAAATCGGATCGTTCATTGGTAATGGAGCAGTGATTGTAATTTGGTCTTTACTCACAGGGTGAATGAAGGCTATTTTTCTAGCATGTAAATGGATGCTTCCATTCTTATTACTTCGTGCGAAACCGTATTTTAAATCGCCTTTTATTGGATGTCCAATATTTGAAAGTTGACATCTAATTTGATGATGTCTTCCAGTTTCTAGATCTATTTCTAGCAAGCTATAATTATCCAATTCTTTAACAACTATGTAGTGTAAAATTGCTTTTTTGCTACCTGGGATTTCTTTCAGAAAAGCAGAGGATTTATTGTTTTTAGGATTCTTTTTTAAGAAGTTGGTTAAGGTGTTTGCTTTTTTAGTTAAATGACCTTTTACAACAGCAAAATATGTTTTTTTAATTTCTTTGTCACGTAACATTTTATTCAAGCGTTCTAAAGCTTTAGAAGTACGTGCGAAAATTACAATTCCAGAAGTGGGTCTGTCTAAACGATGAACTGTTCCTAAAAACACATTTCCTGGCTTGTTATATTTCTCCTTGATATATTCTTTAACAACATCACTTAAAGGTTTATCACCAGTTTTATCACCTTGAACAATGTCTCCAGCTCTTTTATTAATAATGATAATGTGATTGTCTTCGTGAAGAACTAATAAGTTGTTTTTATTAGAATGCATATCGATTTATTTAAAATCATCAGCAACATCCTTATTTACACTGTCAATAAAGTTTAAAACTTCATCTCTTCCTAATTTGGAAGTAGAAGAAGTTAAAAAGTTAACAGGCAAACTCTCCCAGTGATCTAGAAGTTTTCTTTTGTATGAAAGTAATTGTTTGTTTAGTTTAGAACTAGGTAGTTTATCAGCCTTTGTGAAAATAATAGCAAACGGAATTTGATTTTCACCTAAAAAGCGCATGAATTCTAAATCGATTTTTTGCGGATCATGACGTGAATCCACCAAAACAAAAGCACAAACTAATTGTTCTCTTTCTTTGAAGTAATTCTCAATAAAATATTGAAAAATAGTTCTTTTCTTTTTAGAAACTTTTGCATATCCATATCCTGGTAAATCAACTAAAAACCATTCATCATTTACTTTAAAGTGATTGATTAACTGAGTTTTCCCAGGAGTTCCAGATGTTTTTGCCAATTTCTTACGTTCCATCAGCATGTTAATCAATGAAGATTTTCCAACATTGGATCTACCAATGAATGCATATTCAGGAATATGATCTTTAGGAGCATTAGTCACGTTACTATTGCTCATCACAAATTCAGCAGATTTAATCTTCATGTTTTAACTATTTCCTCTAAGTTGTTGGCTATATATTTCGCTGTTTAAACCAGCTCTCTAAAATTTCGTTGAATTCAACAGGGTGTTCCATCATCGCAGCATGACCACATTTATCTATCCAGAACAAGTCGCTATCAGGAAGTAATCTATGGAAATCTTCAGCTACTTCAGGAGGAGTAACAGTGTCATTCTTTCCCCAAACAATACAAGTCGGTTGACTCATGTTTGGTAAATCGTTAGCCATGTTATGACGAACTGCACTTTTAGCAATTGCTAATGTTTTTACTAAAGTATTTCTATCATTAATAACATCGTAAACCTGATCTACTAATTCTTCTGTGGCAATAGATTTGTCATAAAAAACTTCTTGAGTTTTTGTGCGAACAAATCCTTTGTCTCCTCTTCTTGGGTAGTTATTTCCCATTGAGTTTTCGTATAAACCAGAACTTCCAGTTAATACAAGAGCAGAAACATCTTGAGGGTAGTGTTTGATGTAGTATAACGCAATATGACCTCCTAGAGAATTCCCTAAAAGAACAACATCTTTTAAGTTTTTATACTCGATAAAATCATGTAAAAACTTCGCAAGATTTTTAACGTTGGTTTTAAGTATTGGTAGGGTATAAAGCGGTAATTCAGGAATTAAAACTTTATATCCATTCTCAGAAAAATGCTTGAACGTAGAGTCAAAATTACTCAAAGCACCCATTAATCCATGAAGTACAATAATAGCTTTTCCTTCTCCAGCTTCAGCATAGGTATACTTATCTTCTCTCTTTAAAAAATCTGTCATTAGCTAAGATTTGGCTCAGAGCAAAAGTAATTCTTTTTTTTATACCTATCAATTTCTTTTCAAATATGCTTTTTAAGCTGAATTAACACTCAGAAGCACAGTATTTTCCTTAAAACACGGAAACTTATCAACAATGTGGTAAAAAGTGGTAAATTGTGGTAAATATTTTATATTTTTGAATAATACTTGTCTTAGGGTGGTAAACATTATTGGAACATATGAGTGTAAAGCTGATGCCAAAGGTAGGCTAATGGTTGCTTCTGCATTGAAGAAGCAATTGAGTCCTGTTTTGGAAGAAGGTTTTGTGATTAAACGTTCGGTGTTTCAGCCATGTTTAGAGTTGTATCCTATGCAAGAGTGGAATCAAATGATGGCTAAAATTAATAAGCTAAATCGTTTTGTTAAGAAGAATAATGATTTCATAAGAAGATTTACTGCTGGTGTTAAGGTGGTTGAAATGGATTCGGCAGGAAGAATTTTAATTCCAAAAGACTTATGTGTTTTTGCTGGTATTGAGAAACAAGTAGTGTTGTCTAGTGCGGTGAATATTATTGAGATTTGGGATAAGGATAAGTACGAAAGTGTAATTGAAGATACAGCTTCAGATTTTGCGGATTTGGCTGAGGAAGTAATGGGAAATATTGAAATTGATGAGTGATTATCATAAGTCTGTTTTACTTGAAGAGAGTGTAGATGCGCTCAATATAAAAGCGGATGGTGTTTATGTTGATGTAACATTTGGAGGAGGAGGTCATTCCAAAGAAATATTAAAAAGATTAGGGGAGAACGGTAAGTTGTTTGCTTTCGATCAGGATGCTGATGCGTTACAAAACACTATTGAAGATGATCGGTTTGTTCTGATTGGTGAGAATTTTAGGTATATCACTCGGTTTTTGCGTTTTCACGGTGTGAAAAAAGTAGATGGTGTTCTTGCGGATTTAGGTGTTTCTTCTTATCAATTTGATGAAGCTACAAGAGGTTTTTCTACAAGGTTTGATGGTGAGTTAGATATGAGGATGAATCAAGCTTCTGGTTTATCTGCGAAAGTTGTAGTGAATGAGTACGAGGAAGAGAAGTTAGCTGATGTTTTGTATTTGTATGGAGAACTAAGGAATGCTCGAGCAATTGCAAGGCAAATAGTGAGTTCAAGAGGAGTTAAAGAAATTGATACAAGTTTTGAGTTGAAAGAGGCTTTGAAGCGATTTCTTCCAAAAGCAAAAGAACATAAAATTTTAGCGCAAATATATCAGGCTATTCGAATTGAAGTTAACGAGGAGTTAGAGGTGTTGAAAGAGTTTTTGATGCAAATGCCTGAGTTGTTAAATGAAGAAGGAAGGTTGAGTGTCATATCATATCATTCTTTAGAGGATAGGTTGGTTAAACGATTTATTCGAACTGGTAAGTTCCAGGGAGAGCCAGAAAAGGATTTTTATGGTAATACAAATGAGCCGATGAAAAAGGTTGGGAAATTAATTGTTCCAACTCAAGATGAGATAAAAGTAAATAACCGAGCACGAAGTGCGAAATTAAGAATAGCAACATTAAAATAAGATGAAGCAAAACTCTGGAGGTATATATGATGTTTTAAGAGGGAGTTTTCTTACAGATGAATCTGCTGCGAAAAACTGGAGAGTGATATTCTTTGTTGTGCTGTTGTTGTTGGTAATGATTTGGAGTTCGCATTCTGCAGATGAAAAAGCGGTTAAGATTGCGGACTTAAATAAAGTAAAGAGAGAGTTGCGTGCTGAGTATGTTGATACGAGTACAATTTTAATGAGAATGAAATTAGAAAGTGCAATTCGAAAGAAAGTTAAAGGGAGCGGATTGAGTCCAGCTTCTGATCCGCCTCAAAAAATTAAAGTAATAATAAAAAAATAAGGTATTGTCAACCATTAAAAAGAACATACTAAATAAACTATATGTTGTAGCGGCTTTTATGTCGCTTTTTCTGGTTGTAGTCGGGATTAAGGTTTTTGAGCTTCAATATATAAAAGGAGATAAGTATAAAAAACTAGCGGAAGAATCTACAATTAAGAATGATACCATTTTCGCAAATAAAGGAAATGTGTATGCGGCAGATGGAAATTTATTGGCAACATCGATCTCTAATTATACAATTAGAATGGATGTAATTTCTGTAGATAATAATTTGTTTGAAAAAAATATAAATGCATTAACTAAGGAGCTTTCTAAGATGTTGGGAAGAACACCGAGTTATTATGAGAAGAAATTAAGAGATGCTAAAAAGGTTAAGAATAGATATTTGCTAATTGCAAGAAATATTGGGTACAACGATTATATGAAAATGAAGAGTTTTCCAATATTTAATTTAGGTGTATATCGCGGTGGTTTTATTGCGGAGCAGAGAACAGTTAGAGAACATCCGATTGGAAAGATAGCGGAAAGAACCATTGGTTATAATGATCATAGAGGAGGAGCGGGTATTGAAGGAGCGTTTTCTGAATTCATGTTAGGTAAAAATGGTTGGAGATTAAAGCAGAAGATTGCTAAAGGACAATGGAAACCGATTAATGATGTTAATGAGCAAGAACCTGAAGACGGTAAAGATGTTATAACAACTATTGATGTAAATGTTCAGGATATTACGCATCATGCTTTGTTGAAGCAAATGGAGTATTATCAAGCAGATCATGGATGTGCTGTTGTCATGGAGACTGCAACTGGTGAGATTAAAGCAATATCAAATTTAGGAAGAACTTCTTCGGGTAAATATTATGAAAAGAGAAATTATGCAGTTTGGGAAAGTCATGAGCCTGGTTCTACATTTAAGTTAGCAAGTTTAATGGCTGGTTTAGAGGATAGGGTTATTGATACATCTACAGTTATTAATACGGAAAAAGGAAAAATATTTATCAATAATAGAAAGGTTGAAGACAGTGATAAAGATGGTTATGGTAGAATTTCTTTAGCTAGAGTTTTTGAAGTTTCATCTAATGTTGGAATTGTAAAAGCTATTCAGAAACATTATGATAATAATCCTGAAAAGTTTTTAAAACGTATGAAACAGTTTGGGTTAGATAGTCAAACTGGAGTAAATATTGTTGGTGAAGGTAAGCCTTATATTCCTTCAGTTAAGGAAGATCGCTGGAGTTCTATTAGTTTAGAATGGATGGCATGGGGATATGGAGTTTCATTAACACCGTTACAAACATTAATGTTTTATAATGCTGTAGCAAACAATGGAGAGTTGGTAAAGCCACGCTTTGTAAGAGAGCTTAAAGTTGGAGGTAAAACAGTAAAAAAGTTTGAAAAAGAGGTGTTGACTAAAAGAATCGCTTCTCAAACAACTATTGATAAGGTTGTGAAAGTAATGGAAAATACTGTTAAAAGAGGAACGGCTAAAGGAATCTATTCTCCGAATTTCTCTATGGCAGGAAAAACAGGTACAGCTAAAAAGTATATACCGAGAAGAAAGAATAAAGATGGGAAATATGAAGGAGGATATTATTCAAATCGAAAATACGTTGCTTCGTTTGCAGGTTTCTTTCCTGTGAAGAATCCTAAATATTCTTGTATTGTGGTCATTCACGAGCCTGATGTAATGAAAGGTTATTATGGTGCACAAGTGGCTGCTCCGGTATTCAAAGAAATCGCTCATAAAATATACACTTCAAAACCTTCAAGTGTTCAGATGGTTACAGATTCTGTTGTGAGTAAGACAGTAAATAAAGATTACAATAAATACTACGCGGTGTTGAGTAAGTATAAAACCATAATGCCGAAGGTTGTTGGGATGAGTGGAATGGATGCGATTTCATTATTGGAAAACATGGGGTTGAAAGTAAATTTTACAGGAATGGGGAAAGTTACGGAGCAATCTATTAAGAGAGGAGAAAAAATTAAAAAAGGATCTACTATATATTTAAAATTATCATAATTGAAGATTTTAAAAGACATATTATATAAAGTACCTGTAAACGGAGTTTTTGGAGATACGAATATCCAAGTGAATGAAATTCATTTTGATAGTAGAAAAATTTCTGAAAACGATGTTTTCATTGCGTTAAAAGGAGTTACGGTTGATGGGCATGACTTTATAGATAAAGCATTAAGCAATAATGCCGTGGCTGTTGTATGTGAAAAAGTTCCAGAAGAAAGAAAACAAGGTGTTACTTATGTTGAAGTTTCTGATTCAAGTGAGGCTTTAGCTATGATGTCATCTAATTATTATGATAATCCTTCTAAAAAGATAAAGCTTGTTGGTGTTACAGGTACCAACGGTAAAACAACAATTACAACTTTATTGTATCAGTTGTTTATGAACTTAGGGAGAAGAGTTGGGTTGCTATCCACTGTTAAAATTATGATTAATAACAGTGAGTTTAAAGCAACCCACACTACCCCTGATTCACTTACGATAAACAAGTACTTGTCTCGAATGGTTGATGAAGGTGTCGAGTATTGTTTTATGGAAGTGAGTTCTCACGGAATTCACCAAAATAGAACTTTAGGTCTTGATTTTGTAGGTGGAGTTTTTACCAATTTGTCTCATGATCATTTAGATTACCATTCAACTTTTGCGGAATATAGAGATGTTAAAAAACGATTTTTTGATCAGCTTTCTAAAGATGCTTTCGCATTAACGAATATTGATGATAAAAACGGAACTGTAATGGTTCAAAACACCAAGGCAAAAAAGCAAACGTATGCGTTAAAAACACTTGGTGATTTTAAAGCTAAGATTTTAGAAAAGAGTTTTTCTGGTTCTTTGCTAACAATTAATGGTACGGAAGTTTGGAGTAAGTTGATTGGAGATTTTAATGCGTATAACGTACTCGCTATTTATGGTGTTGCGGAGTTATTAGGAATAGAAAAGCTTGATGTATTAAGAGGTGTTAGTGGTTTAGATAGTGTAAGTGGTAGATTTCAATATGTGGTGTCACCGGAGAAAATTACGGCTATTGTTGATTACGCGCACACTCCTGATGCATTGAAAAATGTTCTTGAGACCATTAATAATATAAGAACAGGGAATGAAAATGTAATTACTGTTGTGGGTTGCGGTGGGGATCGAGATAAGACCAAGCGTCCAAAAATGGCGCATATCGCTTCTCAATTAAGTAATCAAACAATTTTTACTTCAGATAATCCAAGAACTGAAGATCCACAGGTAATTATAGATGAAATGGAAGCAGGAGTTTCTCCTGAGAATTATAAAAAAACCTTGTCAATTTTAGATAGAAAGCAAGCTATCAAAACAGCGTATAAATTGGCGGATTCAGGTGATATTATACTAATTGCTGGAAAAGGACATGAAAACTATCAAGAGGTGAATGGTGAAAGACGTCACTTCGATGATTTAGAGGAAATTAAAATGTGTTTTAACTAATAAGGAATTTAGAAGATGTTGTATTATTTATTTGAGTATTTAGAGAGTGAATTTAATTTGACTGGAGCAAGTGTGTTTCAGTTTATTACATTTCGTTCTGCGGCAGCATTTATTTTGTCATTGTTGTTGTCAACAATCTTCGGAAAACGTGTAATCAATTATCTAAGAAGGTTACAAGTTGGTGAAACTATTCGTGACCTTGGTTTAGAGGGGCAAATGCAAAAGGCTGGGACACCAACAATGGGTGGTGTTATTATAATATTGGCCACTTTAATACCGGCAATCTTATTAGCAAAACTTGAAAATATCTATGTAATTATCTTATTGATAACCACAGTATGGATGGGGTTAATTGGTTTTACTGATGATTATATTAAAGTGTTTAAAAAAGATAAAGCAGGTTTAAAAGGGATTTTTAAAGTAATTGGTCAAGTTGGTCTTGGACTTATTGTGGGAGCAATGCTTTATTTCAGTCCTTCTGTAACAATAAAAGAACAGCTGCCAGTTGATCAGCAAGTGGTGCAAGCTAATGGGAAAAGACAAGTTTTTGGGGAAGCGCATAAATCTACTAAAACAACAGTCCCTTTCTTAAAAGACAATGAATTGGATTATGCAAAAGCGCTTAGCTTTTTAGGTGATGGGTATCAAAAGTATGCTTGGTTAATTTTTATTCCAATCGTGATCTTTATTGTTACCGGTATTTCTAATGGAGCAAACTTAACTGATGGAATTGATGGTTTAGCGGCAGGTTCCTCAGCAATTATGGTTTTGGTACTTGCATTGTTCGCATGGGTTTCAGGGAATATTGTTTTTGCTAATTATTTGGATGTAATGTATATCCCAAATTCTGGTGAAATGACAGTGTTTATTCTTGCATTCGCTGGAGCGTTGATAGGGTTTCTTTGGTACAATACATATCCGGCTCAAGTTTTTATGGGAGATACAGGGAGTTTAACAATTGGTGGGATAATTGCAGTTATTGCAATTGCCACTAGAAAAGAATTATTACTTCCATTATTGGCTGGAATATTCGTAGTTGAAAATTTATCTGTGATTTTACAAGTTGGGTATTTTAAATACACTAAAAAGAAATATGGTGAAGGTAGAAGGATTTTTAAAATGGCTCCTTTACATCATCACTATCAAAAATTGAATTATCACGAAAGTAAAATAGTTACGAGATTCTGGATTGTCGGAATTTTACTAGCTGTATTTACAATAGTGACATTGAAGTTAAGATAATGGAAAAGTTAGTTGTATTAGGAGGTGGAGAGAGTGGAGTTGGAACTGCTATTCTAGGAAAAAAACAAGGTTATAAAGTATTTGTTTCAGATTTAGGTGAAATACATACAGAGTATAAAGAAGTTCTTTTACATCATAAAATAGATTTTGAAGAGAAACAGCATACAAAAGAAAAGATATTTGATGCTGATATAGTCATGAAAAGTCCAGGTATTCCTGATAAAGTAGCTCTAATTCAAGAGTTACGTTCAAAAGGAATTCCGGTAATCTCTGAAATTGAGTTTGCAGGAAGATATACGAATGCGAGAATTATTGGAATTACTGGATCCAACGGTAAAACCACAACAACTCTTTTAACGCATCATCTGCTGAAAGATGCTGGTTTAAATGTTGGAATAGCTGGTAATATCGGTGATAGTTTCGCAAAACAAGTGGCAGAGCAAAGTTTTGAAAATTATGTGCTAGAGTTGAGTAGTTTTCAATTAGACGGAGTTGAGGAGTTTAATTCTCATATCGCAATGATTACCAATATAACTCCGGATCATCTTGATAGATATGACTATGACTTTAATAATTACATCGCTTCAAAATTTAGAATCGCTAAAAATCAAACAGAGAAAGATTTTTTGATTTACGATTCAGATGATAGAGTAATCACAAGTTGGTTAGCGGAGAATCCCGTGAAATCAAAATTAGTTCCATTTTCAATTCTTAAAGAGTTGGAATATGGGGCATTTATAAGAGAGAATAATATAATAATCAGATTAAACGAAGAAGAATATATAATGAACACATCCTATTTAAAAATTAAAGGAAAACACAATACTAAAAACGCAATGGCTTCTATGCTTGCATCAAAATTATTGCAAGTAAGAAATCAATCAATAACAGAAAGTATGTCTGGTTTTGAAGGAGCAGAGCATCGTTTAGAAAAAGTATTGAAGATAGAAGGAGTGTCATATGTGAACGATAGTAAAGCAACTAATGTTAATGCTACTTTTTATGCATTGGAATGTATGGATAGACCAACGGTTTGGATTGTTGGAGGTGTAGATAAAGGTAATGATTATACAGATTTATTGCCTTTAGTGAGAGAAAAAGTAAAAGCAATAGTGTGTTTAGGTTTAGATAATCGTAAAATCATAGATACGTTTCAAAATGTTGTAGATGTTATTGTGGAAACTGCAGGAGCAGAAGAAGCTGTAAAGGTTTCGCATAAACTGGCTGAAAAGAATGATACAGTGTTGCTTTCTCCAGCCTGTGCAAGTTTTGATTTATTCGAGGATTACGAGGATAGAGGAAGAAAATTTAAGAAAGCAGTAAGAGAACTATAATAGAATTTGAAAACGCTATTTAAACATATTAAGGGAGATAGAGCTATATGGGCATTAGTTGCCATGTTAGCAATTTTGTCTTTTATGCCTGTGTATAGTGCAAGTACAAATTTGGTGTATGTTGTTGGAAATGGTTCTACAACAGGGCATTTAATCAAGCATATAGCATTATTAATTATGGGATTTGGTATTCTTTACGGAGTGCATAAAATTCCATATCGATATTTCAGTGGAGGCTCTGTGTTGATGTTGCCTATCGTAATATTATTGTTGATTGTTACCATTGCACAAGGAAATACAATTGGGGGAGCAAATGCAAGTAGGTGGATTCGTATTCCTTTTGTGGGAGTTGGTTTTCAAACATCAACTTTAGCGGGACTTGTTTTATTGGTTTATGTTGCGAGATATCTCGCTAAAAATAAAGAGAAACAAATTGTATTTCGTGAAAGCTTATTGCAGTTATGGTTGCCAGTTGGATTAATTTTAATTCTGATTCTACCTGCAAACTTTTCTACAACGGCGATCTTATTCTTTATGATTGTTCTATTGACTTTTATAGGAGGTTATCCTTTAAAGTATATAGCAAATGTCGTAGGTATTGGAATTGTTGCTTTAGGGTTGTTTATACTAGTGGCAAAAGCATTTCCAGATTTAATGCCAAACAGAATTCATACTTGGGAAAAAAGGATTTCAGGATTCTTCTCAGGGGAAAGTGCAGAGAATTACCAGGTTGAAAAAGCTAAAATAGCAATAGCTACAGGAGGAGTCACAGGGAAAGGTCCAGGTAAAAGTGTTCAAAAAAACTTTTTACCACAGTCTTCTTCTGATTTCATCTATGCAATTATTGTTGAGGAATATGGGTTGGTAGGAGCATTATTTGTGTTGTTTATTTATTTCTTGCTGTTGTTTAGAATTGTAATATCAGCCAGAAAAGCAACAACAATTTTTGCTACGTTATTATGTATTGGTGTAGGATTACCAATTGTTTTTCAAGCCATGATTAATATGGCTGTTGCGGTGAATTTATTTCCTGTAACAGGGCAAACACTGCCATTAATTAGTAGTGGAGGTACATCAATTTGGATGACGTGTTTTGCGTTAGGAATGATATTAAGTGTAAGTGCATCTAAAAACGAGACTGAAGAGTCTATTTTAGATGACAATCCATTAGATATATTACATGAAACCATATAAATAAAGAGTAATGGAAAAATCGTTAAGTATAATTATAAGTGGTGGTGGAACAGGAGGACATATCTATCCTGCGATTGCTATTGCTAATGAAGTTAAACTTCGATTTCCTGAAGCTAAAATTTTATTTGTAGGTGCTAAAGATAAAATGGAAATGGAAAAAGTCCCACAAGCCGGATATGAAATTGAAGGATTGTGGATTTCTGGTATTCAAAGGAAATTAACTTTGAAGAATCTATTATTTCCAATAAAATTAATTAGTAGTCTGTGGAAGGCTAGAAAAATTATAAGAAAGTTTAAGCCAGATGTGGTTGTGGGTACAGGCGGGTTTGCAAGTGGTCCAACTTTAATGGTTGCAAATAAACGTGGAATTCCAACAGTGGTGCAAGAGCAAAATTCTTTTCCAGGAATCACTAATAAGTTATTAAGTAAAAAGGCAAATAAAATTTGTGTTGCTTACGATAATTTGGAGCGTTTTTTTCCAAAAGATAAGATTGTAAAAACAGGAAATCCAGTTCGACAAGATTTATTATTGGTGCATTCTAAACGAGAAGAAGGGATTGAGTTTTTCGAGTTGGATAAAGAAAAGAAGACTGTTTTAGTTATTGGAGGAAGTCTAGGAGCAAGAAGAATTAATCAATTAATTGAACTTGAGTTGGAGTTCTTAAAAGGTCAAGATGTACAAATAATTTGGCAATGTGGTAAGCTGTATTATGAAGAGTATAAGGAATATAATTCAGAGTCAAATGTTCAGGTTCATCCATTTTTAAATAGAATGGATTTAGCTTACGCGGCGGCGGATTTCATTATTTCAAGATCGGGAGCTAGTTCTGTTTCGGAATTGTGTATTGTTGGAAAGCCAACCATTTTTATTCCTTCTCCAAATGTGGCTGAAGATCATCAAACAAAAAATGCAAAAGCAATTGTTGATAAACATGGAGCTTTAATGCTTAAAGAAAGTGAATTAGATACTTTTTCTGTGGTTTTTGAAACGTTACTTAAAGACGAAGGGAAACAGGAGAGTTTAAGTGAGAATATAAAAGAGTTAGCATTACCTAATGCTACAGGTCATATAGTAGACGAAATAGAAGGATTAATTAGCTGGTGGGTTTAAAAAATATACATAACGTTTATTTCATTGGAATTGGTGGAATTGGAATGAGTGCTTTGGCTCGTTATTTTTCTAGAAACAATAAAAATGTTTCTGGGTATGATAAAACACCTTCTCCAATTACGAGAGAATTAGAAGAGATTGGTATAGCAGTTCATTATGAAGATGATATATCGATGGTAGATAAAAAAGTCTTGAATGAAAAAAAGACTTTAATTGTATATACGCCTGCAATTCCTAAACATCATAGTGAGTTAAATTATTTTAGAGATAATAATTTTAACGTGTTAAAAAGAGCAGAAGTTCTGGGGAAAATTACGAAAAACACATTTTGTTTAGCGGTTGCTGGAACTCATGGTAAGACAACTACGTCTTCTATTTTAGGTCACATCATGCAGCCGTCAAATGCTACTGCGTTTTTAGGTGGGATTGCAGAAAATTATAACTCGAATTTAATATTAGGAGAAGATAAGGTTTCGGTAGTTGAAGCTGATGAATATGATCGTTCATTTCTACAACTATCACCAAATATTGCTTGTGTCACGTCAATGGATGCAGATCATTTGGATATATACGGAGAGCATGATTCATTATTGGAATCTTTTAAGGAGTTTTCTGATAAAGTAACCGATAAGTTAATTGTAGCAAAAGGATTAGATCTTGAAGGTTTAACTTATGCAATATATGAAGAAGCAGATTATACAGCTTTTAATTTAAGAGTAGGAAATGGGACATATCTTTTTGATGTTAAAACTCCTAATGATGAAATTAAAGATATCGAATTCGGATTGCCGGGTAGGCACAATATAATGAATGCTTTGGCGGCGTTGTCAATGGCAAATTTATATGGCGTTTCGTTGATTGACATCAAAAGGCAATTAAAAACTTTTAATGGAGTTCAAAGACGATTTTCCTACAAGATTAAGAATGACGATGTTGTTTTAATTGATGATTATGCACATCATCCTACAGAAATAAAAGTTGTTGAGTCTGCAGTTAGAGAAATGTATCCAAATCAAAAAGTTCTTGCTGTGTTTCAACCACATTTATTTTCAAGAACTAAAGATTTTGTCGAAGATTTTGCTCAAGAATTATCAAAGTTTGATGAGTTGATCTTATTAGATATTTACCCTGCAAGAGAATTACCGATAGAAGGAGTAACATCGGAATGGTTGTTGAGTAAAATAAATAACGGAAATAAGTGTTTGTTGTCTAAGGAAGAAATGAAAAATCATGTTGAAAAGTCAGATGCAAACATTGTTTTAATGTTAGGGGCTGGAGATATTGGCCTATTAGTGAAAGAAGTAAAAGAAATACTGTTAAATCGTTAAAAAAAAAGTATGAATAGAAAGGTAATTATTTATCCAATATTTGTTTCTTTGCTGCTTGTTTTGTCAGTATTATACGGCTTTACAAAAAAGAGAAATTTAGATAGAAAAGTACATTCTATAGAGGTTCAATTTGCGGAAGGTGAAAACTCATTTTTAACTCACGAAACGGTTAATAAATTGTTAATACAAAGTGAGGTAACAGTTAAAAACCAACCAAAAAGAATCATAGATTTACATCATCTAGAGGAAAAGGTGTTAGATAATCCTTATGTGGATAAAGCTAAGGTATTTGTAACACCAGGGGGATTAATAAAAACTCACATTTCACAGAAAGAGCCTATCGCCAGAATTATTTCTGAAGATGAGGTGTATTATATTGATGATAAAGGACTTGTTATTCCATTGTCAAAGAATTTCTCTGCCCGTGTTCCATTGGTAAAGGGAAAAAATATATCCTCTAAAATTGAAGAAATAACTGAGTTGATCTTGTTTATTTCTGAAGATGATTTTCTGAAAAAGGAAATTATAGGAATAGAAAGATTGAACTCAAACGAATATGTGTTAACTGTTCGTAGCGGTAATTATAAAATTCACTTTGGTGAATATGAGAATGTGAATTTAAAGTTTAAGAAGTTAAAAGCTTTTTACAATAAATCATTAAAAGATAAGTCGATAGAGAATTATAAAGTAATAAACATTAAATACCACAACCAAGTGGTGTGCACAAAACGAAATCAAGATGGAAAACAATAAAATTGCAGTTGGTTTAGATATTGGTACTACCAAGATTGTTGCCATGATTGGTCGCAAGAATGAGTATGGTAAAATTGAAGTACTTGGTATTGGGAAAGCAAAAAGCTTGGGTGTAAAACGTGGTGTTGTTAATAATATTACTCAAACAATTCAATCGATTCAGCAAGCTGTTGATGAAGCAGAAAGTGTTTCTGGACAAAAAATTAGTGAAGTTGTTGTAGGTATTGCTGGTCAACACATCAGAAGTTTACATCACAGTGATTACATTACTCGAGCAAATGCAGATGAAGTTATTGAAGAGACGGATATCGAGAATTTAGTAAATCAAGTACATAAGCTGGTAATGTTACCTGGAGAAGAAATTATCCATGTATTGCCACAAGAGTTTAAAGTAGATAGTCAACCTGATATTAAAGAGCCAATCGGAATGTATGGAGGAAGACTTGAAGCTAATTTTCATGTTGTTGTAGGACAAGTTTCGTCTATTCGAAATATTGGTCGATGTGTGAAAAGTGCTGGTTTAAACTTAGCAGATATTACATTAGAGCCTTTAGCATCTTCTTCAGCAGTTTTAAGTCAAGAAGAAAAGGAAGCAGGAGTTGCTTTAATTGATATAGGTGGTGGAACAACTGATTTAGCGATTTTCAAAGATGGAATAATTAGACATACAGCTGTTATTCCTTTTGGAGGAAACGTAATTACAGAAGATATTAAAGAAGGTTGTTCAATTATTGAAAAGCAAGCTGAACTTTTAAAAATAAAGTTCGGATCTGCTTGGCCAGGAGAGAATAAAGAAACTGAAATTGTTTCTATTCCAGGTTTAAGAGGAAGAGAGCCGAAAGAAATTACGTTAAAAAACCTTTCTAAAATAATTCATGCTCGAGTACAAGAAATAATAGAGCATGTGTATTTAGAAATCAAAAATTACGGACACGAAACACAAAAAGGAAAGCTAATTGCTGGAATTGTTTTAACAGGAGGGGGATCTCAGTTGAAACATTTACGTCAGTTAGTAGAATATATTACAGGAATGGATACTCGTATAGGATATCCAAACGAACACCTTGCTGGTGATAGTGAAGATGTATTGTCTAGTCCATCTTATGCTACTGCTGTAGGACTTCTTATGGAAGGTTTAGAAAAAGAATCTGTCATTGAAGAAGTTGAACCAGTAGTTGTACAAGAACAAGAAGTAGTTGTTGATCAAGAAAACGTTGAAGAATCTGCTGAACAAATTCAAGATCAACAAAAACAACAAACAATTAAGAGAGGGAAGTCGTTCTTAGAAAAATTTACAGAACGATTTAAGGAATTCCTAGATAACGCAGAGTAAAAAATAAATAAGAGATAAAGAATTTAAACAAAAAGAAGAGTTATTATGAGCGCAGAATTTGATAACATTTCATTTGACATGCCAAAAACGCAATCAAACACAATTAAAGTGATTGGTGTTGGAGGTGGTGGTAGTAATGCAGTAAACTACATGTATAACAAACAAATTCACGGAGTTGATTTTGTTATATGTAATACAGACGCACAAGCTTTAGAAAACAGCCCAATTCCTAATAAAATTCAATTAGGAGCACATCTAACTTCAGGTTTAGGTGCAGGTGCAAATCCTGAAGTGGGAGCGCAAGCAGCTGCGGAAAGTATTCAGGAAATTCAGCAAATGTTAAATACACAAACAAAAATGGTATTTATCACCGCTGGAATGGGAGGTGGTACAGGAACAGGTGCTGCTCCAATTATTGCTAAGATTGCGAAAGATATGGACATTCTAACAGTAGGAATTGTTACGATGCCATTTCAATTCGAAGGAAGAATGCGTTCAAAACAAGCACAAAAAGGAATAGATGAACTGCGCAAAAATGTCGATTCCTTAATTGTTATCAATAATAATAAACTGCGTGAAGTTTATGGGAATCTTGGTTTTAAATCTGGATTTTCAAAAGCGGATGAAGTTTTAGCAACTGCGGCTAAAGGTATTGCAGAAGTAATTACGCATCACTACAAGCAAAATATCGATTTACATGATGCGAAAACGGTATTAGCAAACAGTGGAACAGCAATTATGGGTTCTGCTAGAGAATCTGGTGATAACCGTGCTAAAAATGCAATTATTAAGGCGTTAGACTCTCCTTTATTAAATGATAATAAAATTACAGGAGCTAAGAATGTATTATTGTTAATTGTTTCTGGTTCTAATGAAGTTACATTAGACGAGATTGGAGATATTAATGACTATATCCAAACTGAGGCTGGTTACGATGCAAATATCATCATGGGTATTGGTGAAGATGAAGCTTTAGAAGAAGGTATTTCTGTTACTGTTGTAGCAACTGGTTTTGCTCAAGATCAGCAGCAAACTATTAATAATGTTGAAACAAAAAAGATTGTTCATACATTAGAAGATGAACAGAAAGCAACGTACGAGTTTGATAAGAAAACAGTGGTGAAATCTCCAACGTTAGATGAGCCAATTTCTATAAACAAACCAGAGGAAAAAGTAGTACATGTTTTAGATCTAGAAGAGGAGAAAGAAGTTGTGTTGCCAAAAAATGAGTTAATCAAAACTACAGAGGCAATTAAAAATATTGAAGTTGAATTCGAAGAGGTTAAGTTTGAAAACTATAATGCTATACCAGCAACTGAGTTTGTTATTACTAACGTAACAAAAAGGAAAGTTGTTCAGGAAGAAGTTGAAGAAACTCCTGTTATTCAGCAGAATTTATTGTTTGATTTACCTTTAAATTCATATGAGGAAATTAAGCCAGAACAAACAATAAAAAATGATGAGTTGATTGAAACTACAGAAGCTATTAAGAATATTAATGTTGTAGCGGAAGAAGTGAAACCAGTTTATGAGAAGAGATATGTATTAGATGATTTTGATATTCAACCTACAATTGGAAAAAGTTCAGTGCCAGCTGTAGAAACTAAAGAGGAGGAGGAAGCATTACAATTTGAGGTGAGAACAAAATCTACAGTTGATGCTAACGAGGATAATCAATCATCTGATGAAGCGTCTCCTTTAAGCCTTACAATTACTGAATTACAGAAAAGAGCTAAAGAGAGAAGAGAAAAAATGAAAGGATTTAATTATAAATTCTCGGATCAAGTAAATAAGAATATTGATGATATTGAACGTCAACCAGCTTATAAACGTTTAGGTGTTGATTTAGATACAAATACGAAACTTAGTGAGACAAAAACTCCTTTAGATACAAGTTCAGATGAGTTTCCACTGCGTTCTAACAATTCTTTTTTACATGATAATGTAGATTAGATAATAGCAAAACGAAAAAATATAAATCCTGAGAAATCAGGATTTTTTTATATGTATATTTGAAACACAAAGAATTAAGAAATGAGTGTACAAAAAGAAGTTACAGAGAAAATGAAAGAAGCTATGAAAGCTAAAGATACAGTTGCTTTAACTGCATTAAGAGCTTTGAAATCTGCTTTTTTACTAGCTAAAACAGAGGCTGGAGCAGGAGAATTAACAGCTGATCAGGAATTAAAAATAATTCAGAAACAAGTAAAGCAAAGAAAAGATAGTGCTCAAGTATACATTGAGCAAAACAGGCAAGACTTGGCAGATCCTGAGCTAGCAGAGGCAAAAGTATTAGAACAATTTTTACCGGAGGCTTTAAGTGAAGATGAAATCGCGAAAGTAGTTATTGAAGTAATTGCTCAAGTAAATGCTGAAGGAATGAAAGATATGGGTAAGGTAATGGGTATTGTATCAAAGAAACTAGCTGGACAGGCTGATGGGAAAACAATATCATCAATAGTAAAGCAAAAACTAGCTTAATACTTTAACTATAGGCCAAGTAGTTCAACTGGATAGAATATCAGATTTCGGCTCTGAGGGTTGGGGGTTCGAATCCTCTCTTGGTCACAAATGAAAGAATATGAAAAAAAAGGCATATCATAAAAATTCGAAGAAACCTGTTTCTAAAACTCCAAAACCAAATATTAAAAGAGGAAGAAGTAAAGAGAGGTTTTTATTGTTAGATAAGATAATTTTACTTCTATATCTTGGTGTAGGGTTTCTTCCACATATGAATGCTTTTGATGTAGCAATTACGCAGTGGTATTATATATCTATCGTCAATGCAATTACATTGGCTTACATTTATTATTATAAGAATTTCATAGAAGTTGATTTTCATCACAAAATAGCCAAATTTACCTTTTTAGGTGCTCTACTCTTTTTATTTATTTCATGCCTATCTATTGTAAAATCTATATCTGTTTCGGAAAGTATTGTATTCTTATGTATTCTTTTAAATACGTTGATAGCATTATTTAATTTGTACATTATACTCAAGGATAAGTTGGTTGAACTTTTTCCTTTTATGGCTTATGTGTTACTTATTTTTCTTGCAATTGAAACACTTCAAGTATTACATCACTTTGTTGTAATTAATAGCAATCAACCAAGAAGTGAGTCCCTGTTCTATGGATTAAATCCTACATATGGAAATAGAAATATATTAGCTGCTAGTTTAATTATAAAAATGGCATTTACTTTCTACATTCTATTTGTGTCCAAAAAAAAGGTGGTACAAGTATTATGTTTTTTAGTTGTTTTCTTAACTGTTTTTTCAGTTTTACTGATAGGTTCTAGAACAGCTATATATAGTTTGCCTATTATATTTTCATCATTAATATTTGGATGTTTTTATATTAATAAAGAAAAGAATTTTATAATTCTAACTAAAAACTTCTTGATTCCTTTACTATTAGTATGTGGTATTGCTTTCATTAGTTCTTTATCAGTAAATAAAATCGATAGGAATAAATTGAATTCTTTTAATGATTTGATATTTACCAGATTGAAAAAGGATTTATATAAAGCAAATAATGTTTCAACTAATGATGGAAGAGCATTATCTTTAGCTAGTGATGGTGGAAGAATGGAATTTTGGATTTCTGCAATCGATGGGTTTAAATCGAGCCCGCTATTAGGAGTAGGATTAGGAAATTGGAAGATGATAGAAAAAGAGGAGTTGGTCTTAAGTAAAAAAAACCAAAATCATTTTTATCCAAGAAGAGCTCATAACGATTTCCTACAAGTTTTATCTGAAATGGGAATTGTTGGCTTTATTATTTTTATAGGGCTTTTCTGTTTGGTATACTATATACTCATAAAAACATCAATCTTTAGTAACGAAGATAGAAATATTAGATTCATAGCGTTAGTAGTTTTAGTAGGTTTTTTAACCTACACTTTAGATTCTTTGATAAATTTTCCTTCTGAAAGAACGCCAATTCAAGTATTAGGTGTTTTAATTATGACTATTGCTTTAGCTGTAATTAAAAGAGATGGAAAAATCAAACTAAATGAATATTTGAAGTTTGGTTTCGCGTTTTTGGTTTTAATATTAATATATCTTAATTATCAAATGTTTACTTCGGCGAAGTATCAAATGATAGTTAGAAATAATATACGAGGGAAAAATATCTTAAAAGAAAAATATAAAGTTGGTTATAATCAAATGAATGATTTATATCCTTCATTCCCTAAGCTAAATTTTATGGGACAGCCAATTGATTATGCTAAGGCTGTTTTGGCTTACAGTGAAGGGAAGTATTCTGAATCTATGAATCATTTGAATTTAGCAATTAAGGAGTCTCCTTATTCTCTAGAACATTACGCTTTTAAGTCTATGATTTTTAGGTCAAATAAAGTGCTTAAAAATCAAGATAGCTGCATTTATTATGCAAAAAAGGCTTTTTACAAAAGACCTGGTTTAATCAATCAATATCGCGTTTTAAAAAAACATTATATAGACATAAAAGATACCATTAGTCTTTTAGATTTAATATCGAGGCATCAGAGTTTTCTTCCTAGGAATGAAGCAGTATGGATTGATAAGATTAACTTTTATTTGAAGTATCATAAAGATGTAAAAAGAGCTAGTGGGTTAATCGATTCGGCAAAACTTGTATTGCCAAATAATAAAAAAATACAAGAGTTAAGAATTGTAAAGAATAATAAATCATCAGAAGTAGTTTCAAATAGTGATAGTTTAAAACTGAAAAGAATAGAATTACAAAAGATTCTTAATGGAGCGAGTGAGTTATTCAGTCAAAAAAGGTATAAAGAGGCCCAAAGGGAATTCATAAGAGGATTAGAAATAGCTCCTACTAACGAAGAAATTAGGTTAAGTTCAGCATTAACTGATATTAAGATGAAACGATATAACGACGCAATTGAGAAGTTAAATAAAGTAATTAGTTCCGGGAAGATTACAAATGGAAAACCAGAATACAATAGAGGATTGTGTTACTTACGATTGAAAAAGAATAAATTGGCAGGAATTGACTTTAGAGCAAGTTATGACAAAGGTTTTGCTATGGCAAAAAAACTTGACAAAAGAATTTTAAATTATTAAAGTAGGGAATAGGTAGATGTTATGAAATCTTACTTTTATATAAAGTCTATTACTTATGGACTGAGTGGTCTTACGATTTTTGCAAATATTATCGAATCAATATATGTGTATGTTTTCAATAGACCAATCTTTGTGCACTTGTATTTTATCAAGAAAAAATTGCCAAGATATAAGAAGGAGTTTTTGGAGCATGTGGCCTTTTACAGAAAACTAGATCCAAAATATCAATCTTATTTTGAACATCGGTTGGCAAAGTTTATTCGGTCGTATGAGTTTATAGAAAGAGATGGATTTAAATTAACTCCGGAAGCTAAAGTTTTAATTGCGGCTTCGTATGTTAAACTTACTTTTGGTATGAGAAGATATTCCTCATCTACATTCAATAAAATAATTATATATCCGTCTGCGTATTATTCTGTGATTACGAAACAGTATCATAAAGGTGAATTCAATCCAGCTTTAAAGTTAATTATATTTTCGTGGGAAGATTTTTTGAAGGGAGAAGTTATAACGAATGATAATTTGAACTTGGGGATTCACGAGTTTACACATGCCTTGACTTTTCACGGTAAAAAATCAAAAGATAAGAGTGCAAAAATATTTTACAGGGTCTTTCTAGAAATAATTAAGTTCATGAAAAACCCTGCAAATTCCACTGCAATTTTACAGTCAAATTACTTTAGAGATTATGCTAATACTAATGCTTTAGAGTTTCTATCTGTTATCATGGAACATTTTTTTGAAACTCCTAAAGATTTGAAAAATAACTTTCCAGTATTATACCATAAAATTGAGAAAATGCTTAATTACAAAGCGATTTTAAACCAGCAATTGTCTCAGTAGGATTATCACTTTTAAATACGTAACTTCCTGCAACTAGAACATCAGCTCCAGCTTCAGTTAATTGTTTTGCGTTTTTATTTGTTACTCCACCATCAATTTCTATTAAGGTATTAGAACCAGCTGTTGTAATTAATTCTTTTAACTGTTTTACTTTCTTGTAAGTATTTTCGATAAAAGATTGTCCACCAAAGCCAGGGTTTACACTCATAATACAAACCAAGTCTAAATCAATAATAATATCTTCTAAAACATTAATTGGAGTATGTGGATTTAAAGCAACACCTGCTTTCATACCGCTTGCTTTAATAGCTTGAATTGTTCTGTGTAAGTGTGTACAAGCCTCGTAGTGTACAGTTAAAATATCAGCTCCTAGGTCAGCAAATGTATTGATGTATCTGTCAGGGTCAACAATCATTAAATGTACATCAATAGTTTTCGTTGCGTGTGAAGAAATAGCTTTTAGAACTGGCATTCCAAATGAAATATTTGGAACAAATACTCCATCCATTATGTCAATATGAAACCAGTCAGCTTTACTAGAATTTACCATATCTACATCACGCTGTAGATTTCCAAAATCAGCCGCTAAAACTGAAGGTGCAATAAGTTTACTCATTATGTGTGTGTTGTGTTTGAGCGGCAAAAATACAATATAAAAAAGAAAACTCTCAATAGAAATATTGAGAGTTTTAATATTGTTATTTAAATCCTTACTATCCTAAGTAAGTCATTAAAATCTTACTTCTAGATGTGTGTTTTAATCTACGAATTGCCTTTTCTTTAATCTGACGAACTCTTTCTCTTGTTAAGTCGAAAGTTTCTCCAATTTCTTCTAAAGTCATTGGTTGGTGTTCCCCTAATCCAAAGTATAATCTTACAACATCAGCTTCACGAGGAGTTAACGTTTCAAGAGCTCTATTAATTTCGATTCTCAAAGATTCGTGTAATAAAGTTTTATCTGGATTTGGAGATTCTCCTGAATTTAATACATCATATAAGTTAGAATCTTCTCCTTCTATTAAAGGAGCGTCCATAGATACGTGACGTCCTGAATTTTTCATAGATTCTTTTACGTCGCTCACTGTCATGTCTAATTTCTTAGCAATCTCTTCAGCACTTGGAGGTCTTTCGTTTTCTTGCTCTAAGAAAGCATACATCTTGTTGATCTTATTAATAGATCCAATTTTATTAAGAGGTAAACGAACGATACGTGATTGCTCTGCTAAAGCTTGTAAAATCGATTGACGAATCCACCATACAGCATAAGAAATGAATTTAAAACCACGAGTTTCATCGAAACGTTTAGCAGCTTTAATTAATCCAAGGTTACCTTCGTTAATTAAATCCGGTAATGTTAATCCTTGGTTTTGATATTGTTTAGCAACCGATACTACGAAACGTAAGTTTGCTTTAGTTAATTTTTCTAAAGCTCTTTGGTCACCCGCTTTTATTCGCTGCGCTAACTCTACTTCTTCATCAGCAGTAATTAAGTCTACTTTTCCAATCTCCTGTAAATATTTATCAAGTGAGGCAGTTTCTCTGTTGGTTACCTGTTTCGTAATTTTAAGTTGTCTCATACGCTTTTAATTAATTTAATAGATACTTTACAATCACTTATACGTTAGATTACACATAAATGTTACAAAACATTTTATTTTTTTTGAAAAAAACTTTTCGATGTGTTAAAATATGTTAATTTTATCGAAATCACCAAATAGAATTGTGACCTAAGCTTAGATTTTGTGTCTCAATACAATATAACTAAACTTAGCAATAAGAAAGAGCACTTTTGAATACCAATAAAGTTGATCACATAACTGACGAAGAACTCGTTCGTAAAATAGTCGAGAAGAATGATACTCATTTGTTCGCTATTTTGTACGATAGGTATGCTGGTGTAGTATATAATAAATGCTATGGCTTTTCTAAAAGTAAAGAAGAGGCGCAGGATTTAACTCACGATGTCTTTGTTCGATTATTTGTTAAACTTAGAAGTTTCAAAGGACGCTCAAAATTCTCTACTTGGTTATATTCTTTTACCTATAATTTTTGTGTTAATTATGTACAAAGAAATAGTGCAAAGAAGAATGAGAAAGTGACAGTTGTTACAGATGTAATTAAAGATGAAGACGCAGAAACTGAAGAAATAGATGATGCATCTTTATTTGAATTAAAATCTGAGAAGTTGGCTAAAGCCATGCAAATCATAGATCCTTCGGATAAGATGATTCTTTTAATGAAATATCAAGATGATATGAGTATAAAAGAAATTTGTGAGGTTTTAGATATTGGAGAAAGCGCAGTGAAAATGCGTGTAAAAAGAGCTAAGGAAAAAGTTGTAAAGGCTTATAACGATTTATAATAATTAATGGATAACCCGTTTAAGAAAATATTGACCAATCAAGAGTTGCCTGAGGTACTTAAGAAAAAAGTACTGAATGATGTGGCTATGATAAAGCTGTCTATAGATATGGCGGATTTATTCGTGGTTAAGTACCCTAGTGCGATAGGTGACTTGTTAACAGGTGGTGGTGCTGATGAAGTTGAAGCTAAAAAGAAAGAAGATAAATTAGATATTACGGAAGACGAAGAATAAAATAATACTAACTAAACAGCTATATAATATGAATGAATTAATGCAACCTTTCGAAGAGATATTAACTGAAATAAAGAATGTAATTCCTTCAGTTTTTAAGTTTTTAGGGTTTTTAATTTTTGCATGGTTATTCACCAAAATCTTATTAAAAATAGTTAAAAAGGTCTTGGCTAAAACTAAAATAGATCAATGGTCAGAGAAATTAAGTGAGACTAAAATTTTTGGTGATACAACAATTAATATTGTTTTAACCAATGTGATATTAGGTGTATTAAAGTGGTTATTGATTCTAATTTTCGTAATGGCTGGTTCAAGTATATTTGGGCTAACATTCGTTTCAGATGGATTGAGGAGTTTCTTTGCTTATTTACCAAGTTTGATTAAAGCACTATGTATATTCGCTGGTGGTGCTTATTTGGGTACTATGGTAAAAAAGGCAATTCAAGGAATGTTCAAGTCTCTTGAAATTAGTGGTGGTAATGTTGTAGGAAATATTGCATTTTATTTAATTGTGGTTTTTCTTTCCATAACCGCTCTAGATGCTGCAGAAATAGATACGTCATTAATTAAAAGTAATTTAACTTTAATAATAGGTTCTATTTTAGCTGCTTTTACCATAGCGTTTGGTTTAGGGGCTAGAGATGCAGTAGCTCGTTTACTTTTTGGTTACTACTCAAGGAGAAATATAGCTATTGGTGCAAAGGTTAAAATTGGCGATGTTGAAGGTCAGGTTTTAGCGATTGATAATATCTGTTTTACGATTAAAACTTCGGATGGAGAAGTGATTTTACCAATCAAAGAAGTGGTAGATAATATAATTATTATTAAAAAGTAATTTTACTAATAAAAAATATATATATTTGTAAAGTTTACATTATAATGCATTCAATTAAAATACTTTAAATATTAAGTATTTGCGATAATAATTTATTTGGTAGATTTCGGGGGACTTCTATCTACAGGGTTGCGTAGTGGGCAACTCATAAAAGGGCTAGTTTAACTAGCTCTTTTTTTTGTGCATTCTAAAAAAAATATAATTTCTTGTGACTTATTTAAAAAACATGTGTCTTAAAGTATATATATGGTTAATTGGTATCTGGGGGGACGTCATTTATACCATACATGTTAATAACGAGAGCCGCTTATTTAAGCGGCTCTATTCTTTATATACAATAAATTTGTGATGTTTCTTTATTCAAATGATAGGTGTAGAAAGATTCCTCTTGTCCCCATAAAAGCAATAGGGTCTGTCCATTGACTTGGAGTTCTTTCATCGTATTTTACCTCATTTGTAATTGAAAAGATTCCTCTAATTGAAGGAGAGAATTTAAAGTATGGTAGATATAAATCTATACCTACTCCAACTTCATACATTAGATTACTTGCATTTTGTCTAAACTGTCCGCCAAAATTATCATTTTGATTACTTTCGTTACTTGAGAAATTATAATCAAATGACGCTCCTCCTAATACATATGGCCTAACGTTATTTAAACGATTTGTACTGAATTTAAAAATAAAAGGTAAGTGTAAATATGTGTTCCCTACTTCTCGCACGTCTTGACCTGTCGTAACATGTTTAAAACGTAAAACCTTTGTGTTTGAAATTAATCCTGGTTCAAAACGAAGATTAATATTATTATGAAGTTTTAAATCCGCAATTAAACCAACATTGAATCCTACTTCAGATTCAACTTCTATTTCTGCATTTGGAAAAACACTTGGTTTGTATTCTACCTTAAAACCATTTGTATTTAATCCTAAATAAAAACCGTAGTGAATTCTACGTTTATCGAAACTAGGTAAGTTTTCAACTCTTTCGCGTTGAGCAAGAATACTCCACGACATAAACAGTAAACAAACAGAAATAAAAAACGTCTTTTGCATATTATTTTGTTGATGTATAAATTGAAGCTACTCCGAAAGTAACTGGTAAACTATCTGCATTCTTAAACCCATTTTTGGTTAAAATATTGTTGAAAGCTTCACCAAATGGAAAAGAATTTGCACTTTTAGATAGATATGAATAAGCAACTTTATCTTTTGAGAATAATTTTCCAACTATTGGAAGGAAAATATTTGTGTATAATTTATAACCCTGCTTAAAAGGGAATTTAGTAGGATTTGAAGTTTCTAAAACAACAAATTTCCCTCCAGGTTTTAAAACACGATGAATTTCCTGTAACCCTTTATCTAGATTTTCGAAATTCCTAACTCCAAATGAAACTGTTATAGCATCGAATGTGTTGTCTTCAAAAGGAATATTCTCACTATCCCCAACTACCATTTCTATTTTATCTGATAGCTTTGCTTTGTTTATCTTTTGTTTTCCAACCTCAAGCATTCCAGGAGAAATGTCTAATCCAACTATTTTGTCAGGATTTAATTCGGCCATCATTAAAGCAAGATCTCCAGTTCCTGTAGCAATATCAAGAATTTGTTTAGGATTGTTTTCAGAAACAAGTTTTACCACCTTTTTTCTCCAGCTTACATCAATACCCAAAGAGATAACTCGATTTAAACCGTCGTAATTTTTGGATATGTTGTCAAACATATGCGCAACTTGCTCTTTTTTTCCTAGCTCAGAATCTTTGTAAGGTTTAATTTGCTTATCCATTTATAGCGATTACTTCGTTAATTTGGTTAGGTAACATTTCTTTTAACATGGTTTCTATTCCATTCTTCAATGTAATTGTTGAAGAAGGACATCCACTACAAGCGCCTTGTAAAATTACACTAACTTTCTTAGTTTCTGAATTGTAATCATGAAAAGCAATATTTCCACCATCAGAAGCTACAGCTGGTTTTATATATTCATCTAAAATTTCAATAATCTTAGTTGAAGTTTCATCTAGATTTTCAGTTTTAACTGTTTTTACTTCAGTTTTCTTTTCTTCAACAGGTAGATTAGAAATAATTGTTTTTCCATCTTGTAAATACTGTCTAATAAAAGTTCTGATTTCTTGATACACTTCATTCCACTCTACCACGTCGTATTTTGATACAGAAATGTAGTTTTCTGAAATAAATACTTCCTTAACAAAAGGGAAACTAAACAAAGCTTGAGCTAATGGAGAAGATTTACTGGCTTCTTCAATATTTTTTAGTTCAACATCGGTTTGTGTTAACGCTTTATTTGTACCAAACTTCATCACAGCTGGGTTCGGTGTAACTTCGGCGTAAACTTCTATAGCGTCTTTTTTAGCTTCTTGTTCTGTTATAACAGAATTTCCACTATTAACATAAGCTTCAATCTGTTCTTTGACTTCCTCTTGAACATCTGACCATTCTACAATATCAAATCTTTGAATTGCAATAAAGTTTGCAGTTACAAAAACTTTTTTTACGAATGGTAAATAAAATAGTTGTTGTGCTAGAGGAGAAGATTTAGCTTCATCAATATTATTGAATTCAAAGCTACCTCCATTAATTAATATCGTATTACTAACAAATTTTATAATTGAATTATTGTTAGTTTCTTGTATCTGAATTTTAATATTTTCCATAAATAAAAATGAGGTACAAAATTACAGTAAAAAAGTGATTAAATAAAAAAGACCTCTTAGGTATTGTAAGTTATCTTTACACCTAAGAGGCTTTATATAAAAAATCCCCAATTAATTCTTATAAACTGAATGTAACAGTTGCAGCAACTACTGAAATGTTATTATCAATATTTATGTCTCCTGTATTATATAATGAGTAAAATTGTCTGTTTTCAGATTGTTGGTATGATAAATCGATTTTAGTATTTCCAAAATTATAACCTAAACCTGCCGAGAAAGCTCTAATGTTATCTTTATTAGTATTTCCTCCTACAACTAAATTTGGATCTAATTCATAAGAATAACCACCTCTTAAACTCACTCTATCAAATCTCCACTCCGTACCAACACTTAATTTTTGAGTAGCTCTAAAATCAGTTCTAAAGAATTGATTTGCATCCTGTAATTCTTGATCTACTTCTCTGTATTTGAAATTTTGAAAATCTTTGTATGTGTAATCAACACTTATTAATCCTTGTTTTCCAAATACTAAAGCTCCACTGGCTGTTAGCCTACTCGGAGTTGTAAATCTTAATGAGTATGGTCCTTCGAAGAAACGATCTTCTACACCGGTAATTCCTAAATTATTTACATCAAACATAGTTAATGATCCAGCTCTTTCTTCAATAACTTCTTGATACCAAGTTGGTGATTCATAAGAAGCTCCAAGACGAATAAATTTATTCAGTTTGTATATGAAACCAAGATTAAATGAAAAACCATTTCCTTCAATAAAACGCTCTCTAAAATCTTCAACTTCTAAAATATTTCCATTTACATCATCGTTCATTTCTGTTAAGAAAGATCTTTCTCTGAATTCTAAGTTGTGAAATTTAAGTGATGCTCCTACAAATAACTTGTTATCATGTACAGCAGAAATACCAATATTAAATACACTGTTTAAACCTCTGGTTTCATTAGAGAAAGATTGCTCTATAGATCCATCGAAAATATTGACAGGAGAATTAGTGTCTCCTATATGTTGATCATAAAAAAGAAAATTACTATTTCCTCTTCCTGAATACAGGTTGTCAAAATCTGCTTTCATTTTATAGTTAAATGTAAAAGCAAATCTGTTCCAGCTTGAATTTGAATTATCAATGTCAAATACAAATATTCCACCTGCTTGAGAAATATTAAAATATTCATCTTGCAAATTATTCGTGTTACCATAATAATTAACATCCAAATTTGCATTTCTATTCGAAAGAGTAACAGAGAATTTACTATCTCTTGCTACTGCTGCTCCTGCAGGGTTAATGTCTGTTGATGAAAGATCACTTCCTAAAGCTCCAAATGCTCCTGACATTGCATTGAATCTTGCAGTTCCGTTTGTGTTATCCTTTGAAAATAATAGTCCTAAGTCATTATAATCTAATGCTTGAGAATAGGACGTAAGTATCGTAGTAGCCAAAGCTACGAGTAATAAAATTCGTTTCATGTTTAATGCTAAATTTCTTTTGTGAACTAAGTAAAATCAGTTATTATCTTCTTCTTCCTGAGCTTCTAGAGCTTCTTGAAGAACTTCTCCCTGATGAAAAACTTCTTGAGCTTCTACTTCCTGAAGAATAACCTCTTGAAGAACTTCTACTGCTTCTACTTCCAGAATAATTTCTACTTCTTGAATTACTTCTATTATTAGAATAGTTTCTTCTTGAAGAGTTTCCGCTGCTTCTTGTTCTAGAAGATTTGTACTTTCTAATCCTTGCGTTATTGGTTGGTTTACCTCTTGTTACACCATCTCTTCTGCCTACTCTTGAACTATTAGAGTTTCGTATTCTGCTATATCGACCATTTCTTGAAATCCTACGACCATTTGTTCTCGTTCTTGAAACTTGACGATTGTTTCTTCTGTATACATTAGAAGATCTTCTGCTGATTGCACGATTTGTATTTCTGCTATATGCTCTTCTATTTGAAGCTAATGTATTTCTTCCGTAAATACCATTTCTATAATATCTATTATTATAAAATCCTAAACGATTTCTGTAAAATCCATTTCTGTATCCTAAGCCGTAATATCCTGGTGGGCAATAAAATCCATTATTCCATCCCCAGCCCCAGTTGTTCCATCCCCAACCCCAGGCAACATTGTTATATGGGTTCCACCATGGGTTGTATCCCCAATTGTTCCAACCTAATGGTCCGTCCCAATAAGGATCTCCCCAATAAGTGTTGAAGTTCCATCCCAAACGATAACGAGGAACAGTATTTATATTAATAACTACATCAGAGTCTGAATCGTAACCCCATGGAGCATTTTCACTATTATAATTAATTTGTGTTTCAGGATCTTCTTCTTCAGTTTCCTCAAAATCATAATCCTCCGATTGATAGCTTTCGATATCTGTAATGATATCTGTTCCGTTTAATACATCTAGACGTTCGAGTTCTTTCGTGAAATAGTTTTCATTATAATCTTTGTATTCTCTATCAGTATCTTGAACTACAACTCTTCTTTGAGGTTGTTCTGAATCATCTGCATAAATACCATCATCACTACCAGCAACTGTTTGTGTAGTTGAGCATGAAACTAAAGTAGTTACCACAAGTAATGATAAGAAATAAAGTGGAAGTTTGGTTTTGGTGTAATGTGGTTTCATATCCGATCTCTTTTAATTTGTTAATACACTAAGTAAGTTAACTTGTGCAAAAAAAATAAACTATTGTAAAAATACGCAACTTTATTGTAGTTTTGCACACATAATTTACGCATAAAAAACTGCAATTTTTGTGCCAAACTTTCAATCATGAGTAAACATTTAACAAAAAGGTCTGAAGATTATTCAAAATGGTATAATGAATTAGTTGTAAAGGCTGATTTAGCTGAGACTTCAGCGGTAAGAGGTTGTATGGTGATAAAGCCATATGGTTTTGCAATTTGGGAAAAAATGCAAGCAGAATTAGATAGAATGTTCAAGGAAACTGGACATCAAAACGCATATTTTCCACTTTTTGTTCCTAAAAGTTTATTCGAAGCAGAAGAGAAAAATGCAGAAGGCTTTGCTAAAGAGTGTGCGGTAGTTACACATTATCGTCTTCAAAATGATCCTGAAAAAGAAGGGAAGTTAAGAGTTGATCCTAATGCGAAATTGGAAGAAGAATTAGTTGTAAGACCTACTTCGGAAGCAATAATTTGGAATACTTATCGAGGATGGATTCAATCACATAGAGATTTACCGTTATTAATAAATCAATGGGCTAATGTTGTAAGATGGGAGATGAGAACTCGTTTGTTTTTAAGAACCGCTGAGTTTTTATGGCAAGAAGGTCATACTGCTCATGCAACAAAAGAAGAAGCTGTTCAAGAAGCTAAACAAATGCAAGAAGTATACGCAACATTTGCTGAGGAGTTTATGGCAATGCCAGTGGTTCGTGGAGCAAAATCAGAAAGCGAGCGTTTTGCAGGTGCGGATGATACCTATACCATCGAAGCTTTAATGCAAGATGGGAAAGCATTACAAGCAGGAACTTCTCACTTTTTAGGACAGAATTTTGCAAAAGCTTTTGATGTAAAATATACTTCTAAAGAAGGAAAACAAGAACATGTATGGGCAACTTCTTGGGGGGTGTCTACACGATTAATAGGTGGGTTGATTATGACGCATTCTGATGATGCAGGATTGGTTTTACCTCCAAAATTAGCACCGATTCAGGTTGTTATTGTTCCAATTTATAAAGGAGAAGAGCAATTGAATGCAATATTTGAAAAGTTAGAAGGAGTTATTAAAGCTCTTAAAGCTAAAGGAATATCAGTAAAGTTTGATGATAGAGATACAATGCGACCTGGAGCAAAGTTTGCAGAGTATGAATTAAAAGGTGTTCCAGTAAGAGTAGCTATTGGTAAAAGAGATTTAGAAAATGGTACTGTAGAGGTTGCGAGAAGAGATACTTTTGAGAAAGAAACAGTCTCTCAAGATAATGTTGTTGAATACATAGCTCAATTATTAAACGATATACAAGATAATTTGTATTCTAAGGCTGTTAATTTTAGAAATGAACATATTACAGAGGTAAATACATTTGAAGAGTTTAAAGAAGCTATTGAGAATAAAGGAGGATTTGTTTCGGCACATTGGGATGGAACAATTGAAACAGAAGATAAAATAAAAGAATTAACAAAAGCAACTATTAGATGTATTCCAAACGATGCTGTTGAAGAGGATGGAGTATGCGTATTTACTGGTGAAAAATCTAGTAAAAGAGTTCTTTTTGCAAAAGCTTATTAAAAAAAACAAAAAAAGTTTTGCGGTTTTTAAAAAGCATTATATATTTGCACCCGCAAACTGAAAAGATTGTTTTGCTCCGTTCGTCTAGGGGTTAGGACGCCAGGTTTTCATCCTGGTAACACGGGTTCGAATCCCGTACGGAGTACAAAGCTTCGAATTTATTTCGAAGCTTTTTTTATCTGATTTTTAGAAGATAAAATATTGCGAATACAAAAAATTAATTTTATATTTGCACCCGCAATCTTGAAAAAGTTGTACTGCTCCGTTCGTCTAGGGGTTAGGACGCCAGGTTTTCATCCTGGTAACACGGGTTCGAATCCCGTACGGAGTACAAAGTTTTTATAAACATTTAAGAATTTAGAAAATGGCAAATCATAAGTCAGCAATTAAAAGAATTAGAAGTAACGAAGCGAAGCGCTTAAGAAATAAATATCAGCATAAAACTACACGTAATGCTGTAAGAAAGTTAAGAGCGACTTCAGATAAGAATGAAGCTGTTGGAATGTTACCTAAAGTTGTTTCAATGTTAGATAAATTAGCAAAGAACAACATTATTCATAAGAATAAAGCTGCTAATTTAAAATCTAAATTAGCTAAGCACGTAGCTGCTTTATAAGACAGCACAAAAAGAGTTTTAAGGTTAGTTAATATTAGCACTTCGATTTTATCGGAGTGCTTTTTTTGTTACCTCATTTTTTAATTTTGTACTAGTTGAATTGAAGTAGCATAATTGATTAGTAGTCATATTTCTTATGGGCATCTAATCTAATAAAAATGAAGATTAGTAAAGTAAATCCCCATAACGACGATCCTCCATAACTAAAAAAGGGTAGAGGTATACCAATAGTTGGTAAAATACCTATAACCATTCCTATGTTAACAATAACATGGAAGAAAATGATGGAGGCCACTCCATATCCATAAATTCTAGAAAATTTGTTAGTTTGCTGTTCTGCTAAGAAGATAATTCTAAATAAGAGTAACATGAAGAGTATAATGACAAACGTACTTCCTAGAAAGCCCCATTCCTCTCCAACTGTACTAAAAATATAATCCGTGTCCTGTTCTGGAACAAAGTTACCTTGAGTTCTATCTCCTTGTAAAAAACCTTTTCCTAGGAATCCTCCAGATTTAATGGTAAGCTTTGCTTGGTATGTATTGTATCCAATTCCACTATCATCTTTAATTTTGCCTAATAAGATATCAAATCTGTCTTTTTGATGTTGTTCTAATATGTTAGTATAAGTGTATCCAACTCCAGCAATAAATAAGGATGTTATGATATAACCTATTACTACTATCGGCCAATTGAACCTCAAGAATTGCTTGTTTTTATATGCTATATATATAATTGATAACGTAAGAACGGTTATAGTTGCGATTAATATGATTTTAGTTCCGAAATAAATTGTAAGTAGAAATAGTATGATCGTTGTAACACCAAGAATAAAATACCTAAGAGTTAGTCCCTCTCTATTTAAAACAAAAAAGAAAGAGAAATATATCAAAACAGATCCCATGTCTGGTTGTAAAGCAATTAGAAAAGCTGGAAGGAATATTATAAAAAAGGCTTTAATTTGATTTTTGATAAGTTTTAAGTTATACTGTCTGTCACTCATTAATTTGGCTAAAGCTAGGGCGGTAAACGCTTTTGAGAATTCTGAAGGTTGAAGACCAATTCCTCCGAAGTTATACCAAGAAGTTGCCCCGTTAATTTTTTTACCAAAGACTAATACTCCAGCAAGAAGAACCAGTGAGAACAAATACAGTAAACTGGAAAATTGTTCATAAAACTTTGAGTTTAAGAAAAGAACAAATACGGTTAAAGGTATGGCAAGACAAATGAAAATCATTTGTTTTCCATATCTCGTTGAAAAATCTAATAATTCTCGTTCTGTATCTGTAGAGGAAGCAGCGAAAATATTCATCCAACCGAACACCACGAGTAAAACATAAATTAAAATGGTGATCCAATCTAAATTAGCAAATATGTTATTCTTTAATTGTCTCAAGTGAGTCTCTTTTTATGAGTTGTTTATCATAAGTTTCTTTTAAACTTAGATTAATCATTCGTTCTTCAATGTGTTTTCTTTTTACATCTCCAGTCAAATACTTTTCAATCATAAGACTAGTAATCGGAGCGGCAATCGTTGAACCAAAACCTCCGTTTTCAACAAAAACTGCCATGGCAATTTTTGGATTCTCCTTTGGAGCAAATGCAACTAGAATTGAGTGGTCAGGTAACTGTACTTTTTCTCCATTAATTCTTGTGAAATTTTCCACAGTTCCTGTCTTACCGCAAATATCAATACCTTTTACCTGACTAAATCTACCTGTTCCTGTTTTGAAAACTTCATGCATTGCATCTATGACAGGCGGGAAATGATTCGCATTTATTGAAGTTAGTTTTTTAGAGACGAATTTAGAATTATCTATTAATTCGTTATTAACTCGTTTTACGATATGAGGAGTAAAATAAAAACCTCTATTAGCAATAGCAGCGGTAGCATTTGCTAATTGAATAGGAGTTGTTTCAATTTCACCTTGACCAATTGCATTCGAAATATTAGTAACTGCTCGCCAGCCGAAAGAATATCGTTTATCATAAAAGTTGGCATCTGGAACATTTCCTTTATTTCCTACAGGTAAATCGTACCCTAAATAATTGCCAAGTCCAAAACTCTTTACTTGATTACTCCAATTATCAAACCCAGTTTTAGTATTTCCTTCTTTGTTGATTATTTTTCTATAAACTTCGGCAAAGTAGCTATTACAAGATTTTGCTATTGCTTTCTTTAAGCGAATAGGTCTGCCGTAAATACCACAGTGACATCTCATGAATTCGTGTTTCCTTTTCCCATAACGATATCCTCCGTAGCAGTAAACTGCAGTATTTTCATTAATTACATTTTCTTGTAATCCTATAAGACCATTCAATACTTTAAAAGGTGAACCTGGAGAATACACTCCTTGCAGTCCTCGATCGAAGGTTGGGTTGTTAATGGTGTCTGAAAATAATTTTTGAGAAAATGATGATCTTTTTCTTCCTACCATCATATTTGGATCATAAGATGGAGCTGTAACCAAGGCTAGGATTTCACCTGAAGATGGTTCTAATACTACAATTCCTCCTCGTTTACCTGACATTAATAGTTCACCGTATTGTTGAAGCTCACTATCAATAGTAAGTGTTAAATCCTTTCCAGCTAAGGCTAAGGTATCATATTCTCCATTTTTAAAAGAACCAGTTATTCTGTTTAGATTATCTCTATTAAAATATTTTTTTCCTTTAACACCTCTTAATAGATCTTCGTAGTATTTTTCAACTCCCCATTTTCCAATAAGTTCTCCATTCTCGTAGTAGTCACTTTTCTTAGCTTGCAGTTCGTTTACTTCCCCTAAGAAACCTAAAATGTTTGCTGCAGATTTTATGGGATAATCTCGAATGATACGTCGTTGAACGTAAAACCCTTCAAATTTATGAAGCTTTTCTTGAAGATAGGCAAAGTCTTCTTTTGCAACTTGTTTTAGGAAAACGGATGGCAGCCATCTTGCATATTTTTCAGCTTTACGAAATCTTTTTTTGAAGTCGTCTTTGGTTATTTTGAGTAATGAACATAAATGAAGTGTGTCTATAGATTTCACTTCCTTTGGAATAACCATTACATCATAGCTTAGTTGATTGGCAACTAGTAATTGTCCGTTTCGATCATAAATGTATCCTCGTTGTGGATAATCATACTCAATTTTTACTGTTGCTGTATTAATGGCACTAGATGTTCCGCCTTCAATAACCTGTAATTGAAATAGTCGACCAATGTATACTATACCAAATAGTAAAATAAGAATTATTAATAAAGAGCTTCTTTTCACGTTTACTGTTTGCTTCTTAATATAAAACTACCTAGGAAATATATAAGTAACGAAAATATTCCTGATAGAAGTGTATTAGTTAATACATAAAAAAAGTTTGAGAAACTAAAGTTAAGTAAAGTAAATAATAAAAAATGATGCAAGAAAGTTAAAATGACAATAAAGTTGAAAACCTTACCAAATGATTCTTGTTTTAGTGTAAAAAACTCATAATCCAGTTCAGTTTTTTGGAATATAGTTTTAAAGAAATATGGTCTTACATATGCAATAAAAGTAGTTGCGAATGCATGTGCTCCTCCGGAATCTGAAAATAAATCAATAAAAAGACCTAATAAAAAAGCTAAACTTAATATAGGGAATCTATTTTTTCTAAATGGATATATAAAGATAAAGGCTATATAAATGTAAGGATTCACTCTGTCGAATAATAGTACATTGTTTAGTACCAATACTTGAAGAAGTATTAAGCTAATAAATACAAACACTAAATAATATGACCTTCTACTCATTGATTCCTTGCTCTAAATCTCTTATTTCCTTTTTATCGAAGTTATTAATTATATAAACATTTCGTAAGCTGCTCATATCATTGAACAGTTTAATTGCTATGCTATTTGATGATTCTCTAAAATCAACATTGTTTACCGTTCCAACTAAAATGCCTTCCGGGAAAATAGCAGAACGACCACTAGTAACAATAGTGTCTCCAATGCTGATTGTAGCTTGCCTTGGAATATCACTTAATTGAACGATTTGATAACTCTTTGTGTCCCAACTTAAAGAACCATAATAGTAATTACCACTGGCATTACTCTTTTTTAAACGAACATTAATTTCATTACTTCTATTTAATATAGATCTCACTCTAGCGTAAGAATTACTTACGGCGTCTGTTACACCTACAATTCCAGTATGATTAACAACGGCCATCTCTGAAGATACACCATCTTTTTTTCCGCGATTTATTGTAAGATAGTTGTATGACTTGTGATATTCATTCTTAGTAATAATACCATCTATGTATTTATATTGTTGATGGTACAAAGAAGTGTCGATGATAGTATATTGCTTCGTTGAATCGAGTCGTGATCTTAAAATAGCTATTTCGTTTTTCAGTTTAACGTTTTCTTCCGCTAAAGATTTGTTCTGGATGTTTAAATCTAGATAGTCCGAAACAGATTTTCTTTTTTCGTAAATACCACCAGTAATATTATTAGCAGAACTAATGAATTTGCTTCTATGGTAACTATGATTATTAATTATGAGAAATAGCGAAATGAATTGCAGCAGCAAGAAGTACAGAACATATTTATATTTCTGAATAAAATAAATTAGCTGTTGCATACTATGTAATCAATTAACTTACTAAAACGCTCTTGAATTTGTCAAGGTTTTTTAAGGCTATTCCAGTTCCTCGTACAACAGCTCTTAATGGATCTTCTGCTACGTAAACTGGTAAGTCTGTTTTTCTAGAAAGTCTTTTATCTAAACCTCTAAGCATTGATCCACCTCCGGCTAAATAAATTCCAGTATTGTAAATATCGGCCGCTAGTTCTGGTGGGGTTTTCGATAAAGTTTCCATAACAGCATCTTCAATTCTTAAGATAGATTTGTCTAAAGCTTTAGCAATTTCTCTATAAGAAACTTGAACTTGTTTAGGTTTACCACTTAATAAGTCTCTACCTTGAACCATCATATCATCTGGTGCATCTTCTAAGTCTTCTGTAGCTGCACCAATTTGAATTTTCATTTTTTCTGCTGTTGTCTCACCTACGTATAAGTTGTGTTGAGTTCTCATGTAATACATGATGTCACTTGTAAATAGATCTCCAGCAACTTTTACAGATTGATCACAAACAATACCAGCTAAAGCAATCACTGCGATTTCTGTTGTTCCTCCACCTATATCGATAATCATATTTCCTTTTGGTTCCATAATGTCAACACCAACTCCAATTGCAGCTGCCATTGGTTCATAAATAAGGAAAATATCTTTTGCATTCATGTGACGAGCAGAATCGATAACCGCTCTTTTTTCAACTTCTGTAATCCCTGAAGGAATACAAATTACCATTCTTAAAGAAGGTGGGAAAAGTTTTTTTCTGATAGAAGGAATTTTCTTTACAAATTCCTTTATCATTTCTTCCGAAGCTTGGAAGTCTGCAATTACACCATCTTTTAATGGTCTAATTGTTTTGATATTTTCATGAGTTTTACCTTGCATTTTACGAGCTTCCTTTCCGGTAGCAATAATTTTACCAGACATTCTATCTCTGGCTACTATGGAAGGGCTATCGATTACAACTTTACCGTCATGTATAATCAATGTGTTCGCAGTTCCTAAATCGATTGCGATTTCCTCCGTCAAGAAATCAAAAAAACCCATAAAAAATATTTAAAATGTGATTGACTTATGTATTCTCACAAATCTAACAAAAAAAATCCAAGAAAAAACACCTTAAACTTTAATGTTTAAAGTGTCTTGTTCCTGTGAATACCATTGATATGTTATTGTTGTTACAGTAATCAATACTTAACTCGTCTTTTATTGAACCTCCTGGCTGGATAACACTCTTAATTCCAGCGTTATCAGCAATTTCAACACAGTCAGGGAAAGGGAAGAAAGCATCACTAGCCATAACCGCTCCATCTAAATCAAAATTAAAGTTTTTAGCTTTTTCAATAGCTTGTCTCAAGGCATCTACACGACTTGTTTGTCCTGTTCCGCTTGCACATAATTGCTTGTTTTTCGCTAAAACAATTGTGTTTGACTTTGTGTGTTTACATATTTTAGAAGCAAAAAGTAAATCTTCGATTTGTTCTTTGCTTGGCTTTTCCGTTGTTGGATAAGATAAATCAGCTTCTACATCAGTCTTATTATCTTTATCTTGAACTAATACTCCATTTAAAGCAGTTCTCACAGTTTGCACTGGCAAACTCACTTCTTTTTGTACTAGTAAAATTCTATTCTTTTTTCCTTTTAAAACTTCTAAAGCATCATCATTAAAAGCTGGCGCAATAACAACTTCACAGAATAATTTGTGAATTTCCTCTGCTGTCGCCTTGTCGATAGTTGTATTCGTTATTAAAATTCCTCCAAATGCAGATACCGGGTCTCCAGCTAAAGCATCAACATATGCGTTATAAACTGTATCTCTTTGAGCAAAACCACAAGCATTGTTGTGTTTTAAAATAGCGAAAGTTGGATCTTCCCCTTGAAATTCATTTATCAAGTTTACAGCAGCATCAACATCTAATAGGTTGTTGTAGCTTAACTCCTTACCATGAAGTTTATCAAACATTGCGTCTAAATCTCCAAAGAAATATCCTTTCTGATGTGGATTTTCTCCATATCTAAGTGTTTTTGAAGTTGTTTCACTTGCTTTATAAACAACTTCTTCTTCATTAAAGTAGTTGAAAATCGCAGTATCATAGTGAGAAGAAATATTAAATGCTTTTGCAGCAAGTTTTTTTCTCTCAGAAATTGAAGTTTCTCCGTTGTTTTCAGAAATCATTGATAGAAACTCGTCATATTGCTCCATTGAAGAAACAATGCAAGTGTCTTTAAAATTCTTAGCTGCTGCTCTAATTAAAGAGATTCCACCGATATCAATTTTTTCAATAATGTCTTGTTCTGGAGCTCCTGAAGCCACAGTTTTTTCAAAAGGATATAAATCAACAATTACTAAATCAATTTGTGGAATTTTATACTCTTCTAATTGAGCAACATCACTTTCGTTTTCTTGGCGATTTAAAATTCCTCCAAAAACTTTTGGGTGTAACGTTTTTACTCTTCCACCTAAAATAGAAGGATAATCTGTTACAGATTCTACAGGAACTACATCAATACCTAAGTCTTTGATGAATTTTTCTGTACCTCCAGTTGAGTAAATTGTAACATTTAAATCGTTCAATTTTCTTACAATTGGCTCTAAACCATCTTTGTGAAAAACTGAAATAAGTGCAGATTGAATTTTTTTAGTGTTGCTCATTGTGTTGTGTTGTTATTGAGCGTGCAAAAATACTAAAAGTATAAATGTGTTCGACGATTTTCGTGAGGTTTAGTCATAAAAAAATCGGAAAAACTTGTTGATAACTTTAAGTTTTTCCGATTAGTTGTTTTTTTATTGACTTTCTATTCTGCATTTTCAAGGAAATCACGAACCCAAAGAGCTAATTTTTCCAGTAAAGTCAATTTGTCCGCCTGCGTTTTCGTACCCAGACTTTCATAATTAGGGATGTGTTTACTCATCTTTAGGGGAATTAATGATTAGTAAAATTGTTAATAACTTTTACGAAAATATGGAAAAAAACTTAATTTCCAAGCATTTACATTTTTTTTTACAAAAAAACGGTGATTTCTTTACATATGTATTCTAAAAGTTCTTCGTCTTCTTTTGAAAAAGGGTTTATTGTATGTGAATCAATATCGATTTGTCCAATGTTTTCTCCATCAATGAAAATAGGAATTACGATTTCTGATTTCACTTTCCATCCGCAAGAAATGTAATTGTCTTGTTCTGATACATCTTGTACTACAAAATTTTCATTACTTACGGCAACTTGACCACAAATTCCTTTTCCGAAAGGTATAATTGTATGTTCTGTTTCTTCACCTGCGTATTGAGCTAATTTTAGTTCTTCTTTATCTCCGTTTCTGAAATAAAAACCTACCCAATCGTAATAAGAAATCTCACCTTTAAGGTAATCACAGATTTCTTGTAATTTTTCTTCTTTAGTGCTTTGTGAAGCAACTATGCTGTCAATTTTAGATTTTAAGTTTTCTATAACCAATTTTAAAGCATTTTTAGATTATTAATTTCTTGTTGTGTTAACTCTCTATATCTTCCTCTAGGTAAATTCTTTTTTGTTAAACCGGCAAAAATTACTCTATCAAGTTTTGTAACGTGGTAACCAACATGGTCAAAAATCTTTCTTACAATTCTATTTCTTCCAGAGTGAATTTCAATTCCTACTTCTGTTTTCTTTTCACCTTCAACATAAGAAACGGCATCGATAAAAACCCTTTTCCCTTCAATTACAACATCACCTCTTAGTTTTTCTAGGTCTGATAAGGCAAGTTTTTTATCTAATGATGCGTGATATAATTTTCTCACATTATGTTTTGGATGCGTAAGTTTTTTAGCTAATTCACCATCGTTTGTAAATAATAACAAACCAGTTGTGTTCCTATCTAATCTACCTACAGGATATATACGTTCCTTTGTCGCATTACCCACTAGTTCCATTACAGTCTTTCTTCCTCGATCATCTTCCATAGTAGTGATATAGTTCTTTGGTTTATTCAAAAGAATATATCTTTTCTGTTCCATAGAGATTAAGGTTCCATCAAAACGAACTTCATCACCAGGTTGTACTTTATAACCCATTTCAGTCATTAATTGACCATTTACCGTAATACTTCCGTGTTCGATATACGTATCAGCTTCTCTTCTTGAGCAAATTCCTGAATTTGAAATGTACTTGTTTAAACGAATTCCTTTGTCTTCGCTACTTTTATTTGAAGTGTTTGAAGATTTCTTATTTCTTGTATTGAACTGTTTTTTATTGCGAGGATTGCTGTTTCTTCCAGCTTGTCGTCCTCTCGACGAGTTATTTTTATTCATTATAATGAAATTTTTGAGGGCGCAAATGTAATTCAAATATTTGGTTTTCAGTTACCAAAGTTGTGAAAAATTCACTAAAATTATTGATCAACTCAGTTTGTCAATTACTTTATCTAAAAGTAATGATTTGTCAATTAATAATAAACTAAAAACTCCAACTAATAATAAGATTTTTAATATGTTATGTAGTAGTTGATATTGCTTCTTATTACTAGCTTTAAAAATATAAAATGCAATAAATACTAGAATCGCACAGGCGAAATAGAAGTAATATTTCATATATGAGATTCCTGGATAACTAAATAAAAGAATAGTAGGAGCAAAGGCTAAAGAAATTAGAAAAGCAATAAACTGTTTAGTTTTTTGTTCTCCGTAGGAAACAGGAAACGTTTTATAGTTATTGACTAATGCACCTTTTATATTTTCTAAATCCTTTATTAATTCTCTTACCATAATTACAAGGAATAGGAAAATAGCATGTATAAAAATTACGTTAGAGAAATTTTTAAAGTGAACAAATACCACAAAGAAAGGTAGAATGGTAAGGACCGTTGCGGATATTAATCCAACAAGTGGATACTTCTTTAATTTATGTGAATAAAACCATATACCGAATATGTACATGGCAAAGAACAAAGCAGCTCTCCATGAAACTAACCATCCAAAGGCAAAACCGATGAAATTCAATAAAAAGTAAAGAGATAGTTTTGTTTCCTGTTTGATTTGTGCGTCAAGTCCAGATTTTAATGGACGATTGATTCTGTCTGCTTTAACATCATAAAAGTTGTTGATGATATATCCAGCGGCAACCACAGATACAGTGGCTAATACTAAATACAGTAAATGCCAATCTAACAAAACAGGAAATACCGTTTTGTGTTCGGAGAATATAAATATTGCAGCTAGGTATTGAGCGGCAATTAAAACCAATATGTTGTAACCTCGTACAACAGAAAAAAGACTTAAGAATTTTAGTCCTAATCTATTACTGTTTGAGGATGTAGGCATAGATTAAAATCTATATACAATTTCTAATTTGTAGTTTTTTAAACTTTGCTTGGCTTTTTCAAAATCTTCAGTGAATCCTAAAATATATCCACCACCACCAGAACCGCAAAGTTTTAAATAGTAGTCGTTAGTTTGGATTCCTTTTTCCCAAACTTTGTGAAAAGCATTCGGAATCATAGGTTTGAAATTAGCTAAAACAACTTTAGATAGTTTCTTTACATTTCCGAAAAGTGAAGAAACATTTCCTTTAAGGAAATCTTCAATACAAGCATCTGTGTAAGTGACAAACTCTTCGTTAAGCATTTTACGGAAACCTTCATTTTTCATTTTATTCATGAAAATGTTAACCATTGGTTCAGTTTCTCCAACTTGTTCAGAGTCTAATAAGAAAACAGCTCCTTTACCTTCTTTTTGAGAAGGAATTCCAGTTGCTTCGATGTTTTCTTTTGAATTGATAAGGATAGGTAAACTTAGATAAGAATTTAAAGGATCTAATCCTGAACTTTTTCCGTGGAAAAAAGATTCCATCATTGAAAAAATTTCTTTCAATTTGATCAGTTTATCTCTAGTTAAATTCTCTAAAACTGTGATTTTATCGTTTGCATATTTGTCGTAAATAGAAGCGACTAAAGCACCAGAACTACCAATTCCGTATCCTTGAGGAATAGATGAATCAAAATACATTCCTGAAGAAATGTCTTCTTTCAAGTTATCTAAATTAAAAGAAACTAAATTAATATCTAGTCCTTTCAAGTATTCATAAAATGAATTCAGATTTTGATTAGATTTTTTTGCTTCTCCAGTTAAATTCTGAGCCATTTTTAAAGCTCCTTTATATGAATTAAAAGGAATTGCTAAACCTTTAGAATCTTTTATGATTCCGTATTCACCAAAAAGTAAGATTTTGGCATAAAAAAGAGGTCCTTTCATCTATTTCTAAGTTTTACATACAAAGATAAGTATATTTTTATATATACTTAATATTCATTTTTATAAAAGGTTTTCCAAACACCAACCTTTTCGTTGTCTTTGTATTTTCCTTTTATTTTGATTTTTCCGTTTTTGTAGAAAGTTTTCCAAATTCCTTGTCGTTTTCCATTCTTGTAACGACCTTGTTCTTTTAGCTCACCAGACTCATAAAACACTTTTCGAACACCTTGAAGTTTTCCGTTTTTATAATTGGCTTTATGAAAAGGCTTGCCATTTTGATGATAGTAGGTAACTAGTCCGTCGAATTGTTCTTTGTTAGGTTCGTTTACCGAACTGAAACCTTCCATTTGAATTTGACCATTTTTATAGTAGTCAACAATCCAATATCCGCTTTTTACTTTTTTTGGCTGTGGTCTGTAGTAAACACTTTTATCTTCAGAAGTTTCTTGCCAATTTTCATCAAACCAAACTGTTTTTTGGCCATAACTAGATAAAACAATAAACCCTATGAAGAAAAAGGTTAAAAATTGAGTAACTTTTTTCATATGTAAGGGGAGTTATAAAGATTATATATTTTTTGCACCTAAACCGGTACTATCACAAATATAATGATTTTTTTGGCAAAAACCTTTTAACTTGCTGTCTATTAGGTTTTTAATTTTATCTTTCTCGTTTTCAGGATATAACATGTGTACATTAGCTCCAGCATCAAGAGTAAAACATACATTGCTGTTTGTTTCCTCGCGATATTTCCATATTTCATTAATAATGTTTAAAGTGTTGGGTTTCATTAAAATGAAATAAGGATTACTTGTAAGCATCATCGCATGTAGAGTTAATGCTTCACTTTCAACTAAATTTATAAACTCCTTAATGTCTCCAGCTTGTAAAATTTTGGAAAGCTTACTTAGGTTGTCGTTTGCTTGTTTAAAACGATTTTCTGCATACGGATGATTATGCATTAAATTGTGTCCAACTGTACTCGAAACTTGTTTCTCTCCTTTATCTACTAACAAAATAGTGTCTTGATAATTTTGAAAAACTTTATGCACATGATAAGGGAATCTTACTCCGAATAAATCAGAGCTACCTTCGATTTCTGGGTGTTCTCCCCAAACTACAAGAGGACCTTCAATACTTCTGCTTGCGCTTCCAGAACCAAGCCTAGCCAAGAATGACGCTTTTTGATTGAAATAATCATCGGACATATCTGGGTTAAGTTCTTTTTCTAAGTTTAGTAAGCACATTGCAATAGCGCTCATTCCACTAGCAGAAGATGCAATTCCACTACTGTGTGGAAAAGAATTCTCTGAGCTTATAACCATTTTATATTCGAATATGTAAGAACAATATTCTTTAATTCGATCAAAAAATTTAGAAATTTTAGGTTTAAAATCATCCTTCTTTTTACCTTCAAAATACAGTTCGAATTGAGGATTGTTACTTTTTTTGATTTTAGTAAACTCGATTTTTGTAGTAGTATGACAATTATTTAAAGTAAAACTAATAGAAGCATTCTTAGGTAATTGAGGTTCACTTTTTCCCCAGTATTTTACTAATGCGATATTACTTGGAGTTTGCCAAGTGTAAGTTGCTTTTTCTATGTTTTTTGTGTTTCCTTTAAAAGTAAAGTCCGTAGTATTCAAAATTTCAAATTTTTTGTAAAGATATAGCTTAGCTTACATTTCAGCTAATTTTTGAAGTACACTTTCTTTGAAGCTTCTGCTAATAGGCAATGCTTTGTTAGAAACTTCAATAAATTCATTAGTGTAAGAGTGAATTTTTTGAATTGAAATGATATATGATCTATGAATTCTTAGAAATAATTTCTCAGGTAATTTATTTGAAATATTGGTAATTGTTTCTCTTGTAATTAAAACTTGATCGGATAAATGGATTTTTAAATAATCACTTAAGCTTTCTACGTATGTTATATCGTGATAAAAAACTTTAATCATTTTCCTTTCAGAACGAACGAATATAAAATCATTATGTAAGTCAGAGTTCGATACAGCAGTTTTGATTTTATTCGGTGACGGGATTTTTTCTATGGCTTGTAAAAACCGGTCAAAAGCAATTGGTTTCAGTAAATAATCGATGACATTCAAATCAAAACCGTCAATTGCGTAATCTCGGTAAGCAGTGGTAAAAATGATATGTGCTTTTTTATTGATGATTTTAGCTAAACTCAATCCGTTGATTTCGGGCATATTTATATCTAAAAAGTAAACATCAACATTGTCTTTGTCTGAAAAATTAAGGGTTTCAACGGCATTTTGAAAACTACCTATTAATTCCAAATTAGGTGTTTTATGAATAAAACTTTCAATAATTTCTCTAGCAATTGGTTCATCGTCTACTACAACACATTTAAATTTATTACTCATTTTTAATAGGAATTTTTAGATAGACTTTAAACTGATTTTGATCTTCAGAAATTAAAAGTTTATAGTTGTTATTAAAAAGCATTTGTAATCTTTCTTTTATGTTGGTTAGTCCAATCCCACCATTTTTTACTTGATTTGATTTCATTGAATTTTGACACTCAAAAATTAAGTTTTCAGTATCTAAAACAATATTTAATTGTATGGATAGAATACCGTTTATTTGAATTCCATGTTTAAAGGCATTTTCCACAAAAGGTAAGAGTAGCATTGGAGGAATCAAAATATCTTTGCGATTATTGTCGTAATTGAAATCAATCATCAAGTTATCTTGAAACCGAATTTTCTCTAAGGAAATATAATTTTTAATGTGTTGTATTTCATCTTCTAAAAGTACATTTGGTTTATTTACTTGGTATAAAATATAGTCGAGTAAACCTGATAATTTCAATATAACTTCTGGAGTTTTATCTGATTTTTTTAAAGCAAATCCATAAAGCGTGTTTAGCGTATTAAACAAGAAATGAGGGTGTATTTGCATTTTTAAATACTTTAACTCCTGTTCTTTAAGTTGTAGTTGGGTTGCTAAAAATTTATTCTTTAAATCTTCACTTTTTAGTGTGGATTTATAATTATTAATTATGAGTCCAATTGCTATTATTATTACAATGATAAAATAAATACCAAATACTATATATGGTACAGTTTTAGTAAGAGGTGATGGCTCATCGTTTGTAAATTGATGTGAAAATACCATTCCATATAAAATGGATAAAATGATAAAGAAGAATGAAATGATAAATGTATATGTCGAATAAAGTAAAAAAAGTAAGTATTTTTTTGAATAAAGATATTTAGGTAATAAAAAGTATAAAAAAAAGTAGCCTAATCCTATTGTTACGGGTAAAAGAAATTTCGCAAAATGATTTATGTAATCGGTATTACTACTACCATATCCTAAATAAAAAGTAAAGAAAAAATATACTCCAATCCAAAATGATGAGTGAGCTATAATTTTAAAAACAAGTTTTACTAAAAACCTTTGAGTTTTATTCATCTCTGCAATATCATCTTTTTAAAATTAAAAATAAAATTGTTGCGATAGAATGCAAAAATAGAATGGTTTTCGACAGTTTGTCAAAAAACAGTTAAAAATCGGTAGAAATTAATGATAGATTTGTAGAGCATCGAATTAAGTAAAATAGAGTTCGCTCTTAGGATACTTTTGGGTCATATTAACTTTAAAAATTATAACTATGAATTTTTTAATTATCGGTGAAGTTTCAAAAAGAATGCAAGAGGGTGGTCCAGTTTTTATGTATCCTATTTTGATTTTGTTTTTTGTTTGTATTGGAATTGGGGTGCTTATGTTTATGGGGAAAGATGAGAAAGGTAAACTTAGTGAAATTTTAAGCCATTTAAGTTTATTTGCCTTAGTATGGGGGTTTTTCGGAATGATGATTGGATTAATTGAGGCATTCGATATGATAGCTATAGCTACTAGCGTTAGTACTTCTGTTTTGGCTGGTGGACTGAAAATTGGATTACTGTCCCCAACATTTGGAATGTTTGTGTTTTTAGTGGGGAGATTTATTTTGATAGCTTTAGCTATAAAGAATAGAAATAAATAATTACATATGAACCTTAGTAGAATTCTAAGGTTTCTATTTCTATTTGTTTTATTTAGTTTTTTTGCAAGTTGCTCAAAAAAGCAAACATTAGATGAACTTCTGTTAGAAATGGAAACCAATAAGGAAGCCATGGGAACAATCTCCATCTTTAAACAAGGAGCAGAGATTTATAATTCCTCTTTCGGTTATAAGAAAATGGAAAGTAAGGAAAGGGCAAACGAGAATACTCGATATTGGATTGGTTCGATCTCAAAAACGTATACAGCTACAATTATTCTTCAATTAATAGATGAAGGAAAAATATCATTCAATAGAAAGTTAGGTGAGTTTTTCCCTGGAATTGTAAATGCAAAGGAAATAACAATTAAAGATTTGTTGCTTCATAGATCTGGTTTACATAATGTAACAAATGATCCTTCATTTGAAGTTTGGATTGCTGAGCCTAGAAGTAGAAAAGAAATGATTGCTAGGATAAAGAAATTTAAGCCAGTTTTTAAACCGAACAAAATGACTGAGTATTCAAATACCAATTATGTTTTATTGTCCTACATAGCAGAGAAAATTGAAGACAAATCCTTTGAAGAAATTTTAGAACGCCGAATTTTCAAAAGGCTTAATTTAAAAAGAACTTCATTTAATGATACACTAAATCTTGCTAATAATGAAGCGATGGATTATTTTCCTGAAAACGGAGATTGGTCTCCAATAACCTATCAAACGAATTTAACTGGAACTATGGGAGCGGGAGGAATTATTTCTACCGCAAGAGAGGTTAATATATTCTACAATGATTTGTTTAGTGGAGAATTTCTTTCAGACCAAACATTAAAAACAATGACAACTCCAGTTGGAGACGATTTAGGAATGGGAATAGCTGTTAGTACTATGAAAGGATCAGATATATATGGGCATACCGGCAGAATTGATGGTTTTAGATCTATGGCTGCCTATTTTCCTGAGGAAAAGTTATCAATAGCGTTAACCTTTAATTGTGGGAAAGGTTCTATGGTAAAGAAAATGAAACGAGTCTTAAATGCGTATCGTTATACCTTTAAGTAGATGTTAGAAAAATACTCAATTCAAAAATGAATTGGGTATTTTTGTGTTATGGAAAGAAGGATTAAATTAATCTGGGACTTTAAAGGTCCTGATGCACTAGAAACTGCAAAACACCATTGCATTCACTTAAAAGAATTTTCTCAACTAGAGAATTTAAGTTATCATGAGGTTGATCATAATCAATTAAATGAAATGTATACCATTGCTTTCATTACTGTAGATGAATCTAATATGAAAATTTTTAGAGATGCTTTAAAACCACATCGTGGTGAGTTGGCTGACTAAATTAATTTTCTGAAGCCGTAGTTTTTTCAAAGGTAGTATCGTAATCTTCTCTGATTGTTCCCATTATTCTATCCCAAAAAAGAAAGTATAATCCGTAATTTCCATTGAATCTCTTATGATGTAAATTATGGGATACCGATGTGTTTATCCATTTACCTACAATAGTTTTGTGAAATCCTTTTGGGTACAGTTCAAATCCTAAATGTCCGTAGACATTATAAATGATTTGAAATAGAAAGAAGAATCCAAAAGCTGAAATATGCACTGGTAAGGAGAAGGCTATAATAGGAGCAATTAAAGCTTCAAGAAATCCTTCTAGTGGATGAAAAGCATACGCTGTCCAAGGTGATGGGTTTGTTGATTTATGATGAATTAAATGCACTTTTCTATACAGTTTTGGGTGATGCATCATTCGGTGCATCCAATAAAAATAAGTATCGTGTATAAATAACATCCAAATCCAGCTGAACACGTAGTAACCAATACTGTATTTGTTGAAATCAAAATAAATGTTAGTATAAGATATTAAGTAAAAAAAGATAATTAAAGATACTGTAGCAAAGATTGAAATAGAAATCAATGAATATCCTATATCTCTTTGGTAATCTTTAAGTTTAGGAAGTTTCTTCTGTATTTTTCGAAACCAAAATTGTTTTTTAAAAAGAATGTAAAACAATAAAAAAGCAATACTTGCAGTTAGTAAATATCTACTAAGAATAACAAAGCCTCCATTTAACCAGTAGTCTAAAAAATTATCACTTTTAATCATGTATTAAAAGTAAGGTTAATTAAATTTTTTTCAAAATTCTACGTTAGGAAGATAGTTAATGTATGTTCTACATCTTTGTAGAAGATTAGTTTTAAAATTAAATTATTGTATTTTGTACTTTATATCGTAGTGTATGTTCTATAAATTAACATTGTTTCTTATCTTTAGTTGCCTAACTAATTATGCTCAGCATGATTTTTCTACTTACGGTGCACATAAATCATTAGTAAGGTCAATTCAAGTTTCTGAGGATGTTATTGAAGGTAGAACAGCTTTCTTCGAAAAACAAGCAGATGAAAAACCGTTGATGTTTCAAAAAACAAGAGTTCGATTAGGAGAATTAAATCGACTAGCGAATAACTTATCTAAGTTCATTATTAAAACACAGAAAGAAGTAAATTCTGAAAGAGTTTTATACGATTTACTTGATGAGGATTTCTACAAGAAAATTTTATTTAAACATAACGGAAGCTTAACGAAAAAAGGAAAGCGCTTAAAAATTAAAATTGATAGTTTGTACAATATTTCTGTTCAAGTAAATGTGCATCGATTATCACAATTAGAGAATTTTTCTCAAGATCATTTTAAAACAAATGGCGAGTATTATGATCATGATGGTAATCAAATCTCATATTTTGAACAACTATTTTACGATAAATCAAACTACGGTATTATGATGTCGATGAACTATTTGTTGTTAGATGTCAAGACCTTTCAATTATTGTACTATGGAACAATAATGAGTTACTAATTTTAAAACCAAACAAACATGTTTTTAATTAATTTACAAGCAGAACCTAAAAAAGGTTCAGAGTATTATGAAAAAGTAGTTGGTGCTTTTGTAAGTGTTTATATTGATTATCTAGACGCTGAAGGAGCGATTCAATTAGCTACGTATTATACAGAAGAAGAAGGATGGAAAGTTAATAATGTTGATGATGAGTTCTTTGAAATTGAAGATGAAAAAGAATTAGACAAAGAAAACCGTGAATTTTACGACGAGGCAAAAGAATACGGTTATACAATGGTATTTAATTGTTATGAATCTGACGAAGAAGAATAGTATTATAACATTTGCTTAGATGTGTTTATTCATAGCCTTTACCTATTAATAAGATTTCTGAAATATCAGTCCAATAAAAGACGACAACCTTACTTTCTTCAGTGTTAGCGGTATTTGCTGAGGAATCGTTTATGAAACTTATGAACTGACTTACAATGCTTCCTATATTAAAACTGTACCAAGTTGCTCCAGAAGGAGATGTTACACCATATCCTCGGTAAGGGTTTTTTAAAGTTTTGTGTCCCATTCTTCTTAGGTCAGCAATAAAAAACCTTATTGTATTTTTTAAATGCTCTAATTGAATGTGGTTCGACATTTTTTGAGAGTCAGGAAAATTGGGTTCTTTTAAATCGTTCCATTTCTCATTAAACGGAACTGATTCTGAAAAGAATGAATTCTTAAATATTTTTATAAGTAAAGCTCCTGTAACTTTATGATTACTATGTAATTCAACTTGGAATAATAATTGTCTAAAATATTCTTCTGATGAGTTCGTGTATTCACCTATATGAGGAATTGTTTCGTATAATCGTGTTAGAAAATCACTAAAGGTCATTTCCTGTTTCTGTTGAATTGTACTGACTTCAGTTGTGTGTTGTTTCTTTTTTTGTGCCGAACAAAAGTTAGTAAATAAAAATACAGTGATAAAAGAGAAGAGTAATTTAAATGTTTGTAATGCCATTATGATATAGTTCTTTAATCTTCGGCTAGTGCATTGGCACAAATCCAGCCACCAGTCCATGCGTTTTGAAAGTTGAATCCTCCGGTTACTGCATCAATATTTAAAATTTCTCCTACAAAGAATAAGTTCTTGTGGAGTTTACTTTCAAAACGTTTAAAGTTTATTTCCTTCAAATCAATTCCACCAGCGGTTACAAATTCTTCTTTAAAAGTAGATTTTCCATCTGCATTAAAAGTTGCCTTTGTAATTTGTTGCGCAAGTGCAGTGATTTGATTTTTATTTAGATCTGCCCAGTTTTGTTGTAGTCTAATTTTACTAGCTACAATTAATCTTTCCCATAAACGTCTTGGTATTTCCTGAAAAGGAGATTTTAAACCTATTTGTTTTCGAGCATTTACTTTTTTAAGTTCAGTAAGTTCTTCTAAAATTTCGTCTTCAGATTTCGAAAGCCAATTTACAGTTACGGTGTATTTGTAATTTTTATCAGCTAAGATTCTCGCTCCAAATGCAGAAAGTTTAAGAACGGCAGGGCCACTCATTCCCCAGTGCGTAATCAAAAGTGGACCGTAATTTTCTAGTTTCGTTCCGTTTATTTTTACCGTTGCATTTGGCACAGAAACTCCACCTAAATCTGTAATACGATCATCTTTTATATTAAAGGTAAACAGTGAAGGAACAGTAGGGATAATTGAGTGATTTAATTCTTTTGAAATGTCCCAGATCTTTTTACTACTACCTGCGGCGATTACTAATTTATCGGCGATGAATTCTTCTTCTTTAGTTTTTATTACCCATTTATCTTCTTCCTGATAAAAAGTTGTAACACCTTTACTAGTAAGAACTTTAATGTTTAGTCTATTAATCTCTTTTTGAAAACAATCAATAATAGCTTGTGAAGTATTTGCTTCAGGGAAAACTCTATTATCTCCTTCAATTTTTAAAGGAACACCTTTGTTTTCGAACCATTCAAAAGTATCACTTGTCATAAACTGGTGAAATGGACCTAATAATTCTTTTTGTCCTCTAGGATAAAACTTCGTGAGTTCTTTAGGTTCAAAACAAGCATGAGTTACATTACATCTTCCACCACCAGATATTTTTACTTTTTGTAATACATCTTTTCCTTTTTCAAGAATGGTAATATCCAAATTCGGATTTAACTCTTTTGCATTTATAGCAGTGAAAAATCCAGCTGCACCACCACCAATAATAATCACTTTGCTCATAAAACCATCTCTTTGTAAGGAATTACAGTTGAATATCCTTTTGTATTAAAATAATCTACCGATTCATTATTTCCTGTAGCAAGCACAAAATCGCCACCCCAAGCACCTAAACTTTTAATCTCTCCAGAATAATCAGAAAATAATCTGTCTCTTACTTTTGGTAATTCAACAATTGAAGAAATTATATTTTCATGTTCCAAGATGAGCTGTTCAAAATCTGATAAATTATTCACAGTACTCATATTCTTAGAGATTTCAGAAATCAATTGAATTTCTTTATCAATATGTTGTTTTTTCTCTCGGTATCTTTTAATTCCTTCTCTACTATTTTGTTTCTGATTCAAATACACAAAAAACAAATCATCTGTAAAAGTAGGAGAGAAGTTGACTTCAGTAATACTTGGTTTTTTATTCTGTAATTCATAAAAAATAGCTGAGTCGTTTTGAGCACAGGCAATATCATATCCACTTCCAGAAAATGCATTCCATAGTAAGTCAAAAGCATTTACGTTTGCCCAAGAAGCAATGTTGTTTATTAATGTTGATGAACTTCCTAATCCCCAATTCTGTGGAAAGGTTAAGTTAGTTTTTACAATAAAACCTTTTTCTGTTTGTAAGAAATCAGGATTTAATTTTCTTGCTTCTTGAAGTATGTTTTGTAGTGTTTCGGCTACAGTTTCAGAACTTCCTTCTTTGTCGGAATTGAATGTAGCTGAGGTTAATCTTAATTTTGGTAAGCTAAACTGAGCTTCAAACCAACAAACACCTTCGTTGGTAAAACTTCCCCAAACTAAAATAGGTTCTTTAATAGATTCTATAACTAAATCTTGTCCATATTTTGTGGGAACCGCTAATGAAGTTGCTCCATCTAAAACAACATATTCTCCTGTAAGTAATAATTTTCCGTTGCTATAATGTTTTTTCAAAATGAATTATCTGCTGGCTTAGGTTGGCAAAATTAAAAAATTAAAATAGTTATTTCGTCTAATGATTTATTTCTTATTGATAACTTAAGTCAATACTCTACTAATCATTAGTAAATAAAGTTGAAAGGTTTAAAAGAGTGGCTGAATTATTCTTGGACTCAACTTATACTTTTTAGGTATTAACATTTTTGGATGTAAAGGAACATAAGTATGAATACTAGTAAATAATGTGTTCAAATTCATATTTATTAATTAAAAACAAAGAATTATGTTAACAAACATTTTGAATTTAGAAAACGTAACAGAAATGTCTAAAAACCAGCAAAAGAAAATTAGTGGAGGTTTTATAATTATAGGAGGAGGAACACCACAGTCTGATTTAAATTTAGACTGTGCAAAAGAACCAGAAAATATTTGTTGCGTCCAACCGGATGCTTGCGAACACCAATAGATCAATGAAAATTTAGAAAGTAATTTTTATATTTTCTTTGAATTATATTATAACCTCTGAATAATCATCAGAGGTTTTTTATAACGTAAACTTCAAACGTTGAAGATAATCTGTGATAAAAGGAAAAAAAGAGAGCAGGTTTAAATTAAGTTAAATTGTTTAAAGTGATGCGTAAAATGCTTTACTTGAAACTTCTTCCAGTATTCAAAATCTAATTCTCCAAAGAAAGGATGTGTTACTTTTCTAGATTTATCCTTTTCAAAAACCTCAAAAAATAGGTTTACTTGAGAGATTAAATCATCAATTGCTTCATCAATGGAATTGAATTTTAAAGGAACAGGATTTTCAGATAAGAATGAAGCTTTAAATCCAACTTGAATTTCATTATCAGTATTCAAAAACGGCTTTCTTCGAGCAGCTTTTTCATCTTCCACAAAAATATCTACATTCCAATTTCCATTAGGTATTTGAGTTACTGCACTTAAATGTTCTATCATTTGTTGTGCATTCATATTTCCGAATGAAGGTTTAGAGTCACTATTTAACTTTTGTAGTTGAGATCTCACTTCATCTTCATTTGAAAAATCCACCCAATGTATACTAGGTTTTCTTAATGCATTTAGTTTTTCAACAACAGCACTATGTGAAACGGTTCTGTTTTCAAAATAAGTAACCACCTGATCTTTCTCAGTAGCAGTAGCATTATGTTGATTTAAGATATTCATCAAATGCATTTTCATATGTCCGTGCTGAATCCCTTTTGTAGTTAAAGCTCTTAACGCCGCAAAGTTTTGTGCCAATCCAGCAGCAGCAATAATTTGCATTAAAGTTCTCGCAGAAGGCTTTTGCATCATATCTAATGATAGCTTGGCCATCGGATGTAAAGCAGTTAAACCACCAACTGTTCCTAATGCTAATGGAATTTCAATCCAGAACCTAAAAATACCATCCTTCACTTCACAATGCGTCAAACTAGAGTATTCTCCATTTCGAGCTGCATATGCATGAGCTCCAGATTCGATTGCTCTAAAATCATTTCCAGTAGCCAAAACAACAGCGTCAATTCCATTCATAATACCTTTATTATGAGTAACTGCTCTATAAGGTTCTATTTCAGCAATTTTAACAGCTTGTTCAAATTTATAAGCAAACTTTTCAGGGTTTTCTCCGCCCAAATCTTCTATAGGACAACTAACTTCTGCCTGAACTATGCATTCTGGAACATAGTTGGAAAGAATACTCATAATCACTTCGATTTCTTCATTTTGAAATCTTTTTGCAATTGCTTCTAAACAAGAATTAATGAAATTAGCTCCCATGCTATCTTTCGTTTCGAAAGTTACATGAAGCTGATAGTAATCAGATAATTTATCAGTTTTATCTACCAATTCAATATCTAATATTCCACCACCACGTTTCTCCATATTTTTGGTGATAGAAGCTGTAGCGGCATATAATTCTGTTTTATTAGCTTGAAAGTATTTCTCTAAATCAGATTTATCTCCAGCATAAATAAAATGAACTTGTCCTATTTTTGTAGTCGATATTACTCTAGTTTTAAAACCACCTCTGGTACTCCAGTATTTTGCAACTTTAGAAGCTGCGGCTACTACAGAACTTTCTTCAACAACCATAGGAACAACATATTCCCTTCCGTTAATAACAAAGTTAGGAGCAATACCGTAAGGCATGTAAAAGTTTGAAATAGTGTTTTCTATGAAATCATCATGAAGTTGTTGTAATTTTTCATCAACATTCCAATATTGTTTTATGGTTTGAATGATTTCAGGTTGGCTATTAAAATAGTTCTCAGCTAACCAATCAATTTTCTCTTCTTTACTTAGTTTTGAAAAACCAGAAATTATCTTCGACATTCATCTTGTTTTAAAGAACAACAAAGATAAATCTTTCAACTAAAAGAGGTTTAGTTATTGTAGTTTTCTGTTAAATTGCTGTAAAGTTTATTATTTTTTCGTAAACTTGGCAGTCGTTTTATCAAATTATCAAATAAATCTTTTTTTTGATGGGAAAATCACGCTTATTAGCAATCTTAGTAGTATTGTTCATAGGAAACAGTATTACAATTACTTCACAAGGAAACAAGGAAATAACTTTAGAAGAAATTTGGTCTGGTGCTTTTAGAGCCGATCGAATGAATGCATTAAACTCCATGAATGGAGATTTTTATTCAGTTTTAAATTTTAATAGAGAAACTAGAAGTACAGCTGTTGAAAAGTTCAGTTATGCGACTCAACAAAAAGTTGAGACAATAGTAGATAGCAAAGATTTATATGATCTATCTTATTTTACTTCTTATTCTTTTAATAACGATGAAACGAAATTGTTATTAGGAACTGATTTTAAACAAGTATATCGTCATTCACAAAAAGGTACATATTATGTGTATGATGTGAAGACAAAAGAATTAACACTTTTAGGAAAAGAAATTCAAGAACCTACTTTTTCACCTGATAGTAAAAAAGTAGCTTATGCTAAAGAGAACAATCTTTATGTAAGAAACTTAGAAGAGAATAGAGAGATTAAAGTAACCAATGACGGAAAGTTCAATTCCATTATTAATGGTACTACAGATTGGGTTTATGAAGAGGAATTCGCTTTTGTAAAAGCCTTCGATTGGAGTGCTGATAGTAATTATGTTGCTTTTTTACGTTTTGATGAAAGTGAAGTTGCTCAGTTTTCTATGAATGTAACGGGAGGAGAATTATATCCTTCGATGAATACATTTAAATATCCAAAAGCTGGAGAGAAGAATGCTAAGGTAACTTTAAACCTATTTACAGTTAGTGATAAGAGTGTAAAGAAAATTGAACTTTCAGACTACGAATACATTCCAAGAATTCAATGGACGAAAGAACCTACAGTTTTATCTGTAACTACATTAAATCGTCATCAGAATGATTTAAACTTATATTTCTACGATGCAAAAACAAATGCAGCGAAAGTTATATTAAATGAAAAAGATTCGGCATATGTAGATGTTCAAGATAACTTAACGTTCTTAGATGATAATAGTTTTATTTGGACTAGTGAGAAAGATGGATATAATCATATTTATCACTATGATAAAACGGGTACTTTAAAGAATCAAGTTACGAAAGGAAACTGGGAAGTAACTAACTATTACGGATTTGATACAACTTCAAAGAAAGTATTCTATCAGTCAGTAGAAAACGGATCTATCAATAGAGGAGTTTATAGTGTAGGAATTGATGGTACAGGTAAGAAATTGTTAACTCCGAAAACTGGACAAAGCAATGCTTCATTCAGCAAAAACATGAAGTATTTTATCAATACACATTCTTCTGCAACTCAAGTTCCAACATATACATTATATGATGGAGAGGGAAAGAAGATTAAAACCTTAAAGGATAATTTAGAGCTTCAGGTAAAAATGAGATCTTATAAAATGAGTAAGAAGGAATTCTTTACCTATAAGATTAATGGAAATGATTTAAATATGTGGGTAATTAAACCAGCAGATTTTGATCCAAATAAAAAATATCCATTATTAATGTTCCAATACTCTGGTCCTGGATCTCAACAAGTTTCGAACCGTTGGAACTCTAGTAATGATTATTGGCATCAAATGTTAGCACAAAAAGGTATAGTTATTGCGTGTGTTGACGGAAGAGGAACTGGATTAAAAGGAAGAGATTTTAAGAAGGTTACTCAGAAAGAATTAGGTAAATATGAAGTAGAAGATCAAATAGCAGCTGCTAAGTTTTTCTCAACTGAACCATATATCGATGCTAATAAAATTGGAATTTGGGGATGGTCTTACGGAGGATTTATGAGTACGAATTGTATCTTAAAAGGAAACGACGTCTTCTCTATGGCAATTGCTGTAGCTCCAGTTACTTCTTGGAGATTTTATGATACTGTGTATACTGAGCGTTATATGACGACGCCTCAAGAAAATGCATCTGGATATGATGAAAATTCACCAATTACTCATGCAGATAAATTAAAAGGAAAGTATTTATTAGTTCACGGTTCTGGAGATGATAATGTTCATGTTCAAAATACAATGAGAATGGTAAACGCTTTAGTAGAGAATAACAAACAATTCGACTTATTTATCTATCCAGACAGAGCTCATGGAATTTATAAAGGAAAAAATACAAGATTGCATTTATTTACAAAGCTAACCAACTTTGTACTTAACAATCTGAAAAACTAGTAAAAACTAAAACTTACAATTAATGAGAGATTCAGTAACTAAACAAAAGGAAATTTTAGGGCATCCAGTCGGTTTGTTTGTCTTGTTTTTTACGGAAATGTGGGAGCGTTTTTCGTATTATGGAATGAGAGCAATATTAGTATTGTATTTAGTAGCAAAAACTACTGGAGATAATGCAGGTTTAGGATGGACTAATCAAGAAGCATTAGCATTATATGGGTGGTATACCATGTTAGTTTATGTTGCTTCAATTCCTGGAGGTTGGATTGCTGATAAAATTTTAGGTCAGAAGAAGTCTGTATTATATGGAGGGATTCTTCTTGTTGCGGGTCATAGTGTTTTAGCAATTGAGCAAATGTGGGCGTTTTATTCAGGTTTAGGTTTAATTATTGCCGGAGTTGGAATGTTAAAACCAAATATTTCAACTATGGTTGGAGGATTGTATAAGCAAGGAGATATTCGACGTGATAAAGGGTTTACAATTTTCTACATCGGTATCAATGTAGGAGCTTTTTTATCAGCATTAATTGTTGGTTATGTTGGTGAAACATACGGATGGCATTATGGATTTGGATTAGCTGGTATTGGAATGGCTTTAGGGTTAATTCAATATGTTGCTGGTCAAAAGCATTTAAAAGGAGTTGGTGATTTCTTAGGAACTTCAGAGAATGAAGAAGACAAAGAATTAATGAAGAAGCCATTGACAAAAATTGAAAAAGATAGAATTGTAGTTTTATTAATTTCATTCTTATTAGTAATTATATTCTGGGGAGCTTTTGAACAAGCAGGAGGTTTAATGAATATTTATGCGAAGGAGAAAACAAATAGAATGTTAATGGGATGGGAAGTGCCAGCATCTTGGTTCCAGTCTTTAAATGCAATGTTTATTATTTTCTTAGGTACTGCTGTTGCAGCATATTGGGCCAATAGAAAAATAAAAGGTCAAGTCTCAACTTCATTGTTTAAAATGATAATCGGTCTTGTAATTATGGGATCTGGATTTTTCTTTATGTCTGCAGCTGCAGGTGAGTATGATAGTTCAGGATCATCAGCAATGTTCTGGTTAGTATTAGCTTACTTATTCCATACTGTAGGAGAGTTATGTATTTCTCCAGTGGCATTATCATATATCACAAAACTAGCGCCTGTAAAATATGCTTCTATAATGATGGGAGTTTATTTTGCTATGACTGGTTTTGGAAATAAACTAGCAGGATTGTTAGGTGAATCTGCATCGAAGTTTGGAGAGTTTACAATTTTTACCGGAATTGCAATCTTTTGTGTTGTTTTTGGCTTATTGGTTTTATTATTCAGAAAGAAATTAGAAGCTTTAACTCATGGAGCAGAGGATAATGAAAGAGATTTAAAAAATGAAGAAGCTTAGTAATAATTACTAATAACATATAATCAACAAATAACTATAATATATGAATAAAGATATCGATAATCTATTTAAAGATACAGTATTAGGGCATCCAGCAGGATTATTTGTACTTTTCTTTACAGAAATGTGGGAACGTTTTTCGTATTACGGAATGCGTGCGCTTTTTGTTTTATTTTTAATTAGTTCTGTAACAGACGGAGGATTCGGATGGGCAAAGGCAGATGCGCTTTCACTTTATGGAACGTACACCATGGGTGTATACTTAACACCTGTATTTGGTGGTTTAATCGCTGATAAATTATTAGGTTACCGATGGGCCGTTATTATTGGAGCTTTAATTATGACTTTAGGTCATGCTGCGATGGCTGTAGAAACACCTTTATTTTTTTATATTGGGATTGGATGTTTAATGTTAGGTAACGGATTATTTAAGCCGAACATGACATCAATTATTTCTTACATGTATAAAAACCATGAAGAGAAAAAGGATGGAGCCTATTCTATTTTCTATATGGGGGTAAATGCAGGAGCATTCTTAGGAATTATGCTATGTGGATACATTGGAGAAAATTATTCTTGGTCTTGGGGATTTGGTTTAGCTGGAATTTTCATGTTTATTGGAATGTTACAGTTTTATTTTACTCAAAATATTTTTGGTGATATAGGATTACCTCCAAGTAAACTTAAGGAGTTAAATTTAGAGGCAATTGGTAAAGATGGTGATCAAGATTTTGTGGAGAAACCACAAGAAGAAGAGGTTTCTCAAAAAGTGGTAATTGATAGGTTAATTGCTGTTGGTGTATTCTGTATTTTTACGGTATTCTTTTGGGCTGCTTTTGAGCAAGCTGGAGGTTCCATGACGATTTTTGCAGAAGAATATACACAAAGAAACTTATCAGGAATTTACGGTACTGTTTTTAAATATGTAGATGCACTTCTTACTATTTTACCGTTAGGAATTATTACATATGTATTATATCTTTTATTTAAAAAGACGTTTGCAAAATTTGCAATTGGTAATATTATCCTTTCAATAAGTTTTATTGTCATCTGGGGTATTGTAGGGTGGAAAGTTAGTGTTGATTTTTCAAAAGAGAGTGTAGAAGTACCTGCAACATGGTTCGGAATTTTAAATTCGCTATTTATTATTACACTAGCACCATTCTTTTCAAAATGGTGGGAGAGCAAGTATAATCTTTCAGGAACTATGAAATATGGTTTAGGATTACTTTTACTTGGTTTAGGATTTGGATTCCTAGCAATGGGTTCTCAAGGAATTGTTGCTGGTGAACCAATAGTTAAGGTAAGCATGTTCTGGTTAATCGCAGCTTATTTGTTCCATACTATGGGAGAATTATGTATTTCACCAGTGAGTTTATCATATATCAGTAAGTTAGTTCCAGCAAAATGGATTGGATTAATGTTCGGAGTTTACTATTTATTTATTGCAATGGGTAATAAATTAGCAGGAACAGTTGGTAGTTATATTGAAGAAATCGAAAAAGCATATTCGATTTCTGGATTCTTCTTAATTTTTACGGCAATTCCAATTGTTGCTGGATTAATTATCGCAGGAATGAGTCCATTAATGAAGAAATTAATGCACGGAGTAAAGTAGTAACTTTTACTTTAAGAATATATTACAACCTGTCAAAGTCAAATTTGACAGGTTTTTTTGTAAATTTGGAATACTTATTGAGACATACAAATTATGAGAAATATTTTTTTAGTAGCTGTTTTTGTTATTTCGGCGTTTACAGCAAATGCACAGGAAGTTAATTGGGTGTCATTTGAAGAGGCATTAGAATTAAATAAAAAGAACCCTAAACCTATTATGGTTGATCTATATACAGATTGGTGTGGATGGTGTAAACGTATGGATGCTACGACGTATAAGAATGAGGTAATAGTTAAGTTTATTAACGATAATTATTACGCTGTAAAAATGGACGGTGAAGGGAAAAAAGATATTACTTTTAAAGGAAGAACGTTTAAGTTTGTTCAAAACGGAAGAAGTAAGTATCACGAGTTAGCTGCTGCTATTCTAAATGGTAAAATGAGTTATCCGTCTACTGCTTTCTTTAATCAAGAGGAGCAATTAATTCAATCTGTTCCTGGGTATCAAGCAAAGGAGAAATTCGAGAAGATCTTAGCTTATTTTAGCGGAGAAGCTTATAAGAATACACCTTGGAAAGATTTTGAGAAGAATTTTAAAAGTGCTCTGTAGTATTTTTAATACCTTATAATATACGCGCCATTTTGCTTAGTTGAGTGAAATGGCGTTTTTCGTTTTTTACAGGTATGTTTCCATTGTTCAATATAACTTTTATAGTTTGAGCCATCTGCTATGATCTTTTGAGGCTGTAAGGTCTGAATCAATCGATTTAAATTAAGTTTAGGAGAGTACTGAAGAAGGATAATTGAGTTTTTGGGAAATGCTTTTGGATGTATTCCTAAACTATCAATTACTAGAACTAACTTATCTTTTATTTCAATTATATTTTTCGAAGAGTTGACATTTGAAGAATCAATGTTTTCATTTAAAGTGTAGTTAACTAAACTTGTGACCTTCATAATTTCACTATGAGTTTTTGTATGATACACTTCTAAAGTATTCCTTGTTCTGTTACCAATAATGGATTCGTTATTCTTATGAAATATAATAAACTCTCTTTTGGAGTTGTATCTGTTTTTATCAACTATGTATAATGTTTGAATACAAATAATGAAAGAGAGTGGGAAGAGTAAAGTTTTAACTGATTTATTTCGAATAAATTGAAAGAGGAATATTATAATGAGATAATACAAAATAACTTCAGGAAAAGAAATGCTGATTTCTTTTAGGATAAAGTTTTCTTGAGATGATATCCAACTAACTACTGAATTCATAAGGTGAATTATATTCTCGTAGAAATAAATTAAGAATTGAGGTAAAGATTTTAGCAAGGCAAGAATAACGATAAGAATTCCAAAGAGTAATATCATTCCTAAGCATGGAACTATGATTAAATTAGAAAGTAGGAATAAGCTAGGGAATTGGTGAAAATAATATAAGCTTAGAGGAAGAACTCCAATTTGAGCTGTTATGGAAACTGTAGTGAGTTGCCAGATTTTATCGACAATGCTATATTTTGGAGTATAAATAGTATAAAGTAGAGGTTGAAGTTTTACAATACTCAAAACAGCAATATAACTTAATTGAAATCCCACATCAAATAAAAAGGTAGGCTTACAAAGTAAAAGTAAGAGCATTGAGGAAATTAATGCATTTTCTATGGGTTGTTTTTGGTTTAGATATTTACCTAAAACTATAAAAGAAAACATTGTGGTTGCTCGCACAACAGAAGCTGATAATCCTGTAAGAATAGCAAATAACCATAGCGTTAGGATTAGAAGAATAAATCGTAATGATTTTCCATGCTTTATAAAGAGTAATGGATAAGATAAGTAGTTTAGTAATAGAACAAGAATACCCACGTGCAAACCAGAAATCGCTAAAATATGAATGGCTCCGGCATGCGAGTAGTCGGTTAATAATTTTTTGGAAACAACTTTTCGTTCACCTAAAAGAAGAGAGTTAATAATACCGAATACATTATGCGAAAAATAAGGTTGCAGTGAAAGCTGAATGTCTTTTTTGAGTTTTGCTATTGTAGCGAGCAAAGAGTGAGTTTCGGTTTTAATTACTCTATATGTTTTAGTATTAAGAAATAATTGATATTCTATTCCCTTCAGGCTCATGTATCTCTTATAATTAAAATCATACGGATTTTTAGGAGGTTGTATTTCAATAAGCTCACTTATTGTATAAAGTCTATTACCAACACCTAAATTTTGATGAGATGAATCTTTAGAGATATTTATGAGGACTTTTCCTAGTGTTTTTTGATTATCAATAGATATAACAGAACCTATGAAACGGTAGTTATAGGAATTAGCTTTTAATTCCTCTTTTAGTTCTAAAATTAGTTTTGAATTGGGTTCTATATAATTAGTAAAAGAGGTAGTATAGTTGTTTTTGTTTGAAATATATAATGATGATATACCAACCAGTGTATAGGTAAAACTGGAGATCAAAATGAAAATCCATTTTCTTTTTAATCTGTGAAAAATAAATAGACAAATAAGTAGTATGGATAATAAAGAGTAAAGTTTATAAAATCCAAACTTCCAAATGATAAAATAATGCTGTGCAAAAATCCCTATTATTACACATACAAGAATATGTAAGGGTAAATACCTTAATTCCTTCATAGCTTTTACCAGGTAAAATAAAGTAGCAAAGAAGTAGTTGTTCTTAACTATTTATTGATGTTTTCTTTCTTTAATCTACTACTGAATTGTCATGTTTTTATTTCTTGATGCAATTTTTTAAAGCTTTTGTAATTTTTATCTTAAAATTTTGTAAATTGGTAAACCAGTTTGGATAACCAAATTGGTTTACCAAATAAACCTAATATTAACTTAACAAAAACTAATCATGAAAAACAGATGTATTAAGTCGATTTCATTTTTTCATTTCTTTGTCGTTATCAACTTAATTTTAAATGTGTCATGCTCTAAAGAGTTAGAAAATTTAGAGGATGTTACCCCTGAACAAGAAATTAATTTTGTGATATCACAAAGAGTGTTACATGCTAATGAAATTAGCGTTACGGCCAACGGAGATGATGGGAATAAACCCATAAATACTTTAGACGGAGATTTAAACACCAGATGGTCTTCCAAAGGAAGAACAGGTAAGTATATCACTTACGACTTAGGTGAAACTAGAAAGGTTGATGAAATTAAAATTGCTTGGTTCAAAGGAAATGAACGTGTTTCTTATTTTCAAGTAGCAATTGGAAATTCAACTTCATCTTTTCAAACTGTATTGAATCGAAAAACTACGGGTTCATCAGGAAGTACTGTAAATCTTGAGAAATATGAACTTCCAGATACGGAAGGAAGGTATGTACGCATTAGAGGTTTTGGAAATAGCTCTAATGATTGGAATAGTATAACTGAAGTTCAAATCATAACTACTGAGCAAGTACCACCACCTTCAGGAAATGTAGTAGCTGTACCTGCAAAAATCGAAGCAGAAAATTATACAAATCAACAAGGAACAAGAACTGAGAATACTTCAGATACGGGAGGAGGAATTAACGTAGGATATATTGATGCTGGTGATTATTTAGAATACGAAATTGATGTTCCAGAAACTAAAGATTATAATTTCGAATTTAGAGTAGCTTCTTTAAATAAAACTATTCGTTTTGATGTTTTAAGTAACGGAAATACTTTAAGTAGTATTAGTAAAGAACCTACTTTTGGATGGCAAAATTGGATTACTACAAAAAAAACAATTCGATTAAATCAAGGAAGACAAACCTTAAAATTATTAGCAACTGACGGAGGTTGGAATATCAATTGGTTAGAAGTTAAAGAAGCAATTTCAAATCCAAATCCAGGAAATAGTGGAACACCTGCAGGAGTTTTGGGAGGATTAGTAAATTGGAAATTAAATGGATATTCAGGAAACTTCAATCTAGGAGCAAGTAATAATGGATTAACTTATGTAGATAAAACCCCTAATCTCCAATCTTTCAGTAATCCTAATTGGTTTTATACGGATGGAACTTGGACTTTCTTTAAGGCATATACAGGTAATCCAACTTCCAGTGGTTCAGGAAATCCACGCTCAGAATTAAGAGAGTTAACTGCTAATGGAAACGATAATATCTATTGGGATGGAACCACAAGTAAAGAACATCGAATGATTTGGAAAGTGAGAGTCGATCATTTACCACAATCAGGTAAAGTATGTTTCGGACAAATTCATGATAAAACAGATACGTTTGATGATGTTATTAGAGTACAATGTCAAGGAGATCCTTATCAAAGCTCAGGAGATATTAAATTGAGAATTAATGGTTATGTAACTGAAGTGTTAGAAGGTGGAGGAAAAACAGTTGGAACCATAACTTTAGGAGAAGAGTTGTATTATGAACTTACATACCAAAATAGCATTGTAAAATTATATGAATTGAACGCTAGTGGAAATAGAGTGAAAACAATTTATACTTCTAAGGCTGCACCAGCAAAAGAAAATTATTTTAAAGCAGGATGTTATCTGCAATCTGTAAAAGGGAAGAAAGCAACTGGATCAAATGATTTTGGTTTAGTTGGGATTAAAGAATTAAAAGTATTCCATTAATATTTTTGTAAATAAAAAGAAGAACGTATTGAGAAATCAATAGTTCTTCTTTTAATTTACACTTGTAAGGGTCATCAAAGTATCTAGTTTAACTTGAAACTAATTGGGAATTGATATTTTGTATGAACAGGAATGTCATCTTTCGTCGCAGGTTTGAATTTCGGAAGCTTTTTAATTAATTGCTCTGCAGCAACTTCTAAAATTCTAGCATTGTCTGGACCTTTAGTTCTGATGTTTACAATCCTTCCTTTGTTACTTATGATAAAGCTAATATTTACGATTCCTTCTATATCTGCATTAATTGCGTCTATTGGATAAGCGAAATTATCTTGAACGTGTTTCTGTAATTCACCAATAAAACAGTCGGAGCTACTATCTCCATTCTTAGCACATTCTTCAAATTGAGGAACGTTTTTTAATTCTTCAAAGGTGTAGTATTTGTCCTTATCAATTTCATTAACTTTCTTCGGTCTGATATTAGTTCTTTTAACACCTGGGATTTTAAATTTAATCTGTTGTGTATATTGAACGTTCATAGGTTTTCCAAGATGTTTTCCTGGAATAAACTTTGGTAATTTTCTAATAATACGTTCAACTTCTGCTTTTAATAATTCTCCTTGATACGGATAAAGAATATTGTTAATTACGGCATTTCCTTCCTTGTTAATAACAAAGTTGACCATAACTCTACCTTGTACTCCTTTTTTGTAGGCTTTTTTAGGATAATTAAAGTGAACTTGAATGTGATGAGACATTTGTTTTCTAAAACACTGTTCTTGGTTTAAAAACGGAGTATCTTCACACTTATCAAATAAAGGGATTTGATCTACTTCATGAAAAGAGATAATTCCATTTTTGCTATCCTCTTTTAAAGATAAGTCGGTAATAAAGTTGGTCTTTTTCTTTACTTCAGAAACGGTTTGTTGATATCCACTCGAAACGGCATTTGTTGCCATATTTCTTTTTCTCTTTACTCGTTTTCTTGTAGATACTTCAAAAGAAACCTTTTTAGTATTCTTTTTATCATCTTTTTCAACAGTACATTTTGTAATGCTGTTTAAATCAAGAACAGGTTCGTTAGTTGGAGTTTCACAGGTTTCTGCTTGTTGAGCATGTGCACCAAAAGACAATGCAATTAATGCGATAGGGATTATAAATTTAGTTTTCAAAACTATATTGTATTAGGGGGTTGGGGCGGCAAATGTAAACTATTTTTTGATTGCCTAATGTTAAGTTTTTAGAATTAATGATTACTTAAAGAACCGATTATTGAACATAATATAACCTTAATATTAAATTCTAATCACAAAAAAACAACCAGACCTAATGGCATGGTTGTTTTCTTATTTTATGCTAAATAAAGCTGATTTATACGATCTCAACAAATAAACCGTCATCAGTTTTAGAAACTTTTGCTAGATTATTTTTAGTTAATCCTTTAATTGTTTTATCCCATTTCTTATTGCTTAAACCAGACTGTGATTTTAATTCACTTAATTCTAATTTTTCTGCTTTCTCTAGTAAAGCCAATACCGCTTTTTCATCATCATTTAATTCCACAGAAGGAGCTTTACGTTCAGGCTTCATTTGTGGGAAGAATAAAACTTCTTGAATAGAAGGATTGTTAGTTAAATACATGATTAAACGATCCATTCCAATTCCTAACCCAGAAGTAGGAGGCATTCCATATTCTAACGCACGTAAAAAGTCTTGATCGATAAACATTGCTTCGTCATCTCCACGATCAGCTAATTTTAACTGAGCTTCAAATCTTTCACGCTGATCAATAGGGTCGTTTAATTCAGAATATGCATTTGCAATTTCTTTTCCACAAACCATTAATTCAAAACGCTCTGTTAATTCTGGGTTGTCTCTATGTTCTTTACATAATGGAGACATTTCCTTTGGGTAATCTGTAATAAAAGTTGGTTGAATATAATTTCCTTCACATTTCTCTCCGAAAATCTCATCAATTAACTTTCCTTTTCCCATAGTTTTATCAACTTCTATTCCCATACCTTTGGCAGCTTCGAATAATTCTTCTTCAGATTTACCGTTGATATCGAAACCAGTAAAATGCTTAATAGAATCTGCCATGGTAACTCTAGCGTAAGGAGCTTTAAAATCTACTTCGTGTTCACCAAATGTAGCTTTTGTAGTTCCGTTTACAGCAATAGCACAATGCTCTAATAACTTTTCTGTGAACTCCATCATCCAGTTGTAATCTTTATAAGCAACGTAAATTTCCATTGCTGTAAATTCCGGATTATGAGTTCTGTCCATTCCTTCGTTACGGAAGTTTTTAGAGAATTCATAAACACCATCAAAACCACCAACGATTAATCTTTTCAAATAAAGCTCATTAGCAATTCTCATATATAATGGAATATCTAAAGAGTTATGGTGTGTGATAAATGGTCTTGCTGCCGCTCCACCTGGAATAGGTTGTAAAATTGGAGTTTCTACTTCAAAATATCCTGCATCATTAAAAAACTGACGCATTGCGTTAAATAACTTTGTTCTCTTAACGAAAACTTCTTTTACATGTGGATTTACCGCTAAATCTGCATAACGTTGTCTGTAACGCATTTCAGGATCTGTAAATCCATCATAAGTATTTCCTTCGGCGTCAACCTTAGGTAATGGAAGAGGTTTTAAAGATTTACTTAATAAAGTAAAATTCTTAACCATTACAGTTGATTCTCCTACTTGTGTTTTAAAAAGTTCACCTTCAATTCCTACAAAATCTCCAATGTCTAATAATTTCTTATACACTTCATTGTAAAGAGTTTTGTCTTCTCCTGTACAAATTTCATCACGATTAAAGTATACCTGAATTCTTCCTTCGCTGTCTTGTAGCTCAGCGAAAGAGGCTTTACCTTGTATACGTCTCGACATTAAACGTCCTGCAATAATCACCTTTTTTCCCTCTTCAAATTTTTCCTTAATCTGTTTCGAGTTCGAATCTAACGGATATAAATTTGCTGGATAAGGATTGATTCCAAGCTCACGTAATTTCGCAAGCTTTTCTCTACGTACAATTTCTTGTTCTGATAATTGCATTACTATTATTGTTTAAGTGATTTAAATTAAAGGCGCAAAGATACAATCAATTGAAGAATAAACCAATCTTCTTTATTTCTGATGATTTAAAAAAAATAAACTTTTTTTTTGAAGGTAATTAAAAAGTTTATATATTTGCAGGCTGTTTAATTTTAAAAACAGCATTTAGTTGTGTTGTGAGGCGAGGAATCGCCTAGGTTTTGTTAACCAATGGAAAGCTTCCCTGAAATGGGTTGCTTTTTTATTTTATACCTATTTCATCTAGAATAATTCAATTCTATATTCCCAAACTTTCACCAAAAATAAAACAAAATAAATACTTGCAATAGAGAATTTTATTGTGGTAGAAGCTAAGAATCCAAGAAAAGCTCCAGTAGATGCTTTTAACGCGCGATTTGTGTCTTTTCCATCATATAATAACTCACCAACAAAGGCTCCTGAGAAGGCTCCAATTAATATTCCGAAAGGAATAGGGGAGAGTAAACCAATAATTAGTCCTATGGTTGTTCCATATGCTCCATATTTTGAACCCCCGAATTTTTTTGCTCCCATTGCAGGAATAAAATAATCAAGGATAAAGATGAGAATAGCAATGAATAGTGTTATTCCTAAAAAGGTCCAGTTTTGAGGTATAGCTTTTGTGAGATGTAATAATAATAATCCTATCCAACTTGTTATTGGTCCGGGTAAAACAGGTAGAAAAGATCCAATTATTCCCAAACAAACAAATAAAAGTCCAAGTAAAGTCAATAAAATATCCATAGAAAACATCACAATTTGTATAGATATGACGAGCGCTACAAGTATATGTTACAGTAAGGAATCATCTTTTATTAACTAAAAAATTAGTTTAAACTAATTTTTTAGTTATATTTGTGAAGCAGAAAAATGTAAATCCTTTATTATATGAAAAAGTATGTTCTTTTAATTCCTGTATTTCTATGTATACTTTCATGTACAAATAATGAAAAGGGTAGTGTAGTAGGATTTCATGACAAAATAGCTTTTAATGATTTTAAAAATCTACTATTAGATGAAACACATAAAAATTTATTGAATCCTAATGTTTCCAATAAAGAGGAGTATCCTACAATAATTAATTCATGGAAAAATTTTCATGGTAAAGTGAATGCAATATTAAAGGATAATCGATTTTCATGGAATGTTCCTGATTCTACAATTACAGTGGTAAATAAAATATATTTCAATGCCAATGGAGAAGTGAATCACTTTTTTGTGAATATTAGAAATGAAAATATTAATAAAGAAACTAAAGATCTTTATGTCCAATTATTAACGGACAATTTAAAAGAGCTGTCAATCGACCTTAAAAGAGAAGAACAATTTGCACAATGTGGCAAAGTAAAATATCAAAATTATGAGTAAACAGTTAACAAAAGCAGAGGAGCAAATAATGCAAGTGTTATGGGATTTGGGAGAAGCTTCAGTAAAGGAAGTTATTGCAGAATTACCAGATCCTAAACCAGCTTATAATACAGTGTCTACTATTATTCGAATATTGGAAACGAAAGAGTTTGTTGGACATCAACCTAAAGGAAGAGGTTATGTGTATTTTCCTTTGATTCAAAAAACAGATTACAGTAACCAAAGTTTACATAAACTTATGAACGGATACTTTGGAGGATCGTTTAAAAGTATGGTTTCATTTTTTATGAAGGAAAACAAACTTGATATCAAAGAATTGGAAACAATTTTAAAAGAAGTTGAAAAAAGTAATAAAAAATAAACGTTATGCTATCTTATATAATTCAAGTCATACTGTTTCAAACTTTGTTTTTAGCTGTTTATGATTTATTTTTAAGTAAAGAAACCTTTTTTACTAAAAACAGATTTTACCTCATTTTTTCAGTACTTATTTCTTTTGTTTTACCACTGATTAAACTACGTTCAATCCAAAAAAGTGTCCCTCAAGAATACACGATTTTATTGCCTGAAGTTGTTTTGTCTCCTCAGTCTGTAATAGAACAGCAGCAATGGTATCAATCTATTAATTATTTAGATGTTTTGTTTTGGGTTGGTGTAGTCGTGTTTTCAATGTTCTTTGTGCTGAAGTTATTCAAGATTATACAACTTTTATATTCAAATAAAATCCAGAAGAAAGATGGGTATAAATTGATTTTCTTATCTAATTCGACTAAGGCATTTTCATTTTTTAATTACATATTCATCGGGGAATTAATTCCTCAAGAACGTCGTAAAAAAATTATTCAGCATGAATTAGTGCATGCAAAACAAAAACACACGTTAGATTTATTGTTCTTCGAACTTTTGAAAATTAGTATGTGGTTTAATCCTATACTTTGGATATTCCAAAAAAGAATTTCATCTGTTCATGAGTATTTATCTGACGAAATTGCTAGCAAAACCGTAGAAACAAAAAATTATATCAACAGTTTACTTGAGCAAGTATTTCAAGTTGAGAAAATATCATTTGTAAACCAGTTTTATAAAAGTTCGCTAATAAAAAAGAGAATCATTATGATGACAAAAGAGAGATCAAAAAGAGTTAAACAATTAAAATATTTATTGTTAGTGCCAGTATTACTAAGTATGTTGTTTTATACTGCATGTACTGATAATGAGGAGCCAACTACGAGTCCAGTTAAAGGAACCCAAAAAGTATTTTCTGACCTGAATAAGGAACCTCATATTTCAGAGAAAGAAACTTATTTTGATATTTACATTGGAAATGAACTTCCAAAGACAAAAGAGTATAGCATTGGTGAATTAACGGCTGAAGAGAAAAAAGAATTTATTGAATTCCAAAAAGAATTTAAAGAAAGTATATCGTATATAAGTTTTAAGATATTCGAAGGACTTAATAATAGAAAACTAATTGTTGTATCCGTACAGGTTGGGAAATCTAAAGTTAAATATTCCGGTGATTTTGAAAATGTACCTTTCTCAATGGTGGATAAAGTTCCTGCATTTGTTAATCAGGGAACTAGTAAAGAAAAATTCAATAAGAACATGGCCAACTTTGTTCAGAATAACTTTGATGTTAAGTATGCGAGTAGCTTAGGATTGGAACCTGGGAAGAAAAGAATTTTTGCTCAGTTTAAAATAAATGAAGAAGGGAAAGTTATTGATGTTAAAGTTAGAGCTCCTCATCCTGAATTAAAAGAATATACTAGGAAAATGATTGAGAAGCTTCCTTTAATGATACCTGGAGAAAAAGATGGGAAAGTTGTTAAGGTAGGATATACGTTACCTATTACATTTGAAATTAAATAATAAACGAAAAAGAGAATTTTTATAAATATTACTATGATGTTTTGTTTAAGCTGGAGTTTGTACTTCAGCTTTTACGGCAATCATGAAGTAAAGTTTAGATACCATGAAAAAGTTAATTTGTATTCTGTTGATATTTTACACTTTTACTCAAATGCTAGCGCAACAGGTTCCAGATACGATTTACAAACCGAATATTATTCAAAAGTATTCAGGGATAATATATGTAGATCATGCACATAATAATTTTCATAGAATTGATAATAGGTTTAAACCATTCGCGAATGTTCTAAGGACTGCTGGTTATTCTTTAAAAGGGTTCGAAAATAAATTTACAGAAAAGAATTTACGCAATGTTAAAATATTAGTGATCTCAAATGCATTATCTTCTAATGCTAGATCACCATTCATTACACCTACAGAAAGTGCTTTTACAAAAGAAGAAATTAAAATTGTAAAAGAATGGGTTGCTAAAGGAGGAGCCTTATTTATAATTGCAGATCATATGCCTTTTGCTGGTGCGAGTAAAGATTTAGGAAAGGCTTTTGGTTTCAAATTTTATGATAGTTTTTTGTTTGATGAAAATAGAAGAGGAATTTTTGATTTTACTTTAGCCGATAAAACTTTGGGAGAACATGAAGTTGTTTCTAAAAGTAAAATTTCAAAGATTAGAACATTTACAGGACAAGCTTTTGAAATTCCAGATAAAGCAACTTCAATCTTAAAAACTACAGAAAAACTTACGGTGTATTTACCAGATACGATGTGGCGTTTTTCTGAAAAAACGAAACGATTCCCAGCAAAAAATCTATCACAAGGAGCAGTTCTCAATTATAAGAAAGGTAAAATTGCGGTTTTTGGTGAGGCTGCTATGTTTACCGCTCAGTTGGCTGGAAGAAATAGGTTTAAAGTAGGAATGAATTCTGAAGATGCGAAAGAAAATTATAAACTATTACTAAATATAATTGCTTGGTTACAAAAAGAAGAGAATTAATTATGAAAAGAAAAATTACACTTTTGGTTTTTACACTTTTATCTTTTTGTGTAAAAGCACAACAAGAGTTTAAAGCTATTGATAACCTTATAGAAACAGGTAGGTATCAAATAGCATTGCAGGAGCTTAATAAAATAGAGTCGTCCTTTAAATCTAATTACAAGATTGCGACAATTTATGATGCATTAGATAATCATAGTAAATCTGTACATTATTATAGAAAGGCTATAAGTTTTAGAGACGATTATCGTACTAAATTTAAACTGGCAAAATCTCTTAAGAAAGCTAAGAAGTTTAGAGAAGCACTGAAGGTTTATCAAGAAATAGTAAATGCAGATTCAAAAAACCTATTGGCAAAATATGATTTAAGTAAGTTGTATTTGCAGTTGAAACAACCTAAAATGTCAAAAAAACTACTCAAAGAATTAATAGCCGAAGATTCTAAAAACGCCAACTATCACTATCAACTTGGAATAGCAAATGCGTTGTTGGGTGAAAAGTTTAAGAAAATAGATAACTTTTTAGATGCTTATAGGATAGATAACCAACACTTTAATGCTATTGAAAAGTTAGCTAAAGGTTTTACTAAACTCAAAGACAAAGATTCGTCAGCAATTTTTATAGAGAAAGGGTTAGAGTTAAACCCGAATCATTTGGATTTGAATAAACTTAAAATCAATAGTCTGTACATAAAAAAAGGGTATAATGAAAGTATAGTTTATTTGAATCATATTGATAGTTTGTCACCAGGAGAACATTATACTCATAAAATGCTAGGGAAGAGTTATTATAAACTTAGAAATTACCCTAAAGCATTAGAGCATTTTAATAAAGCAACAAAAATAAATGCTCAAGATTTCATGGCCTATGTGTACAAAGGGAAAATTCATTTGGAGCGAAACGAAATTAAAGAAGCAATGTTTAGTTATGGCATGGCAACTTTTGTAGGAAAGGAATCCAGAGATGAAGCTCATTTAGGATTAGCAAAAGTATATATGGAAATGAAATTACCTAAAAGAGCAATAGATGAATTTAAACTTGCAGTTGCAGAGAATCACAAAAATATTAAAGCTTCATATTTATTAGCAAAAACTTCTGACGACTATTACAAGGATAAAAAAATAGGCTATAAGTTATATCAGAAATATCTGGAAAGATTTGAAGGAAGAAGCACAGAAACCGATGAGTTTGTTAAAAGTAGAATAAAAGAGATTAAAAAACAGCATTTCTTAAAAGGAGAAATATTAGAATAAATCTATTTTTTATATTTTCACTTTATAAATCTAAGAAAGTTGGTCTATAGAGTATTTTTATTCATTTTAATTATAAGTTGCTGCCTCTCGTGTAGTTACTTTTCTGATGATGGAAAAAACTCAAAACCAAAACTTGATACCGTTGTAGATTTTACAACGGTAGATGTTTCACCAGGATTTAAAGAGTGTGAACAACTTCTTGATGACGAGAAAACAGAATGTTTTCGAACTACTATTAGGCAGCATTTTACCGATGGACTGCATCAAAATGAATTATCTAGTGATGAAGACATCAAAGAAACTATTGTTCTTGTTTTACGCATTAGTGATGAAGGTAAAATGACTCTGAAACAAATTAAAGCTTCAGATGATATTCAACAAAGATTTCCAGAGTTAAAATCATTGTTAAATCAAATTGTTAGAGACATTCCAGATTTATTTCCTGCAACTAAAAGAGGAATTCCCGTTACAACAGAATATCAATTACCTATAGAAATACAAACCCAAGAATAGCCAAAAGCAATAAAGGGAAAGTCATAATGATAATTGATACTAAACTCCAAACTCCGAAGGTTAATGAATTAAAGGTTTGAGTTTCATTTTTTAGTAATAAATGATCTACTTCTTCCAAGGTTAAATTCATTATTTCATTTTTCGGGATTTTACGATCTATCAAACCCGTATAATTCAAACCCTTTTTATATCCATTTAAAACGTCTTTAGGATGGGTGAATAAACCAAATCCCATTGCCCATAAACTCATTATCCCAATAGGGAAATGTTTCCACATTCCAGTTGCAATTTCCCAACCTGCAATATAAGCCTCACCTTTCCAAGAAACATCACAATCGAATAAAACATGTTCTATATCGTGTATATAAACAACCTTTTTTCTGAATTCTGAATTTGGAAGTTTTAAAGAGAAAAAACGAAACTTCATCATAAAATAATTGTTGTCTTCTCCACCATTTTTATCGAGGTTGTTTTGTGTATAAAATTGATCTAACTTTTGTGAAATAACCATAGTAAACTTAATTTTAAGTAAAGGTATTTCAGGTAATATTATTAGAGATTGACAATTATCAATAAATTTATTTACTTCTAATTCTACTAAAGGTTTCTGGAGTCATACCTAGAAAGGAAGCTAGGTGTTTTGCAGGAATTCGATTAAATAAGTCAGGTTTTCGTTCTAGTAGTTCTTCGTATCGTTCTTGAGAAGTATGTAATAATAAACTATCAACGCGTTCGGCCAAATCGATATAAATTTTCTCTAAGAATAATCTGCCAAAATGTTCGAACTGATGGCTTTTTTCTGAAAGCCGTTCAATGTCAGTTCTAGATATAGCAAGACATTCAATATCCTCAAGAGCTTCAATGCTATATTTACTTTTTATTCTTTGAATAAAACTATCTATTGCAGTAATACTTTCTTGTTCTTGCGCAATATGAACGGTAACATCTCTTCCGTCTCTAAAATAAAATACTCGTGCAACTCCTGTAAATAATAAAAAGAAATGCTTGCAAATAGAATTAGAGGTGTGCAGTAATTCTCCTTTTTTAAATGATTTTGGAATAGCTATTTTTTGTAAAGCACTAGCAATTTCGTCATTCTCGAGTAAAAGATGGGCATTATTTAAGAAAAAAGAATCCATGTAATTATGCTAGTTGATGTAATTCCTCAATAAATTCTCGCTTGTTTGAAAGCCTAGGAACTTTATGTTGTCCTCCTAATTTACCTTTCTGCTTTAACCAATCATAAAACAATCCTTCTCTTGCTTGTTGAACTTTCGGCATATTTAAAGTCATATTATTATAGCGTTTCGCTTCATAATCAGAGTTGCAATTCTTTAATGCATTATCTAAAATTTCAGTAAAGAAATGTAAATCTTGAGGTTGATTATCAAACTCAATAATCCACTCATGTGCACCTTTGTCTTTACCATTCATAAAAATAGGAGCAACGGTATATTCTTTTATGGTAGAATCTGTTTTTTCACAAGCAGATTTTAATGCTTCTTCTGCATTTTCAATAATTAATTCCTCTCCAAAAACATTAATGTGATGTTTTGTTCTACCTGTAATTTTTACGCGATAAGGATCGGTTGAGGTGAATTTAATAGTATCACCAATTAAGTATCTCCATAATCCGCCATTTGTAGAAATTACAACCGCATAATTCACATCCGTTTTTACTTCAGAAAGAGGAATTGCTTTAGAATTCTCGCCTTCGTATTCGCTCATTGGAATAAATTCATAGAAAATTCCATAATCCAACATTAAGAGTAATTCGTTAGAATCATTTCGATCTTGAATTGCAAAGAATCCTTCAGATGCATTATACGTTTCGTAATATTTAAAATCCTTTCGTGGAATTAATTTTTCATACTGTTCTCTGTATGGACTGAAGTTTACACCTCCATGAAAGTAAACCTCTAAATTCGGCCAAACTTCAAGAATATTATTCTTACCTGTTTTTTCTAAAACTTTATTCAATAAAACTAACATCCATGAAGGAACACCAACTAAACTAGTTATGTTTTCATGTATAGTGGCATCTATAATCGCTTCCATTTTGGTTTCCCACTCGCTCATTAAAGCAACTTCTTGTCTAGGAGCAGAACTATAATCAGCCCAAAACGGCATATTCTCTATGATAATCGCAGAAAGATCTCCGAAATACGTTTCATTATCTTCATAAATAGCAGAACTTCCACCTAATCGAAGACTTTTTCCAGTGAATAACTGTGCGTCTTGATTATTATTAATATACAGGCAAAGCATGTCTTTACCTGCTTTAAAATGACAATCTTCTAAGGCTTCATCACTTACAGGAATAAACTTACTCTTAGCATTTGTAGTTCCGCTTGATTTTGCAAACCATTTAATCTTTGTAGGCCAAAATAAATTTTGTTCACCTTTTCTGCAGCGTTCAATTAAAGGTTCAATAGTTTCATATTTTTGAATAGGAACGTTAGCTCTAAAATCATTATAGTTTTTAATTTTAGAAAACTTATGCTGTTTACCGAATTCTGTGTGATCTGCAGCAACCACTAAATTCAATAGTAATTCTTCTTGAACATCAATAGGATACTTTAAAAATAGCTCTATTTGATGCTTTCTTTTCTTTAAGAACCAAGAAATGATAGAATTTATAAACTGAAACGGCATTTTTAATAGCTAATTTGTAAGTTTGTTCTTGGCTAAAAATAGTAAATTTTACAACATGCAATACACAGGCGTTTTAAAAAAAATGAATACTGAACTTTTAGATACTGTTCAATATTATTTAGACATGAAAACTGATTTCATCAATGTAAATCAGTTGCTTAATAAAACTATCGAAATGAGTTTTGTTACGTATGAATGTTTAAGTTGTGGATTGGAAAAGGAAATTTACCGTCAAGGATTTTGTAGATCATGCTTTTTTGAGACTCCTTCCGCTGGAGATTGGATTATGAGACCAGAATTAAGTAAAGCTCATTTGGGTGAAGAGGATCGTGATTTGGAGTATGAGAAAAAAGTGCAATTGCAACCACATATTGTGTACTTAGCCAATTCTAGTAATGTAAAAGTTGGAGTAACTCGTAAAACTCAAGTTCCTACGCGTTGGATTGATCAAGGAGCGCATGAAGCAATTGAAATAGTTGAGGTTCCGAATAGATATTTAGCTGGAATAACGGAAGTTGCCTTAAAGGAGCACGTTGCTGATAAAACAAATTGGCGTAAGATGCTTAAAAATGATATCGAAGATGAAGATCTTACGAAATGGCAAGAACGATTAAAATCGTTTATTCCTGAGGAAGCAAAGGAGTACTTTATAGAGAATAACAAAGAGACTGAAATTAAATTCCCGGTAGAACAGTATCCGGAGAAGCCAAAGAGCTTAAACATTAAAAAGGAGGGAAGTTATACTGGAAAGCTAGTAGGAATAAAAGGTCAGTATTTTATTTTTGAAGATAATACAGTTTTTAATGTTCGTGCTAATGAAGGATTGGTGGTGAATATTAAAGTTAAAAGCTAAAAAATGTAGTTCATAGAAATAAAAAAGGGATGTTTTAAACATCCCTTTTTTTTTATCTTCTTACCAGCTTATTATTTCTTAACTAGTTCTAAGTTTTTAGTCATTTTTAGTTCGCTAAGAACATTTAAAGCTTCATTTAAATAAATGTCTTTTTGTAAACTTTTGTGCCAAGTCTTACGCTTATCTTTTAACACAGTATCTGTTTTAAAATAAGGTAATTCATATTGCGGAGAATTAAACGTCAAGTTAGATTCGTACTTAAAAATGTCTTTAAATTTCTTGCTTTCTTCTAATCTATCCTCAACGTCTTTTTTGTACGTTTTATAGTTTAAAGAATACGTATTGTCATCCTGATTTTTCTTTAACCACTTAGCATATTCGTTAATCGATAAAAATTTAGGATCGCTATTAATTCTTTGTTTGCTATTACTAACAACTTCATTAAAGTTAGTATATGAATCTGTTTTTCTGTAAGAAGCTTTTTTAACACTATCCCAAGGTAAAGCTCCATCTAAATCACGCTCACCAAATTCCATATAACTATATCGATCTGGCATTGCGATATCTGAATACACTCCTTCGATTTGAGTAGATCCACCATTGATTCTATAAAATTTTTGAATCGTCATTTTTAATGCTCCTAAGTCATCTGGATATTTACTAACATAATAGTTTAAAGGCAACACATTTTGAACAGTTCCTTTTCCATAAGTTTGTTTTCCACCCATAACAACTCCGCGTCCATAATCTTGCATTGCTGCTGCGAAAATTTCAGAAGCAGATGCCGACATTTCATTTACCATTACAACTAATGGACCATTCCAATGAATTTTAGAGTCTGTATCATTTTTAATAATTGCAGGCTCACCTCTATATTTCACCTGAACAATTGGTCCTTCATTAATAAATAAACCACCAATTTCTATAACAGTCTTTAAAGAACCACCACCATTATCTCTTAAATCAACTATTAGTCCTTCAACACCTTCTTTCTTTAAACGCTCAATCTCCAACTTCATGTCTCCAGCAGCATTACGTTGCTTAGCATCATCAAAATCAATATAGAATTTAGGTAAGTTTATAACTCCGTATTTTCTACCATTTTTTTCAACTACACTCGATTTTACAAAAGTTTCTTGCAACTCAACAATATCTCTAATGATAGGAATTACTTTCGTTGATCCGTCCATTTTCTTCTTTACTGTTAAACGAACTTCTGTTCCTTTTTTACCTTTGATAAAAGTAATTGCATCATCTAAACGCATTCCCACAATATCCAGAGGTTCACCATCAGCCTGAGCTACTTTTAAAATTATATCTCCAGGTTCTAAATCACCTTGTTTCCAGGCCGGTCCACCAGAAATTAATTCTACAATTTTAGTGTAGATTCCATCCTTTTGAAGACGAGCTCCGATTCCTTCTAACTTTCCAGACATATCTTGATCAAATCGTGATTTAATTCTTGGTGACATGTAACTTGTATGAGGATCGAATCCGCTAACTACACTATTTAAAAAAGTAGAATACCAGTCAGCATTTTGTAATTCATCAATTCTAATGTATAAATCTTTCATGTTTTTTAAAACCTTCTGACGAGAATCAGCTTCCATGTCAGCGAAAGATTTTTTACCTGATTTAGGATCTTTTTTAAGCTTTTCAACTTGTTGTTGCTCCGCTTCTTGAATTAAGCTAACTACTTGAAGTTTTAATTGCTTTCTCCAGTGATCAACTAATTCATTTTCATTTTTAGCGAAAGGAACCTTTTCATAATCAATATCAATATTTTCTTTTTTATTGTAGTTGAAAGGCTGTTGTAATAAAGCTGCATAGGTAAGTTTCGCAGCTTTTACTTTTTCTAGAAATCGACCATAAACAAGTTTATAGAAATCTAAATTTGAATTTCTTAGTTGATCATCAATTTCAAATTTATATTGAGAAAACTCTTTTAAGTCTTCTTGAGTAAAGTATCGTTTACTAGGATCTAAACTATTTATAAATTCGTTATAAACATGTTCAGAGAAATCATCGTTTAAATCTTTCTGTACAAAGTGTCCTCTTGTAAGTATATTTTTAAGTACATATAAAATTACTTTATCTTTTTCAGGATCTTTAGGGATTTCATTATTAGTGTTTGCTTGTAGTGAAGTACTAACTAGGAAAAGTGATAATAATGGGATTATTAATTTCATCTTCATAAATCTGCTTTCTTTAAAATGAATCTATGTGTTGTTAATTGCTAAGCTACTAAAATAATGCCAATTTTACTAGCTGTTGTTTTTTTTGTAAATGCCTTTAAAAGCTTGTTGGATTATTTTACCATCTGTATTCAAATAATCCCAAATTTGTGTTACTGTTCCGTCTGAGTTATTAACCCATGTAATTCTGTTGTAATATTTGCCTTTTGGTGATTCTATGAGTTTACTTGTTAGAATCATTTTATTTTCTTGAAAGTTTCCTTCAGTTTCCAAAACAAATCCTTTATTGTCTATCCATAATTGATGCCATTTTTTATCTGAAGTGTTATAATAACTATAACTCGTACCTAAAGATTTTCCGTTTTGAGAAGTCCAGTTTTCTTGGATAGTGCAAGCATTTGGCATATGAACAATTTTATTCTTACCGATCAATTGATCTTTTGTGTCGTAGACGTTCCAATTTCCAACCCAAAAATTGAATTGTTGGTATTCTGGAGAAGAACAAGGAGTAGTGTTGCTATTTTGTGCGTCTAACTTGCCGAAAAAATAAGAAAGAACTAACATGACCAATACTGTAATAACTCTTACCATAATTGTAACTGATTAGTTTACTACAAGTTTACTGATTAATTCGGCGGGATTATCTTTACAAAATGTTAAAAATCTACCTAGAATTTTAATGTATATTTGTTTAAAAGAAAACAAAAACATATGCAAGATAAACCTTTGATCTTAGTAACTAATGATGACGGAATTACGGCTCCGGGACTAAGAATGCTTATAGAAATAATGAATGAAATTGGAGAGGTAATTGTTGTTGCTCCTGATAGTCCACAAAGTGGAATGGGACATGCCATAACAGTGAATAATGTTTTGCATTGTAATCCGATTTCGATAGATGAAGGTCCGCAAATTGAATACAGTTGTTCTGGTACACCAGCAGATTGTGTTAAAATGGCAAAAAATGAAATTTTAAATAGAAAACCTGATTTATGTGTTTCTGGAATTAATCATGGATCAAATTCATCGATTAATGTGATTTATTCAGGAACAATGAGTGCGGCTGTTGAAGCAGGAATTGAAGGAATTCCAGCGATTGGTTTTTCTTTGTTAGATTTTAGTTTCCATGCTGATTTTAGATCGTCTAAAGAATTTATTAAGAAGATTGCACTTAATGTTCTACTAAATGGATTACCAGATGGTGTAGTTTTAAACGTTAATATTCCGAAGTTGAAAAAAGACGAGATTCAAGGAATTAAAGTTTGTAGACAAGCCAATGGATATTGGAAGGAAGATTTTGATAAAAGAAAAAGCCCTATGGGTAAAGAATATTACTGGTTGTCTGGCGAGTTTATTAATAATGACAAAGGACAAGACACGGATATTTGGGCTTTAGAAAATGGATATATTTCTGTAGTTCCAGTACAGTTTGATATGACTGCACATCATGCAATCAAAAATTTACATTCATGGGATCTATAAGAAAAGAAGTTGCTATTGGAATTTTAGTATCGCTTTTTGCGACGTTTTGTGGATTGTTTATATATCTACAATATGTGTCTAGATTTGGTTTCTATGAGACCATAGAAATGATTCAGCAAAATGATGTTTTAGGTCCAGTAATAGCATTAGCAGCATTACCGAATTTATTTGTTTTTTTTATTTTCTTAAAAAAGAAACAAGATCATAGAGCAAAAGGAGTTTTAATTGCAACTTTATTCACAGCAATTTTAACTTTTATTCTTAAATTTTTCTAGTAGTATGAAGTACTATATCGTGGCAGGAGAGGCTTCTGGAGATTTACACGGATCTAACTTGATGAAGGAAATTATCAAGCAAGACTCTGATGCTGATATTCGTTTTTGGGGTGGAGATCTCATGAAAGAAGCGGGTGGAACTTTGGTAAGTCATTATAAGGAAAGAGCTTTTATGGGATTTGTTGAGGTAATTATGAATCTTCGTAAAATCTTTGGATTTATAAAATTCTGTAAGAATGATATTGCTTCTTTTAATCCTGATGTCATAATTTTTATTGACAATTCAGGTTTCAATTTAAGAATCGCGAAATGGGCGAAAGAAAAAGGCTTTAGAACTAATTATTATATATCACCACAAGTTTGGGCAAGCAGAGCCGGTAGAGTAGAGGCGATAAAGAGAGATGTAGATAAAATGTTTGTAATTCTCCCATTTGAGAAAGAGTTTTACAACAAGTATAATTATCAAGTTGAGTTTGTTGGCCATCCTTTAATAGATGGAATTGCAGATCGCACTCAAATAGATGAGAAGAGTTTTAGAAAAGAGCATGATTTAGGAGAAAAAGAAATCATTGCATTATTACCAGGAAGTAGAAAACAAGAGATCACAAAAATGTTATCCACGATGTTGCTAATGGTAGATAAATTTCCTGATTACCAATTTGTAATTGCTGGTGCACCAAGTCAAACTGAGAGTTTTTACGATGAATTCATAAAAAATAAAAATGTGAAATTCATTAATAATAAAACTTATGATTTATTAAGTATTGCCAATACTGCCCTGGTAACGTCAGGAACAGCAACGTTAGAAACAGCCTTATTCAAAGTTCCACAGGTTGTTTGTTATAAAGGAAGTTGGTTGTCTTATCAGATTGCAAAACGCATTATTACGCTGGAATATATTTCTTTAGTAAATCTCATTATGGATAAGGAGGTTGTTACTGAATTGATTCAAAATGATTTTACTGAAAAGAGATTGGAACAAGAATTGCAATCAATTGTAAAAGGAGAGAAAAGAGAACAATTATTTTCTGATTATTTTGATTTAGAACAAAAATTAGGAGGTAAAGGAGCTTCAGCAAAAACGGCTTCGTTAATTATAGAAGAATTGAAAGGATAGTTTATGATAAAAAAAATACTCGTTTTAATTGTATTGTCAAGTTTCATGGTCTCATGTGGATCATCGAGAAATGTATCTACGAGTAAAAAAAGGAGAACTACCTATAAGAAGAAAAAAAGACCATCTACTACAAAGGATGTTTCCTTAGCGGATAAAGTTGTTTGGACAGCTGTTACTTATAAAGGTGTGCCATATAAGTATGGTGGAACTACAAGAAAAGGTATGGATTGTTCGGGATTAATTCATACTTCATTCAAAGTAAGAAATATAGATTTGCCAAGAACTTCCTTAGCCATGTATGGAGAAGGTTATAAAATACCACTAAGGGAAGTAAAACGTGGAGATTTACTCTTTTTTATTACTGCTAAGAGGAAAAATAGAGTCAATCATGTTGGTCTTGTAACTTCAGTTACAAATAATGATATCCGTTTTATACACTCTACAAGTTCGAAAGGAGTAATTGTAAGTTCGTTGAATCAATCGTACTGGAGAAAGGCTTTTTTAACAGCTAAACGAGTTCTAAGAGATGAATAGAAGAGTACTTCTTTTAATTGTAGTCTGTTTAGTTGTTATTTATAGGTGTTTTAATTCAAAGGATGAAAGTTCCAAACAAGAATCAATAGAAAAAGTATTGAAGTTAGCAGATAGTTTCAACGGTGTAACCTACAAAGCAGGTGGAACAACTAAAAAAGGAATGGATTGTTCTGGACTTGTTACTGTTTGTTTTAAGAGTATTGATATTTCACTTCCTAGATCTTCACAAGGAATGAGTGCTATTGGTGATAAAATTACGCTAAGCAAAGTAGAAAAAGGTGATTTACTGTTCTTTAATATTGATAGGCTTAAAGGAAAAATAAATCACGTAGGCCTTGTTACTGCTGTGAAACCAGAAATCCTTTTTATACATTCTACGACTTCCAAAGGAGTTATTTATTCTTCAATGGAAGAGAATTATTGGAAAAATAGTTTTGTGATAGCAAAACGAGTGATTACTCGTTAAGATATTTCCAAAGTTTATCTTTTAGCTCCGTTAATCCCATTTGTGCAACAGATGAAATGAAAAGAGCTTCCACGCCTTCAGGTAAATCATTTGCAATTTCCTGCTTTAATTCATCATCTAACATATCAGATTTAGAAATAGCAAGCAAGCGTTGTTTATCTAATAACTCAGGATTATGTTGGCGTAATTCATTCACTAAAATGTCATACTCTTTTTTGATATCATCGCTATCTGCAGGAATTAAAAAGAGTAGGAGAGAGTTACGCTCAATATGACGAAGAAAATAGTGACCTAAACCTTTACCTTCGGCAGCACCTTCAATTATTCCAGGAATATCTGCCATCACAAAACTTTGATGGTTTCTATATTCCACAATACCTAAATTAGGCTTAAGTGTTGTAAAAGCGTAATCTGCAATTTTAGGTTTAGCCGCTGTTAACACAGATAATAAAGTAGATTTTCCTGCATTAGGAAATCCAACTAAACCAACATCTGCTAAAACTTTTAATTCAACTCTGTACCAAGCTTCTTTACCTTCAATTCCAGGTTGTGCGTATCTTGGAGTTTGATTGGTTGGAGATTTAAAGTGCCAGTTTCCTCTACCACCTTTACCACCTTCTAATACGATTACTTCTTTCCCTTCTTCTGTAATTTCAAAAAGGATTTCATCAGTATCCGCATCTCTAATAATGGTACCTAATGGAACTGGAATAATAACATCTGCTCCATCTTTTCCAGTACTACGGCTAGATCCTCCATCACCACCATGATCAGCTCTAAAGTGGCGTTTGAATTTTAAGTGAAATAACGTCCACATATTTTTGTCACCACGAAAAATTACGTGTCCACCGCGACCACCATCACCACCATCAGGTCCACCTTTTGCAATATATTTTTCTCTATGTAAATGCGCAGAACCACGTCCTCCTTTACCAGATGAAGCATATATTTTTATATAGTCAACAAAATTTCCTTCCGTCATTTTCTTAAAATTAGTATTCCCGCCTGAAGCGGGAATAAGTTTTTTTATAGTTTGTCAAACACTTCAGACAAACGTTGAGTTATTTCATCAATACTTCCAACTCCATCAACTCCATAGAAGTTACCTTGAGCTTCATAAAAATCTTTTAAGACAGCAGTTTTAGTATTGTATTCGTTAAATCGATTACGAATTTTAGATTCATCCGTATCATCAGATCTTCCACTAGTTTTACCTCTCTCTAAGATTCTAGCAACTAATAAATCTTCTGGTACTTCTAAAGCAACCATTCCGTTAATTCTCTCATTTTTTTCTGCTAGGAATTCATCTAGAGCTTTTGCTTGAGATTCTGTTCTTGGAAAACCATCGAAAATAAAACCATTGGCATCCTCATTCTTATTAACTTCAGCTTTAAGCATGTTAATAGTTACTTCATCAGGAACTAGATCACCAGCATCGATAAATTTCTTAGCTAATACACCTAATTCAGTTTCGTTTTTGATATTAAATCTAAAAACATCACCTGTAGAAATATGTACTAATTGATACTTTTCTTTTAATAATTCAGCCTGCGTTCCTTTTCCGGCACCTGGAGGTCCGAATAAAACTATGTTTTTCATTTTGGGTTGTGTTGTTGTTAATTGATATATAGCAGGTAAGTTTCTTCCTAAACCATCGTAGTCTAGACCATACCCAACTATAAATTTATCTTCAATGCTTTTTCCTATGTAATTGATGTGTAATTCTTTTCTATATACATCGGGTTTAAAGAAAAGACTTACTATTTTCAGTTCTTTGATACTTGTACTTCTAAAGATTTCATAAATCTCATGTAGCGTTGTTCCAGTATCAATAATATCCTCAAGAATTATTACTGTTCTTCCTGTTAAATCTTCATTTATTCCTATTAAACGTTTAACATCTCCCGTTGAAGATTCACCTTCGTATGATGCAAGTTTTACAAATGAAATTTCACAGTCACCTTTATACTCACGAATAAAGTCTGCGGCGAACATAAAACATCCGTTTAAAATTCCTACAAATAAAGGAACCTCACCTTGTGGTAAGTCCTTTTTTACTTGCTTAGCAAGCGATTTAACTATTGAAGTTATCTCTTCTTGACCAAGAAGTTGCTTGAAATATAAATCGTGAAGTTTTTTAATTCTCATATACTTGTAAATATAAGGATTAAATAAAAAAACCGTCTTGATCTACTGATAAATCAGTGGGTACAAAACGGTTAATTTATTTTTAGAATATCGAGTTATTTTTTAGTCTCTTTTTCTTTGTTTTTAGTTGCATCAAACATAATTGGAGTTGCAACGAATAAAGAAGAGTACGTACCTACAAGAACACCAATAATAAGAGCAAACATAAACCCTTTAATACTATCTCCTCCGAAGAAGAAAATAGCTAACATTACTAACATAGTTGTTAATGATGTATTGATTGTTCTACCTAATGTACTACTTAATGCTTTATCAACTAAGCTAGCAGTAAATGTTTTACTTCCTGCTGCGTATTCTCTAATTCTATCAAAGATAACCACGGTATCATTCAACGAGTATCCAACTACGGTAAGAATTGCTGCGATAAATGATTGTCCGATTTCCATATCAAATGGCATAAACTTATATAAAATAGAGAAGATACCTAATACGATTAATACATCATGGAATACAGCGGCAACTGCACCAATAGAGAAAGATACTTTTCTGAATCGTAATAAGATATATAAGAATACTACAATTAATGATCCTAATACTGCCCAAATAGCTGCTTGCTTAATATCATCGGCAATTGTTGGATCTACTTTCATGTAGCTCATAATTCCTTGTGGATTACCTAACTTTTCAAAACCAGGCTTAAAGTTCTCGTAACTTAATTCTCCTAAGTAAGGTTTTAAACCATTATATAAAGTAGTTTGAACTAATTCATCTACTTCTTTACTCTTGTCCTCAATTTTGAAAACAGTTGTAATCTTTAATTGGTTAGTTGAACCATAAGTTTTAACCTCAGGAGCAGTTCCGAATGCATCTTTTAAAGAAGAAGCAACTTCGTTAGCTTTCATTGGTTGGTTAAAACGTACAACATAAGAACGACCTCCTTTGAAATCAACACCTTGTTTTAATCCTACTGTGAAGATAGAAACTAAACCAGCTAATATTATTCCTCCAGAAATAACGTAAGCTAACTTACGCTTTCGTAAGAATTCAATATTGATGTTTTTGAACCAGTTCTTAGAAATATTCGTATTGAATGTTAAATCTGTTCCTTTAGCAACTGCGCTATCAACTAATAAACGAGTAATGAAAATTGCAGTAAATAAAGACGTAGCAATACCAATCATTAATGTTAAAGCGAAACCTTTAATTGGTCCAGTTCCAAAAACATATAAAATGATACCTGTTAATAAGGTAGTAATGTTTGCATCAATAATTGCTGATAAAGCTCCTTTAATACTAAATCCTTCCTCAACAGCAGTTAATAAACCTTTTCCTGAGTTTAAGGCTTCTTTAATTCTTTCGAAAATAATTACGTTCGCATCCACAGACATACCAATTGTTAAAATGATACCCGCAATACCTGGTAATGTTAATACAGAATTGAATGAAGCTAAAATTCCAAATATAAATAAGATGTTAACTACTAATGCGATGTTCGCATATAGACCAGCTTTTCCATAGTATACAACCATCCAAGCTAATACTAATAAGATAGCTAAAGCGAAAGACCACATACTTGCAGTAATTGCTTCTTTACCTAAAGACGGCCCAACAACTTCTGCTTCAATAATTCTAGCAGGAGCAGGTAATTTACCAGCCTTTAATACTGTAGAAATATCTTGAGCTTCCTCTACTGTCATAGAACCACCAGAGATCTGAGTACTTCCTCCAGTAATAGCTCCATTTACAACAGGTGCAGTGTATACATAATCATCTAATACAACAGCAACGAATTTACCTACGTTTTCACCTGTCATTTTAGCCCATTTCTTAGTTCCTACACCATTCATTAACATAGAAACTACTGGCTTACTTAATTGATCGTAATCTTGTTTAGCATCAGCAATAACGTCTCCTTCAATTGGAGCTTCATCATTTCTGTTACCTTTTACAGCATATAAACCGATAACTTCAGTTGTTTTATCAGCACTTGGTTGAGCTTTATAATCCCATAAGAATTTAGCATAACGTAAGTTGTCTGGTAATAATGCTCTAATTTCTTTATTCTTTAATAAGCTATTTACTTTAGCTGTATCAATTACTTTAGCTTGAGCGATTAACGAGCTAACCTGATTTTGGTTTTGAGCTACGTTAGGGAATAAATAAGTAAATAAGCTTTTTTGATTCGCAACTTCTGTAGAATCGCTTGTTTCTGCGATTAAATCTTCAATACTATCAGAAGTTTTTGTAGTATCTTTTGCTTGAGTAGTTTCAGTATTTTCTTTTAAAAGTTCAGCAGCCTTTGCATTTGCAGCAAAGAAAAAGTTTTGAACTTCTGCATTAGAATATACTTCCCAGAATTGTAATTTAGCAGTACTTTCTAATAATTTACTAACTCTGTCAATATCTTTTGCTCCTGGTAATTCAACTTGAATTCTTCCAGAAGTTCCAATTCTTTGAATGTTTGGTTGAACAACCCCGAATTTATCAATACGACTACGTAATACTTCAAAAGCAGTATTAATAGAAGTGTTGATTTCTTCTTGTAAAATTGGTTTTACTTCTTCGTTAGTTTTGTTGAAGTCAATTTTATCACGAAGTAATTTATTTCCGAATATAGTTGGATCACTTAGTTTTACAGAACCGTTACTTGCTTTTTCGAACTCGTCGTAGAAAATATCAAGATAATTGTCTTGACTGTTTTTTTGAGTTTCATCCGCATTTTTTAACGCTTGTGTAAAAACAGGATTCTGAGATTCATTTGATAAACCTTGTAAAATATCCTTTACAGATACTTGTAAAATTGCATTGATACCACCTTTTAAATCAAGACCAAGATTCATTTCTTTGTCTCTGATTTCGTCATAGGTGAATCCTGCAATTACTTCTTTATTTGCAACACTATCACGGTATTTCTTTTCAAATCTTGCAAGTTCTCTACCATCATTCTGATCGCTAACTTTACTAGTAGCATAAGCATTAGCTGCTTTCTCTACTTTGTTAGCAAAAAAAGTAAATGATAATTGGTATAAACTTACTAATCCGAAAAGGATTGCAAATAATCTAATTAGACCTTTGTTTTGCATCTTCAATAATTTAAATGACTTCTTTTTAAAAACGTGCAAATATAGTATAACAATTAGGAAAACCCAATTTTTTGTTGCTTTTATACCATTATATTAGCGAACTTTTTTAATAAAGCGTAAAGTTCGATTTGTTTTTTTGAGTTACCTTTAAATTATGGATAAAGTTATTGTGAAAGAACAGATGAATAAGTCTACCGATGTGATATGGAAGTTAATTACTGAATTAGGCCATATGAAACGTTGGTTTTTTGATAATATCCCAGATTTTAAACCAGAGGTTGGTTTTAAAACTGAATTTACTGTTGTTTCAGATTCAAGATCTTTTTTGCATTCTTGGGAAATTGTGGAAGTGATTAAAGGAAGGTTGATAACTTATAAATGGAGATATCCAGAATATAGTGAAAAAGATTCTAGTGTGAGCTTTGTGTTAGATAAAACATTTGAAGGTAATACAGAGTTGAGAATTATAGCAGAAGGTATTAGTAATTTCCCGTCTGAGATTCCTGAATTTACCTATGAAAGTTGCAAGGCTGGTTGGACATATTTTATCAGAAGATTAAAAGAATACTCTCAAGCTATTAATTAAAATAAAAAAACCGAATACATAAGCTGTACTCGGTTTACAAATATATTGATACAAGATGTTACACTCCTCGTTGTTTGTTGATTTCGTCTTGTAATTGTCTTCTTAGTTTTTGTTCTTTTTCTAATGATTTTTTTCGATGTAATTCAAATTCCTCTTCAATTTCTGCCAAATTAGTCTTAGCGGCTTTAGTTAAACTATTACTGTTTTTAAAACGTAAGATGAAAAATACAGTAGTAATAGCTAACACTGTTATAATTGACCACAATAATAAATTGTATGAGTTTTTAGTCATTCCAATACCGATAAAGTTGATTTTATTTTCTTTATCAATAGAAGAATTTAAATTATTACTCAAAGTTTCTATTTTCTCATTTAGGGCAAGAATACTTTTTTCTTGTTCGTTTATCTTTAGTTGTTTTGTAGTAATATTTTTCTTCAAAGAAATTACACTGTCAAGAATGTTTTTTTGAAGAGTTTGAAAATCTGGTCTAGTAATCATTTTGTACTCTCTCCAATTACTAGCTTTTCCATAGGCTTTGATAAACTGATTTTCTACAGTATTAGGCAAAGCATCTAGCTGCTGTTTCTTGGTTAATTGTGTTTGAGCAAAAACACTTGAACAAAATAAAGTTACTATGATTAGGTTAACGATTTTCATTGATTAGTTATAAGATTTCGAATTAATTTAAAAAAACCCAAACGGAAAAGTTTGGGTTTTTAGTATAAGCAAGATTATTAAACTTATTTTACTTTATCTACAATTGCCTTAAAAGCTTCTGGATTGTTCATAGCTAAATCAGCTAAAACCTTACGGTTTAACTCGATATCATTAGCTTTTACTTTACCCATAAACTGTGAATAAGACATTCCGTACTGACGAGCTCCAGCGTTAATACGTTGGATCCATAAAGAACGGAAGTTTCTCTTTTTGTTTTTACGATCACGGTAAGCGTATTGTAACCCTTTTTCAACCGCGTTCTTTGCTACTGTATAAACGTTTTTTCTACGTCCAAAGTAACCTTTTGCTTGCTTCAAGATTTTCTTTCTTCTATTTCTTGAAGCTACTGAATTTACTGATCTTGGCATAATTCTTTGTTTTTTGTAGTAGGCGGCTAATTAAATAGCACTTGATGAGCCCAACTCCATGGTTAATAATTAATTTACTACCTAGCTAACAATTATTTTAATAATAATTGTTGCTTAATGTTACCCTCGTCAGATTTGTGTACTAACGTAGAGTGTGTTAATGCAAGCTTACGTTTCTTAGACTTCTTAGTTAAGATATGACTCTTAAACGCGTGCTTTCTTTTGATCTTTCCAGAACCAGTCAACTTAAAACGTTTCTTGGCACTAGATTTAGTTTTCATTTTAGGCATCTTTTGCTGTCGTTTTATCTTGCTTATATTATTGTCTTAGATAGAAACTATCTATTTATTTTACCTTTTTAGGTGCTATGAACATAATCATTCTTTTACCTTCTAATTTCGGCATTTGCTCTACTTTACCATAGTCTTCTAATTCTTGAGCTAGCTTCAATAATAAAATCTGACCTTGTTCTTTAAATACAATCGAGCGTCCTTTAAAAAACACGTATGCTTTTAATTTAGCTCCATCTTGTAAAAACTTAATAGCGTGCTTCTTTTTAAATTCATAATCATGATCATCAGTTTGAGGACCAAAACGAATTTCTTTAACCACTACTTTTGTAGCTTTAGCTTTTAGTGCTTTTTCACGTTTCTTCTGTTCGTATAAGAATTTCTTGTAGTCTATTACTTTACAGACTGGGGGAACAGCTTTTGGTGAAATTTCAACTAAGTCTAACTCTAACTCACGAGCTATTTCTTTAGCTTTCGCTAGTGGATAAACACCTACTTCTACGTTGTCGCCTACCAGACGAACTTCATCAACATATCTAATCTTATCATTAATTCTATGTTGATCTTCTTTAATAATTCTTGCGGGTCTTCTACCGCCTTTTCTTCTTATTGCTATGGCTTATTAATTTAAAATTATTATCTAATTTAATTATTTGTGTTAAACGTTACTAACGTTTTTTGAATTTCTTTCTGAATTAACACAACAAATTCCTCAATGGTAAAAGTTCCAATGTCACCTTCACCATGCTTTCTTACAGATACTGTGCCATCTTGCTCTTCTTTCTCTCCAACAATAATCATGAAAGGGATTTTGCTTACTTCAGCATCTCTAATCTTACGACCAGTTTTTTCATTTCTATTGTCTACGAGGGCGCGAATTTCGGAATTTTCTAACAAATGTAAAACTTTTTCGGTATATTTTTCGTATTTCTCGCTGATTGGCAGTACAATAACTTGTTCTGGTGTTAACCATAGAGGGAAATTACCTCCAGTGTGCTCTAATAGAATTGCTATAAATCTTTCCATTGATCCAAAAGGAGCACGGTGAATCATAATAGGTCTGTGAAGTTGGTTGTCACTACCTTTATATGTTAGGTCAAATCTTTCAGGTAAATTATAATCAACCTGAATTGTGCCTAATTGCCAACTTCTACCTAAAGCATCTTTCACCATAAAGTCTAACTTTGGTCCGTAGAAAGCAGCTTCACCTGGTTCAATTACATAGTTAAGCCCTTTATCCTTTGCAGCATTTATAATTGCCTGTTCTGCTTTTTCCCAATTATCGGTATTACCAATATATTTTTCAGGAGTTTCTGGATCTCGAACAGATACCTGTGCTGTGAAATTTTCAAAACCTAATGATGTGAATACATATAATACTAGATCGATTACATTTTTAAATTCAGAATCTAATTGATCAGGAGTACAAAAAATATGCGCATCATCCTGAGTGAAACCTCTTACTCTTGTTAATCCATGAAGTTCTCCACTTTGTTCGTATCTATATACAGTACCAAATTCAGCAAAACGTTTTGGCAAGTCTTTATATGAATATGGTTTGAAATTATAAACTTCACAGTGATGAGGACAGTTCATAGGTTTTAGTAAAAACTCTTCATCATCTTTTGGTGTAGTGATTGGTTGGAAACTGTCTTCACCATATTTAGCATAATGTCCTGAAGTAACATAAAGTTCTTTCTGTCCAATATGAGGTGTCATTACCATTTCATATCCTGCTTTCTTTTGAGCAGCTTTCAAAAAGTCTTCTAATCTACCTCTTAAAGCAGCTCCTTTTGGTAACCATAAAGGAAGGCCTTGACCTACAGTTTGGGAAAATGTAAATAACTCAAGTTCTCTTCCTAATTTTCTATGATCTCTTTTTTTAGCTTCTTCTAAAAGATCTAAATATTCTGTTAGCATTTTTTGCTTAGGGAAAGAGATACCATATATACGTGTAAGCTGATTGTTCTTTTCATCTCCTCTCCAATACGCACCAGCTACATTCATTATTTTAATAGCCTTGATAATTCCAGTGTTTGGAATATGTCCTCCACGACAAAGATCTGTGAAGTTACTGTGGTCACAAAATGTGATATCTCCATCTTCAAGTCCTTCTATAAGTTCTACCTTATATATATTGTCTTGATCTTTATAATATGTTAATGCTTCATCTTTTGTTACAGATCGCATTTTGAATTCTGCTTTTTCTCTTGCTCTTTCTAAAAATTGCTTTTCAATTTTAG